>JACOTG010000135.1 GCA_016178505.1 Planctomycetota bacterium
GCGGTCGCACTCGGCGATGGATCGAGCTTCGACGCGTGGCAGCCCGAGCCGATCGCCGCTCGCAATCAACACCCGCTTTCGCTCTTGTTCCTCGACCTGCCCGTCGCCAGTGCCGCGACCATCCCCGAAGGCCATTTCGAAGCGGCTCTGCACGCGACTTACTCGTCGATCTCGCAAAGCGGGTTCGGCACGCACGACCAGGCCGTGTTCGACGGCGAGTTCGCACGCGCCGCGGCGACTCTGCGTTGGGGTGCGGCGGACGCGCTCGAGCTTTCCGTCGAGGTGCCGATCGCGTACGCATCGGGCGGCTTCCTCGATCACTTCATCAACGAGTACCACCGCGCGCTCGGTCTTCCCCAGACCGTGCCGGAGGGGATCCCCAACGACTTCTTCGAAGTCCGCGCGGCGCGAAACGGGCACGAGTACTTCTCCGTCGAGCCTCACGACGTCTCGCTGGGCGACGTCGATCTGGCGACGAAGGTCCGCCTTCTTTCCGAGGAGCGCGCGCCGCTGACGCTCGCCGTGCGCGCCGGAATCGAGCCGCCGACGGGCAGCGTCTCGCGTGGATTCGGAAGCGACACCTGGGACGCAGCGGTCGGGGTGATCGCCCAGCGATCGTTCGGTGATTGGACGGCGTTTCTCGACGCGGACGTCTCGATCCCCGATCTGTTCGACCAATTCGGCGGGCCGCGACCCCAGCCGTTCCTCTCGATTTCGCCGGCGCTGCGAGTCGAACTCGCGGCGTGGGTCGGGCTCGTGGCCGAGCTGGACTTCAACACGAACGTGATACCGAATTCCGACGTCCCGGAGCTGAACCGCAATCAGCTCCAGATCGACGCCGGTGCCGAGTTCCGCATCACGCAGCAAACGTCGCTCGAGGTCGGATTTGGCGAGGACCTCTTCAAGAAGACCTCGCCCGACGTCACGGGCATCGCCGGTATCCGCGTCCGCTTCTAGGAGTGGTGCGGACGCTCGACTAGAATGCGGGTCCACCCATTCAGGAGGACGAGCATGCGGAGAGCCTTGTCGAGCTTCGTGCTAGTCGTCATTGCGGCGTGCGCCGAGTCTCACACGGTCGCCCCGGAGCGAGGGGACATGGAAGTCGTTCGAATGGACGACGTCCGGTTGATCGGCTCGTCGCGTCGCGACGACGCGGGTTGGATCTACGTGCATCTCGAGGGCCAACCCGAGTACGTCGGATTCCAACACGGCTACCTTCTCGCGAACGAGATCGATGACGCGCGCAATGTCTTCGTGAAGTACGTCCCCGTCGCCACGAAGCGCGATTGGGAGTTCTTCCGGAAGACCGCCCGCGACCTCTTCTGGCCGCGGCTCACCACCGACGAGCGCCGCGAAATCGACGGCATCGCCGCGGGCGCGCGCGCGCACGGGAAGGCAATCGATCGCGACGACGTCGCGGCGATCAACGGGTGGATCGAGATCGCCATGTACTACATTCCGAAGCTCGAGAAGCGCTCTAACGCCGCGCCCGGGAACTGCAGCGCGTTCATTGCCACCGGCTCGTACACGACCGACGGCGGCATCGTCATGGGACACAACGCGTGGGTCGATTACGCGATCGGCGAGCGATGGAACGTCGTGCTCGACATCGTCCCGGCGAAGGGCCACCGCATCTTCATGGACAGCTTCCCCGGCTACATCCACAGCGGCGACGACTTCGCCGTCAACGACGCGGGGATCCTCGTCACGGAGACGACGATCACGCAGTTCAAGGGCTTCGAGCCCGCGGGCACGCCTGAGTTCGCGCGCGCGCGACGCGCCATCCAGTTCTCGAGCACGATCGACGAGTGGGCGCACGCGATGATCGACGCCAACAACGGCGCCTACGCGAACTCGTGGCTCGTCGGCGACCGCAAGACCGGCGAAATCGCGCGCCTCGAGCTCGGACTGCACAACACTCCGCTCACGAAGACGAACGACGGTTTCTTCGTTGGTTCGAATTTCCCGGCCGACCCGAAGCTGCGCGCCGAGGAAACGACGTTCGATCCCAATGACGCGGGCAACAGCGCCAACGCCCGGCGCCGTCGCTGGGAACAGCTGATGGAGAAGAATCGCGGGCGCATCGACGTCGAGGCCGGCAAACGGTTCCTCGCCGATCACGTCGATTCGCGCGACGGTTCGACGAGGCCGTCGGGTCGCACTCTTTGCGGACACGTCGAGCTCGACGAAAAAGGCTCGCCCGAGTGGGAATGGCCGCCGTACTACCCCGGCGGCGCGACGCAGTCGAAGGTCACCGACTCGAAGCTTGCCGCGTCGCTGTCGTTCTGGGCGGCGATGGGTCACGCTTGCGGCGAGGATTTCCACGTCGAGCCGTTCCTCGCGGCGCACCCCGACTTCATGTGGCAGCGGCCGATCCTCCGCGACATGCCGTCGTCACCCTGGACGCTCTTTGCTACCAGCAACTTGCCGCGCTGACCCGGTCGATCCGTCGAGGCCGCCCTGGGAAGGCACTCGAATTCACCCGAATCGACGAAACCGACCGCGTTTCCGTGACATGTTGTTTCCTCGGATGGTACGAATCGGACTATCGTAAACTTCGAGGAGATCAGCCATGAAGAGCAGGCAATGGGCAAGGAGCGTGGTGGCGTGTTTCGTGATGGGCGCAGCCGCGCACGCTGAAGACAAGTCGAACGCCCCCGACGTTCGCAGCATCGCGAGCGCCAAAGGCTGGAAGCTCGTCAACCGTGAAGTCACGGCCGTGGACGATGCCGGCAAGCACGCGATCCGATTCGACGAACGAGCGGACGTCGGCATCGCATGGCTCGATGGAAGCGATCTCGACGAAGGTGTCATCGAAGTAGACGTCAAGGGACAAGACGTCGATCAGCATAGTTTTCTCGGCATCGCCTTTCGCGGCGTCGACGAGCAGACGCATGACGCCGTCTATTTCCGCCCGTTCAATTTCAAGTCTGATGATCCCGTTCGGCGCACTCACGCGGTCCAGTACGTCTCTCATCCAAACTATCCGTGGAAGACCCTGCGGGATGTGCGAACGGGAATCTACGAAAAGGCAGTCGACCCCGCACCGGATCCGAACGGCTGGTTTCACGCTCGCATCGTCATCTCCAAGCGCAAGGTCAGCGTGTTCGTGAACGACGCCAAAGCGCCGTGCCTCACCGTCGACGAGCTGAGCGATCGCCGCGGCGGCCGGGTCGGATTATGGGTCGGCGACGGATCGGGCGGCACGTTTGCAAACCTCGAGATCACGCCCGCAAAGTAGTCCGCGGAGACACGCCTCATGAGCCGTTCCCTCGTCGGGCTCGTCGTCTTGCTGGCGGCGTGCACGGCGAGGATTCGAAACACCGACACCCCGCGCAGACCGAACGTCGTGCTGATCCTTGCCGACGATCTCGGGTGGCGCGATCTCGGTTGCACGGGCAGCACCTTCTACGAAACGCCGGCGATCGACCACCTCGCTGCACAGGGCATGCGATTCACCCAGGCCTACGCCGCGTGCAGCGTCTGCTCGCCGACGCGCGCGAGCATCCTCACCGGGAAGTACCCGGCGAGGCTTCATCTCACCAACTACCTCGCCGCGTACCGCCGTGGCTCACTCCTTCCGCCGCCGTCCATCCAGTCGTTGCCCAGCGAGGAGATCACGCTCGCAGAGGCATTTCGTGCGGCCGGATATCGCACGGCGATCGCGGGCAAGTGGCACCTCGGCCGAAAGGGATCGCTGCCGTCCGACCATGGCTTCGACGTCACCATCGGCGCCGACGCGCGAGGAACGATCGGTCCCGATGACGATCCGCACTTCGCGAGGTTCCTCTCCACGAAGGCGACCGAGTTCCTGGAGGAATCGAAGGATCGTCCGTTCTTCCTCTACCTGTCGCTCTACTCGGTGCATGTCGACCTCAAGACGCTTCCCCCTCTCGAGAAGAAGTACCGTGACCGGCGGGCGGCGATCGACTCGCACGAGACGGTGCGCGACGTCGAGGCAGGACCCGGATTCAGGGCGCGCGCGGTGCAGGACGACCCGGACTACGCCGGGATGGTCGAAGAGATGGACATCGCCGTCGACCACGTTCTCCGCGAGATCGATCGGATCGATCGTGCCCGCGACACGATCGTGCTCTTCACCTCCGACAATGGCGGGCTGTCGACGGCCGAGGGATCGCCAACCTCGAACTTCCCGCTTCGCGCGGGCAAGGGGTGGAACTACGAGGGTGGCCTTCGAGTGCCTCTCATAGTTGCTGAATGCCGGCGGAATCCCCGAGCGTCCGCTCTTCTGGCACTACCCTCACTACAGCGATCAAGGCGGCCGTCCCAGCGGAGCGATCCGAGTCGGCAATGCCAAGCTCGTCGAGTTCTACGAAGACGCGCGCGTCGAACTCTACGATCTCGCCTCCGACCCCGGAGAACAGCACGACCTCTCGGCCGCCGAGCCCGCGCGCGCGGACCAACTGCGGAAGGATCTCGCCGCCTGGCGGCTCGCGGTCGATGCGCAAATGCCCACGCCGAATCCAAAGCCGTGCGATCCGTTCGGCCCAGAAGCCGTGCCGTCGCCGGAAAAGACACCCGGCCGGAAATGAGCGCGACGCGAGCGCCGCAGTGCCGAGTGTGATCTTCGAAAGTGCACGCGCTCCAGCCCGAGTCCATACTCTCCGATCATGAGACATCGAGCATGCCACGTCAGCGCCATCGTCGTCACAGTGCTCGCCCTCGGCGCCGCCAATGCTCGCGGCAGTGCATCGGGAGCGCCGACGCACTTGCAGTGCGAGTTCCTCGAGAATCCGCTCGGCATCGACGTCCTGCGGCCGCGATTCTCGTGGTGGGTCGGCGACGATCGTCGCGGCGCTCACCAGACCGCGTACCGCATCCTCGTCGCGAGCACATCGGAGTTGCTCCGCGATGAGCGCGGCGACGTGTGGGACTCGGGCAAGGTCGATTCGGACGCATTGCTGAACGTCGTTTACGCGGGCGCCGCGTTGCACTCGCGGCATCGCTACCACTGGATGGTTCGCACCTGGGACGGCGATGGGAGGCCTTTGCCGTGGAGCGAACGCGCGTTCTTCGAGACCGGGTTCCTGAGCGCGACGGAGTGGAGCGCAAAGTGGATCGGCCGCGTCGAACCCGCGGACACGATGCCGAGTCTCGACGGGGTGAAGTGGATCTGGACACCGGAGGGCGATCCGCGCCAAGCAGCGCCCGCCGGCGACCGATTCTTCCGGTTCACGTTCGATTTGCCATCGGCGGCGGCCGTCGAAAGCGCGACGCTCTTTGTCGTCGCCGACAATTCGTTTCGCGCGTTCGTGAACGGGCGCGACGTCGGCGCGGGATCGGACTTCGGAGCTTTCACGCGAGCGCCCGTCGAGATCGCGCTCATGAACGGGCGCAACGTCGTCGCGATTCGAGCGCACAACGACAACGGGCCCGCGGCCCTCGCCGCGCTGCTGACGATCGCGGTACGAGGCGAGGCGACGAGCCGTTGCGTCACCGACGAGCGCTGGCGCTGCACCGACGTAGCGCCGACCGACTGGAGCAAACCCCTCTTCGACGATTCCACCTGGAAGGCGGCGAAGGTCGTCGGCCGCATCGGTGATCCGCCGTGGGGCGAGCCGTCGCTCATGCCCTCCCCGCGGCCGGCCGTTCATCTGCGCCGGTCGTTCGCCCTTTCAAACCGCATCCGTTCGGCGCGGGCATACGTCACTGCACTCGGATCGTACCAGCTGCGCATCAACGGCCAACGCGTCGGCAACGATGTTCTCACCCCGGACTGGACCGACTATCGCCAGCGCGTCGCGTACCAGACGTACGATGTGACGACGCTCATTCGATCCGGCGACAACGTCATCGGTGCAATCCTCGGGGACGGGTGGTACGGAAGCAGCCTCGGCCCCAGACTCCGGAGATTCAACTTCGGCGAACCGCCCCTGCGCTTGCTCGTCGAGCTGCACCTGCAATTCGACGACGGCACCGAGGAGACGATTGCTTCCGATGCGTCGTGGAAGACCGCGCCCTCACCGATCCTCCGCTCGGAAATCTACGCCGGCGAAACCTACGACGCTCGACTCGAGATGCCCGGCTGGGACTCACCGGGATTCGACGACGGCACGTGGCGCGCAGCCGACGTCCTACCCGCTTCGCAGGTGCTCCTCGTCGCGCAGCGATCTCCGCCGATCCGAATCGAGGGGGACGAGGCGATCGTCCGGCCGCGCGCAATCGCGACACCCCAGCCGGGAGTCTTCGTGTTCGACGTCGGTCAGAACATGGTCGGTTGGGTGCGCCTCATCGTGAGCGGCGCGGCGGGAACGAGCGTGCGACTTCGGTTCGCGGAGCGCCTCCAGCCGGATGGGAACCTCGATCGCGCCAACCTTCGCCGAGCCGAAGCCACCGACACGTACGTGCTGTCCGGTCGCGGACGCGAAGTGTTCGAGCCGCACTTCACCTATCACGGATTCCGCTTCGTCGAGGTCACCGGCTACCCGGGTACGCCCACGCTCGAGTCGATCCAGTGCTGCGTCGTGCACTCGGCCCTGCCGTTCACCGGTGCGTTCGAGTGTTCGGATCCCACGGTGAATCGATTGTTCGAAAACATCCTTTGGAGTCAGCGCGGCAACTTGCTCGGCGTTCCGACCGACTGTCCGCAGCGCGACGAGCGACTCGGCTGGATGGGCGATGCGGCGATCTTCTGGCGCACCGCCTGCTTCGACATGGACATGGCCGCTTTCACGACGAAGTGGATGCGCGACGTCGTGGACGCTCAGTCTCCGGCCGGGGCCTTCTCGGACGTCTCGCCGCGCGGTTCCACCGAGGACGACGGCGCCCCAGCGTGGGGTGATGCGGGCATCATCGTCCCGTATCGATCACTTCGACAGTACGCCGACGTGCGTCTCGTCGAGGAGTGCTGGCCGGCGATGGAGAAGTGGATGGCGTACATCCGCGACGCGAATCCAAACCTCGTCTGGGAGAAGCGCCGCAACCACGACTTCGGCTATCGGGTCGCGGTGGGAAGTGAGACGCCGCGAGAGATCCTCGCGACGGCGTTTTGGGCTCAGGACGCCGCGATGATGGCCGAGATGGCGCGCGCGATCGGCAATGAAGACGTTGGCAAGCGCTACGACGACCTGTTCGTCGGAATCCGCGCCGCGTTCATCCAGAGGTTCGTCAAAGACGACGGCACCGTCGGCAACGGCAGCCAGACGTGCCAAGTCCTTGCGCTGCAAGTCGGCCTCGTTCCGGAAGACAAACGCGTAGCGGCCGCCATCCTCCTCGCGCGAGACATCGAGCGGCACGACGGTCACCTCACGACCGGCTTCATCGGCACGGGAAGCCTGATGCCCGTCCTCTCCGAGAGCGGCCGCAACGACGTCGCCTACTCGCTGCTCTTGTCGAAGACGTTCCCGTCGTGGGGCTACGAAATCGCGAAGGGTGCGACGTCGATTTGGGAACGATGGAACGGCGATGCTGCAGACGCGTCGATGAACTCGTTCAATCACTATGCGTTCGGAGCCGTCGGCGAGTGGCTGTACCGGTACGTCGCGGGAATCGACGTGGCGCCCGGCGCGCACGGGTTCAAAGCCATCGTCGTCCACCCGCGGCTCGACGTGAGGCTGACGCATGCGCGCGCCACGTACGATTCGCGGTACGGGCCCATCGTCAGCGGCTGGTCGCGCACGGTCGATGGAAAGCTCGTCCTCGACGTGCACGTGCCCGCGAACGCGACGGCCACCGTGTTCGTCCCGGCCGCGAGCGCGGACCGAGTGACCGAGGGCGGACGACCCGCGCGGAGTCAGCCGGGAATCACGTTCATGCGAATGGACGACGGGTGTGTCTTGTTCGCCGTGGGCGCCGGGTCGTACCGCTTCGCCGTCGAGTGATGACTCCTCGGGTCCGCTGCGACCGACCCTACCGATTCAGGATAGGAACCCGTCTGGATCGGCGTCACTTCGTGGGGTGAAGAGGCGCGCCAGACCCAGACGGGGAAGAACGGAGGACGTCCATGCCGGCCTTCGCCGCGTGGAACCGGAGACGACTGGGTGTCAACGAGCCGCGAGGCTGCAAAAGGACAACCGCTGTGTCCTCGCCGCGTCCGGCTCTCAGTGCTCTCTCGACCTCGGCATCCCGCCCGAATGCGAGCTCAATCTCCCCCCATTCCCCTGCGACGAGTCAATAGATCGCGCGAGACGTCGTTCGAGGCGCCCCGCGCGATCCCATCCACATAGATG
This sequence comes from Planctomycetota bacterium, assembly GCA_016178505.1. Classification (GTDB taxonomy): domain Bacteria; phylum Planctomycetota; class JACOTG01; order JACOTG01; family JACOTG01; genus JACOTG01. Next base: position 8,190 of record JACOTG010000135.1, read on the forward strand.
AAGAGGAGCCCTTCGAGGAAGTGTGCACAGAAAATCCGACGCGACGTGCTTCCCTACCCGCTCGCGGACCCCATCAGCGCGTTGCCTGAGCCGTCGGATTCAAGGCTTCTGCGACGGCGCTGCGAACCGAAGCGTCATCCGCGCTCGCCTTTACGGCCTCGAACACGCGCTGCGTCTCGCCGTCTGCGTGGCGAGCGAGCGCCCGAATCGATCGGATTCGCTCCGCCGGATCCACTGCCGAATTCTGAACGACCCGAAAGAGAAGGGCGCGGGCTTCCGGCCGCGGCTCGCCGCATGAAAGCTCGTTTCGAAGGGCGGCGCACGCCGCCGCCACGTCGTCGGCATCACCGCTTCCGAGAAACGAAGCGGCAAAACTCTCGACCATCTGAGGCGATGCCATTCGGCCGGCCACGATCAGCGCCTCGCGCCGAAGACGCGGTGACGGCTCGGACTCGATGAACTCCAAGAGCGGCGCGTCAACGCTGGCTTTCGGGGCCACGAGGAGACTCGAAATGAGAGTGCTTCGCACTTCTTCTCTCGAATCGGTCCGCATCATCGCCAGGATCTCGTCGAGCGCCGTCGGGTCCGTGGCGAGCAACGAGAACCCATAGAGCGTTGCCGGTCCTTCTTCTGGGCGTTGGTCCGCAGCGAGATCGGACAAGATTCGAAGCGCTCCAAGAGACGGGATGCTCCGCGCAATTGCTCGACCGATGCTGCATTTCGCGTCGTAATCGCTGGTGCTCATTCGACGATAGTGGCGCGCCAGCTCTGGAACCGCTTCCGGATCCGCGAGTGCCTCGAGCGCCTTCGTCACTGCCTTCCGCGTCCTCGGGTCCTCTGCTCCGAGCGCCGCAACGAGAAACGGAGTGCCTCGGTGGTCCCTCAGGCGCTCGAGGATCTGCGCGCCGAGACACGCCAGCTCGACCGGGGCTTTCGGCGCGAGGAGATGACCGATCGCCCGCATCGATTCGTCCGATCGCGCCAGCGCGACGATCAGATCGACCTCCACCGAGATCAGGTCAGCATCCCTGACGTCTCCGAGATCCTCGAGCAAGCGCCGCGCAATCGAGTCGTCCCCGATCTCGCGCAGCACGGCGCTCACGTCGCCTCGAAGCGCTCGGTCGTTCGCCATGAGCGAGAGGAGCGCTTCCTGCGTGGCGCCGAGCCCCAATCGAGCCATCGCGCTTCGCGCCATCCGGCATTCCGCTTCGTCCCCACGTGCCCTCGCACGGCGAAGTCGTCCGATGCACGTGTCCAACTCCTCCGCTGCCATCCGAACTGGGTTCCCCGGTTCGTCCATCGACACGCGATCCGGTGAACCCTTCGGAATCGACGATGGCTCGACCGCCACGACGGAAAACGATTCCGCGTGCGCGGGGGCGCCTCTACGACGTACGTCACGATCGGACGATCGCCCCACCATCAGCGGTACGCTTGCAGCGCCGAAGAAGACCCCGCACAAACCGAGCGTGGAAATCAGCCTGGACATGGTTCACCTCTCAGAATCCCGGGAAGCCGGGGCAAGCATGCGTCACGTACTGACCGCGTCGCGTGGGAAGCTCGTACGGCGCGCCGTTCGCCTGGCAGGTCCACGTGCCGCCAACATTCGCGCACTCGTAATCCTGTCGCGTCACGACGACCGAGTTCGCGACCCACACGCAGTTGTTCCCCTCGGATTCTTCGCAAGAGTCGGAGCTGGTGTAGGAATCGACGAACGTGAAACAGTTGGTGCAATTGGCGCCGGCTGAAATCCCCGACGACTCCGAGTGGTTCGTCGGCGCCACAGCAGCCTGATTGCCGCAGGAAGCGTCGACAGCGGAGCCGTTCCTCCACAGGCTCACCGTGGCGGCGAGGACGAACGTGGCAATGGACTTCTTGGAAACGTTCACGAGAACACTCCTTTCCGAAGCGCGTGGACTGGGCGGAGCAATAGCCGCCGTCACACGAACCGCTTCCTTCCCCCGGTCATTCATGACGCGCCAGAGACGCCGGGCGACGTGTAGCCGACAGTAGCTACATTTCATGGCGCGAAACGATTCTCGCTACACTCCTTGCACGGAGGGCGAGCCACGACAGTTTGGGTGGCGACACGGAGTCGCTTGGACCGCGAACCACGAAGCGTTGGTGAGGGGACACTGAATCGCCGAGGCCGCGAATTGCCGTCGTAATCGAATTGGTCGAGCGGCAACGTGAGGCGACGACGCGCGAAGAAGTGATCCCTACTAGCGCAACCGCCGAGTGCTCGCTTTAGTTAGTTGCCACCTAAGACGGAGGCAGACCCCAGGAGGTTCCCTGAGCGGGCTGAATTTTTGAAACTCGGCGACTAGTGAAGGTCCAAGGTCTTGTTCAATGACGACGTCGTGAGATCGACGATCGAGAATGCGTCCTCGGCAGACAGTCCCGTGTCGGTTTTGGCTTCGATCGTGTAGTGCCCGAGAGGGAGTCCGACCTTGAACGACTCTTTATTGTTGCTCCCCATCGGCTGCTCGCATTGAAGAACGACTTGTTCGTCACCTTGGTGAACGACGAACCAAAGAGTGTGAAAACGAGAAGCTCCCGGCGGCCATCGAACGTCGACGTCGCAGCGGACTGCGGGATATAACGTCATCGAGATCTTCGTCTCGCTCCCGCGCTCGATCTCGAAATCCCGTCCCATGCAGGCCTGTCGAGGATCGTCGAAGCGAATGGAGTAGCGCCCTGGCTGAAGGGGCCCGGATCGGCAATTCCCTGCGGCATCGCGCTTCCAGGAAGTCTCGACAGAACCCTCCGCATTGCGCAACCAAAGCGACCAGTACTGGATTGGCTGAATCCCCTCGGGCCCGATCGTCACGACCGCCACGCCAGGCGTTTGCAACTGAATCGAGCCGGCATCCCATTTCTCGCCAGGCTCGAGCTGGTGAGTTTCCGTGATGAGACTCCCGAAATCCGATGACTTCAATGAAAGGCGAACGCTGCTCGGAAAAATAGGACCAATCGCGTAGCTACCGGCATCTCGATCCGTTCGGCGAACGGCACTGTCACCGGCTCCGAGCACGTCTACCGTGACCGCTACTCCGCCCAGCGGGCGTCCCTCTGGGTCGAGAACGCTTCCCGTTATGAAGGCGGGGGCTCGCACCTCTTTGGGTACGATTACAGTCATTTTCTCCGCAGAAGGCCGGATGGCATCCGGGTGAGCGTAAGAAGCCCAACCGGTCCGCTTCGGCGGGATCACCGAAATGCGGTAGAACGCATCGTGACAGTTCGAAATCACGAATTGACCCGACTCGTCGGTCGTCGGGAACGGCATCGACGGCGAGTCCTCCGGTCGATTGGCCGTCGATGGCTCGGGCAGCGCGGTCACCAACCAATCGGGGAGCGGATTGCCGGAATCGTCGATGACCTGTCCCATGATCTCGCGGCCGCCCGCGAGCGTTGCGTCCCAACGAATGACCTGACCGGCCTCGGCGTGCAGCTTCGTCGATGCGACGCGACCGTTCGTGCCGATGGCGCGAACCTCGACGCCGCCCAACGGGATGCCGGCAAGCTCAAACGAACCTCGCTCGTTCGTCAGGATCGACGACGAGAGGAAGTCGTGCGGCGTTCCGCCGACTTCGATTTGACAATCATGCGCCGGTCGGCCATCCGCCTCGCTTGCCGTGCCGACCAACGTTGCGCCCACAGTCAGGGAAATCGAACACGCCGTTGGCGTTTCGCCACTGACTTCCACCGCGCCGCTCCATGGAGCATAGCCCGGCGCACGCACGGCGATCGGGATTCGTCCGAGCGACAATCCGTCGGCGCGGTAGCGACCGCCGGTCGACGTCGCAATGCGAACGGGGGGCGCTGCCCAATCCATCCGCGCCTGCCCCGGAACCCACATGGAATCTGGGGTCTCGCACCCAATCATGACGACTGCGCCGTCGATGGGCGAACCGTTGGCGTCGCGTACGGTTCCCGACAATTCGCCCCCCGGCGCGTGAAGCTGGATGCGAATGGGCCGCGAAGCGAAGACCTCTGGATCGAGGAAGCGAAGCTTCGATGGAGCGTAGCCGCGGGCGCTCGCTCCGATGTATCGCTCGTCGCCGACGGAGCGAATCTCGAACGTACCGTCCGCTCTGGACTCCGTCACGTCTCGGATCCATGACACGTTGCCGAACTCGGAGAGCCGGATTTTCGCTCCCGGGATGGGATTCATGTAATCGTCGATGACGACGCCCTCGACCGTGAACCCGCGCGGCACGGGGAGAGGCACGGTCGTTGATTGCCCCAGCTCGATCTCTGCGTCGCGGTTTCCGCCGCGATCGAGATAGATCAGTGCCTTTCCCGCGCAGAGCCCGTCGAACCGAGCACGGCCTTGCGCGTCCGTGGCCGATTGTCGTCGCTCTTCGAATGGGTTCGGTGCGCGCGTCGCGATGACGGAGACCCCGACGTCCGCAGCGGGAGATCCGTCCTCCGCCCACGTCACCTCTACGACTAGCGACCCCACTGTGTCGTTGGCCGGCGTCGAGGGTTGCCTCGGCAAAAGGACAGTCGCTGGATTTGTCGGAGGGACACGGCCCGGAACCGCCTTCGGTGATTCAGGGGTCGTGCCGCGGGACGAGAACTCCGTTTCGCCTCTCTCTATCACGGAATTCGACTGCTGCCACAAACGGAACCCGAGGAAAGCGACGACGAGGGTCGTAGCGACGGCGACCGTCTTGCCGTTCCAGACGCCGCTCCGGTCCAAGGTCAATTTCGCTCGAGTCGTGATCCTCCAGAGCAATGGCGGCGGCCAGAAGAGCGGGATCAGCGCGAGACACCACGCGCGCCGATCGCCGTTGTATTCGCGATCCAATCGGCGGCGAAGTTCCTCGTGCGCGTGCCTCAGGCGGGAATGAACCGACGCGACGGAAATCCCGAGTCGCTGGGCAACGTGTCGAGGGGGCAATCCATCGTAGTAGCGAAGGATCACGACGGAACGGTAAGGCTCCGGCAGCTCCAAGATCGCGTCGGACACTTGTCGTCGCGCCATTTCGTGAAAGACGAACTCCTCCGTCGACGGTCCAGCCTCCGATGCCGCGACGCTCTGTTCGCGACGCGCGCGGCCCGCATCCGCCTTGTCCGAATCGCGCAAATGCCGACGCACCAGGGTCCTGAACCAATCGCGAAATGCGTGTGGGCTCCGTGGAGGTGTTTGAAGGACGCGAAGCCAGGTTTCCTGCAAGACGTCGTCGACCCGGTTCTCGTCCCGGACGAGCCGCCGGACCAACGCGCGCATCCAGTCCTGGTGCTCGAGGAGAGCCTCGGGAGTCAACGAGTTGGGTGATTCGCTCATGGCTTCATCTACAGAAGAGGAGCCGAATCCGGAATCGATCTTCGAATGCCACGCGAAAACCCATTCTATTCGAGAGATTCCGCTTCCGAGGAGGCCGAATTGGGCTCGGGGGCCTCGATCCGAGGTCTCGTTCGCCCCCTGGAATCCGCTCCGCAGAGGTCAGCGCCGCGCTTTGGCGATGCGCTCGACCTGTTCGAGGTAGCGCGCGACGTCGTCGCGCGGCTTGATCTCCTGCACGCGGCGAAGCAGCGGAACCGCTTCCGCGTGGCGGCCCAATCCGACGAGTACCTGCGCGTGACGGATCTTCGCGCTGACCTCGAAGGACTCGAGGCTCTCGGCGCGCTCGTAATAGAGGATCGCGCGGTCGGGCTCGTTCTGCCGGGAGTAGTGCTGGCCGAGCAGCATCAAGGCGTCCCCGTCGAGCGGGTCGAGCTGCACGACTTCCTCGAGCAGTTTCGCCGTTTCCTCACCGCCGATGCCTTCGGCCATGCTCAGCCGTGCTTCGAGCTTCAGGAGTTTGCGCCGATCGGTCTCCTCGAGCGCCTGTCCCCAGACTTCGTGGATGTGGGACGCGACTTGACGCGCCGCGGAGTTGGCGCCGTGAGCGGTCAACATATCGGTGGACCGCAACGCTCGAGCGGCCGGCTGCTTCGAATCCGCGTCAATGGCTCGCCGATAGCTGCGCGCCGCCGAGTCCATCAAGTTCTCGCTGAGATAGATGTCGCCGAGCGTGTAAAGGCTGTCGACGGTCGCCTTGCCGAGCCGGTCCAGCATTTCGAGGTCCTCGGCAGCTTTCAAAGGCTGCTTCATCCCCAAGTACGTCTGAGCTTGCAGCAGCCAGAAATCGGCTTTGTCGGGATAGCGTGTGATGAGCGAGTCGAGAAGCGTCGCCGCGTCTTCGAACTTCTCCTGTTTGAAAACACATCGCGTGAGACCGAGCCTCCACTCGATGTTGTCCGGCTGGAGCAACAGTGCATTGCGATACGAGGCTTCGGCGGGCTGATAGTCCAGCTTGGCCGCGTAGGCGAATCCCAACAGTCCGAACGAATAACCATCGCCGCCGCCGAGCTCGATCAACCGAACGAATGCACGGATGGCGTCGTCGTATCTGCCACTCCGCACGTCGATCAGTCCGATGTTTCGCCACGCGCGACGAAAGCTCGGAAACTTCGCAACGGCTTTCTGGTAGTTCTCGAGCGCGTTCACCAAGTCGTTCTGCTGAAACTGAATCCCGCCGAGAGTGAAATCCAGAATTGCCGAACAGTCCGGCTTCAGTTTCTCCTTCAGAGTGGACTCGGCCCTCGGCAGGTTATCGGCCATCAGTGGCCGAAGTTTCTCGAGGAGGGCGACTTCATCCGAGGTGACGCGGGGCTCGACGTCCGCGTTGATTCCGTAGCCGGCGATGAACTGCTTCTTGAAGACCGGATCGTTCCAGATGGCGTCGACGTCGCTTTTTGTGTCGGCTCGGCAATCGTCCGATAGCGTCGCGGCGGCGACGCCGGAAAGGAGCGCCACAGTCCCAACGATCACGAGCCTTCTCGAGTGTTTCACGCGTTTTCCATTCATGATCGTCAACTCGGTTGAAAACGAATCGGCACGCGCACCTTGCAATCCACTCGCTGTCCAGCTTTGACGGCCGGCTCGAATTTCCATTGTTTCACGGCGTCCACTGCGGGCTTCTCGAACGCGGGGTGGCTGGACTTCTCCACGCGTGGACTCGTGACCTTCCCGTCCGAATCCACGACGAAGATCACGATGACGGACCCCTCTACTTTCTTGCCTCGCATCTCTGCCGGGTAGAGTGGTGCGGCCTGGAAAACGGCGCGAGGCTTTTGATCGATCTCGGCGAGCGTGAACGCGCTTTCGAGATTTTCATCCATCGCGCCGGCCGTGCCCGTACCCCCGATGCGACCACCGGACGAAAAGCTGAGCGCGTCGCCAAATTCGCCACCCCCGCTCTGTCCGCTGAGCGCTTGCTCGATGGCACTCAAGCTGACCGCCTCCAGCGCGGGAGCTTCTGCGGCAGCCGACAGTTCGAGATTTCGCACGATCTCCGCCGCGTCGGGCGGCTGCTCGGTGTCCGTCTTCAGCTCCTCTCTTGTCTCGGGGGGCGCTTCCTTCTTCTTTTCGTTCTCTTTCTCGGTCGAAGCGTCGTCCGAGAGCAACTCCACTTGCTGGAGAGTCGCCTGAACTCCCTTCTTGCTCATGAACAGCAGCCCACCGAACAGGAGGACGCCCACGTGCAACACCACGGCGAACAGAATCCCCAGCGACCAGGCGAGCTTCATTTCTTGTCCGTGTTGATCCCGACTTTCGCGATACCGATCTTCCGGACCTCGTCGAGGACGGCGACGATGTGCTTGAAGTCGGCGCCCGCGTCACTGTTGAGAATGACTCGTGGATCCTTCGACGTGGACTTCAACGTCTGCAGCCGCAGCGGCAACTGTGCGATGGTGATCTTCTCTTTGTTGTAGAAGACGTCTCCCTTGTTGTTGACGCTGAGCGTCACCGCTTTGTCCAACTCTTGCTGATCCCCGAGAGATGCCGCGCTGGCGGCCGTTGGCAATGCAACCTGAACGCCCTGATTCTTGGTCATCGAAAGCGACACCATGATGAACGTCGCCAAGAGGAAAAAGATGATGTCGATGAGCGGAATGATCTCGATCCGCGCCCGTTTCGCGAAGCCGCCGCCGGATGCGTGGTGCATGGTCACTCCTTCCCCACGAGTCGATTGCCATGGACGCTGTGGCCGACTACAGGGAGTGCGCTTGCATGCTGCGTCACGAGCAGCTCCAGTTGTGTCGCCGCCGAATCGAGTTCGTGGCGAGCCTCTTCCAATCGTGCATTCAGGAAGTTGAACGGGAGGAGCGACGTGATCGCGATTCCCAGTCCGAATGCGGTCGCGATGAGTGCTTCCGCGATGCCACCGGTGATCGCGCCCGGCGCACTGAGTTCTCCACCGATCAGCGAGAACGAGCCCATCATGCCGGTCACTGTGCCGAGCAATCCGAGAAGCGGCGCGAGCGTGATCACCGTGTCCAAGATCGGTATGCCGCGACGGAATCGCTTCAGCTCTTGTGCCTGCGAATACAGCAACGCATTCGGGAGCGACTCTCCTTTGTGTCCGAGCGCGTAGCCGAGCGCTCGCACGACGTAGAACCGCGACTCGTTGCTGATGCGAACGGCGCCGACCATGTCGCCCTTCTCCACAGCTCCCAACAGTCGCTCGAGCGCCTTGGGATCTCGTTTTCGACGCTCGTTCATCAGGAAAAGGATGCGCTCCATCGCCGTGCCGAGCGCCAGAATCGATGCGATGAGGAGCGGCCACATGATCGGCCCGCCTTTTTCGAATATGTGGAACAGGTTAGTCTTCTGCACGAGCGCCTTGAGGGCGCCGCCGCGCGACGGGTCGAGCGGCAATAGGCCGTCACCATTGTCCACCAATGCCGCGATTCCGGTCTGAAGTGAACCTTCCAAGGGCCGAATGAGCGGGTTGGTCGAGCCGGACTGTGGGACAACCACTCCGGCTGTCCCGCCCACAGTGGCACTAAAGAGCGCGACGGGGCCGATGATGGCGTACTTTCCGGCGACTACTGCCCCTTGCAGGTCCACGCCGACACCGGGGAATCGCAATCCTCCAATCGCGTCGAAAATGCGCTTCATCGAGACGCGGACGAAGTCGGTCTGTCGGGTGAATTTCTCCGGCACGGAGAGCGTGGTGTTTTCCGTCGCCTGCTTCGCGCTCTCGATCGCTTTGCCGCACCATTGCAGCTCACTGACGTTGACCTTCGACTCGAAGGTGCGCGCGTACTCGTCAAGCAGATTGCCGACGTATGCGAGTTCGTCCTGGCGAGCTTTCATCTCGGCCTTGATGGCGGCGATGTCCAGGTTCCCGGAATCCACCGACCTCGATGCGTTGTCGTAGTCGCGTCGCAGTTGAGTGACCCTCTCCTCGAGCGCCGTCAGTTCTCGAGAGAGTGGGAGCTTCTCCGTCGCGATTTGGTCGCGAAGCTGGTTGAGTTCCTGGATACTCGTGGCGAGCTGCTGATCTGCAGATCGTGACAATTGCACGAGCGTTCCGCCCGCCGAAGAATCGTCGGCACGACCAAGGGTGGGGACGCCAAAGACGCACAGCACGATCATGAGCGTTTTCATTGGAGTTTCACCGGGAGCGGCACGAAGGCCGGCGAGTGTTTTCCATCGAGAATCTCGAGCGCCGTCATGACTTCACTGGCGACTGCATTGGACGAGACCCATCTCCAACCGTCAGCAGTCGGGCGGCCGATGCCGGCTTCACCGCGAGCGCTCACATAGTAGGCCTGCGTCAGTCCGACGTAGATGGCTTTGACTTCGGCGGGCATGCCATCCGCGAGATTGCGGACTTCGTAATTGACCGTGATCTCGTTGTTGGTCTTGTTCAGCTCGTTCAGGATCCCGAGGACGTTTTGGAAGCGCTCCGCAACCGAGACTCGAGTCTTGGACGGATCCTCGGGAATGCGCTGATACAGCGGCTGCAGCTTCGTTTGAATCGGCTCCGGGATCATCTTGAATAATCGTCGGATTTCCCCCTCCATTTCCGTCACGATTTCGGTCAGTTGCGTCCCGACGGCGTCGAGCTTCTGCTTTTCCGCGAGAAGCTCTTCCCGCTTCTTGTTCGCCTCGCCGGCCCCCGCCTCGGCTCGCTTGATCTTCTCCTCGAGGCCCGCTGCCTCTTGCTTGATGAGATCGACCCGCGCCGTCAGGATCTCCCGACCCTGCTGCCAGTCCTTTCGCTCCTTGGAGATGATTTGCTGCGTTTCGATCCACTTGCCCATCTTCACTCGCGTCTCCTCGAGCGTGGGCGGCGCAGGCGCGCTCTCCTCGCTGCCGGAGCTTTGCGCGGTGGCTCCCGGTCCGATCGGACCGAGCATTGCTGCCAGCGCCCACGAGAGAGGACCGCACGCGGACCAGGCCCGTCCCGCCACTGCCGGTCGCTGTCCGATTCGCCTTGTCATACTCACCCTCTCCACGTTTTCGATTCGCCTCACCCTTGCTCGTCAGAAGCTGAAGTCTGCGGTCAGACTCACGACGTATTCGATTCCGCGCGTGAACGAGGATCTCGTGACGTCGCTGCCGATCTCGCTCGCACGGTAAACGGTTTCGATTTTCGGGTTGGTCAGGTTCTTTCCCTGAAGTTGGAGCGTGAAGTTCTTTCCGAGCTTCTGAGCCACGCTCACATTCAAGGTGTCGTATTCCTTCGCATAGACGCTGGGCACGAAGTTCCCGAGCGACTGTGTAGCGCCCGCAATCAACGTGTCGCCCTGTACGGTGTAGAACAGTCCAACATGTGTGTCTGTCGAAGCGAGGTCGTAAGTCACGTTGAAGTTGTATAGGTGGTCGGGCGCGTTCGTCGCATCGCGTTTTCTCAGGTGGATGCTGGTGCGCTCCTCCAAGGCGCGAGCTTCGTCATCCGGCAGAGTGACCTCGGAGTCAATGAACGTGGCATTGGCCCCCACCGACAGACCTTCGAGTCGGTCCCAGAAATGCCCTATCTTCTGCCGCACCTCGAGCTCATAGCCACTCAACTTGCCCTTCGGATAGTTCACCGGTGTCGTAAACGTGAAGTTCACGAATCGCTGCACGTACTCGATCGGGTCTTCGATGTCTTTGTAGAACCATGACGCCGACACGAGTCCGCCGTCATAGAGCGAGTAGTCGGCTCGCAAGTCGTAATTCCTCAGAGCGCTCATCTTGAGCGCCGGATTGCCGATGAAGATCGGGCCTCCGAGAAACTCCTGTTGGAGGATGGGCGTCAGCTCTTTGAACGTCTGGCGCGCGATCGTTTCGTTGTAGCTCGCCCGCAGGGTCACCGGCTCGACCGGTTTGACCTCGACGCCGATCGAAGGCAGCACGTCGTCTTGCTTGAACGACACGTCGCTATCGCCCGGACGCAAGTCGATGGGGCCGGTCGCTCCCGGCGGAAACCATTTCGCGTCGGGCTCGGGCTTGTTGACGATTCCGATCTTCGTCGATTCGAATCGCGCGCCGCCGATGATCTTGACGAACGGCGCCAGCGGCAGGTCCAGCATCCCGTACTCTGCGGATATTTTCTGATCACCGTTGTAGTCGACATCGGTCGACGCGGGCGTGATCGGGTGGTCCTGACTCGGGAAGACGTCGCTCCAAGGCTGACCGAAGCCGCTCTGATATGCGCTGTTGTCGTTGAAGTTGCTGAACGTGTCCTGATTGAATCGTCGCGTTACATGGTCGTTGAACACGCCGCTCTTTACATACCCATTGTCGCCGCTCCACTGCTCGAACGGTAGTTTCACGTTCAAGGAATATTGGTCACTATCCTCTTGGATGTCTTTGAAGATATGTTGAATGTTCCCCAGTGTGAAATTGGCGGCCGGCTTGTACGGAAACCAAATGTCGGGTGTCGAAAAGCCAGGATTGTTGGCCCTCGGATGCCATAATGCGCCGAACTGCCGCTTGTCCGGTTGATTCAGCTCGGCCGAGCTTCCGGCGACGATCCAATCCAGTTCGGGACAATGAAATTTCAAGGCGTTACCAAGGCTGCGATCGTCAAAGGGAAACTTGTGTTTCCCGTTCAGTTGCGCCGTCTCCGTCGACCGTTCGGTGTACTCGAGCGTCTCCAGGCGGATATAGGGTGCCGCAGTGATGTTGTTCAAGTTGCTTGCAGGGTCGTTGGGATCGTTCGGGTTGTAGACCGGAAAGTAGTAAGCCTTGCCTCGGGTATCGATCGCGAGAGTGGCGATGTCATCCGCAACTCGAGTGTACAGGTATGTGAATCCCACAGAATGGTTCGTGCTCTCCACCCCTGCCGTACCCAGTCCACCCCAGCGCACGGACTGCCGGCCCTGTGTCACGTCGAACAATCCGGTCTTGAAGTCCCCTTTCGCCGGCGTGCCCTGATAATATTGGGGTGTCATCGGCGCGCCGGGTTGCGTCACCCACCGTGAGTCGTCGATCCCATTGTCGAAGAAAGCGCTGTTGCGTTCGTAGAACAGGCTCGCAAAGCCGCCGACCTTGACGCCATTCGTCAGCTCGTGCTTTCCTCCCCCGGCAATAGACCACTTGTAGTCGGTGGGAGAGTCGCCCTGGTTGACTCCCGCCGCGCCACGCCAGCTTCGTCCGATGTTCGCGATCTGGACGTCTCGATCGCCGTCGTCGATTCCGAAGAAGTTGACGCCTCCGCCTTTGTAGGTGACGAAATCTGTTCGGCCGGAAACCTGCGTGTTGTAGCTGCTCTGAGCCTTGATCTGCAGAACGGCTTCGTCCGGGATGCTCTTCAACCGTACGTTGACGGCTCCGCCGGAAGCGTCACCTTGCTGATCCGGCGTGAACGTCTTGCTCACTTGAATGCTCTCGATCACCGCCGATGGAAAGAGGTCGAGCTGAACGGCCCGCTTGTTCTCGTCGGCGGTGGGGAGTCGCACGCCGTTCAATTGCGAGCTGACGTACCGATCCGGCAACCCGCGGACGACCGCGTACTTTCCATCTTGCACCGAAGCGCCAGACACGAGCCTCAGCGCGGCGGCCGCGTCACTGGCCGCCGCCCGGCCAATCAATTCGGAGCTGATCGAGTCCATCAACGAGGCGCTTTCCAAGCGAAGCTGCAACAGGGCCGCTTCCGTCCCAGAGCCGACTTGCAGCACGTCCTGGACGACGAACTCGTCCAAGTCCGTGAACTCGCCGAATAGTGAGGCGTCGACGTCGGTTAGTTGCCCGGCCGACACCACGATGTCGGCTTTGACTTGCCGGACATATCCTTCCTTCGACACGACGACCGTGTACTTACCCGGAGGCACCTGGTTTAGGATGAAGATCCCTTCATCCCCCGTCGTTGCGGTCTGCTTGGTCTCGACGATCGTGACCTTTGCCGCCACCAGAGGAACATTGAAGTCCTTGTCGTAGACAACGCCTCGAATCGAGCCCGTCTGTGACTGCGCGGCGCCGACGGCGCTGAACCAGAAGGCGAATGCGAACGCGATCCACCGAGGGACCCTTCCCTTCATCGACTTTGGCTCAAGCCGTCGCAGATCTCGCGCATGCGAAGTTTGAGACTTCCGTAGGGTTCGACGCCGTGCAATGCCATCGAACAGCAAGTAGCCGTCAGGTCGTTCGTCCGCGGAATGTGGTTCGGGTTGTCGGCTCCCTCGTCGACCGCACGCGCGTACACGTTCAACGCCGTCCCCTCGTCACCGATGACTTGGTACGCTTCGGCGATGGGCCGCAGCACCCCCGCGCGAAGCAAGTTCGGCATCTTCTCGTGTTCCGATTCGAACATCGCGACAGCCGCATCCAGCTCGCGCCGGGCACTACTGGCGTCGCCGGCGCGATAGCGGAGAACGGCCTGGCGAGCCAACAGAGGGATGCGGTCCTCCGGCGCCCATCTCCCGCCATCCAGAGTGGCCCGAGCGTCCTTCAACAACTCGAATGCCATCGCTGTGTCTCGGTGCTCCGCGGCGATCTCCGATAGATTCATCAGAGTCTCTACTCGAATGAGGGTGGGCAGACTCGTGAACGAGGCCTTGATCCGGGTCTCCATCCGAGAGCGGCGCTCGGCGTCGTCGTAGAACCTTCCGAATAGTTGGACGCACGTCTCGAGCGTGTTCCTCAATCGATCCGAGTTGCCGGACTTTGCGCACACGTCGAGGGTCTCGATCAGTCGATCGAACGTCTCAGAAGTCGCCACCGCTGTCGTCGCGGCGTCCACTTTCCCGAACTCCGAATCGACGACTCCAGCTGCCCATTCCGCGGCATTGCTCGTCTGCCCGAGTACGGCGAGCGTTCGCGCGATTCTTACTTTGATCTCGTCGATCTCCCAGTCTTGAGAGTCCTCGTTCTTGGACGCGCTGTTCGCAATGTCGCGCGCAATCTCCATGTGACGTTTCGCGTCCGCAGAGTCGCCGTGCCGAGCGCAATAGAACGCGAAGTCCGCGTGGCATGCTCCCCGACGCCAGTTGGCAATTCTCTCCGCGTATCTGAGCGCACGATCCGGTTGATCCAACTGGAAACATGCCTCGACGATCGTTTCCTGCAATCGTGCGCGATCTTTGATGAACGGGGTATCCGGGAGCGCGGATGCCGTCTCGTACGCCAGGTCCAGCAACTCGGTCCGATAGGCTTCGAGCGGCTTGTCGGCTATCGAACGGTCAGACGAGCCAAGCACGATGGGCTCGCTCTCCGTGACGGAGGCCACTGCATTCCGAGAATGGGAATGGGCCGTCATTCGCGACAACACCACAGCTCCAACCAGCACGCACGTACCCGCCAGTAGCCATGACTTCGATCCGGAGTTCATTCGGATTCCTTTGAGTCCTGAGGCCGCCCGACTCGTTCCGAAGCGCGGGCCGGCCGCCCCTTCGGCGCACGCCGGCCCGCGAGATTTGTGAAGATCGTGCGATGCACGGAGTCGCTACTGCGAAACCACCACGATGCCGTTGGTCACACCGGCCTGGCCGTTCGGCGCGCCGGCGTCGAGCTGAATTCCCTGGAAGAAGAACGTGCCGGTCCGATGGAGGCCCGTCGGCAGGTTGAGGAGCGTGTACGGCGCCGGCTGCGTCGGCGGGCCGGGCCAGTTCTCGACGCCCAGGAGATTCGTGCGTCCGATGTTGTTCGCCTTTTGCGAGCGTGGCTGCGGGTTGTTGTGCGAGGTGAGCGGCGTTGGGAAGCACGACGTCCCGAGCCCTTGGGGGTTGACGGTGTCGGTGCTGCCGTTTGGGGCGCCGATCCAGACGTACAACGCGTAGCGTCCGCTGCCTCCTGCGGGCGGCTTGACGATGCTGAGGTTGAAGGCCGAGTTCTGGCTGAGGGTCACCGTGCGATCGTCGTCGCCGACCGTCCCGTTGATGGTGAGAACGTCTGTCACGGCGCCGCGACCGCCGTTGAGGTTCCCCTGCCGGCAGCAGTCCGTCGGACGAGAGATCCCGTAGGCGTACGCGGCCGTCCACGGGCAAAGCCAGTTCGTGCGTGAATCGAACGCGCCGCGAAACGTCGCGCTCGTCGTGAAGAAGCCGTCGTTCGGCGGCGTGTCGCCGATCGTAAGAGCATCGTTGGCTGCGCGTGGATCGAGCGACGTCACCGGAAGGACGTGATAACCGCTCGAAAGTCCCGGATCGCCGGCGCGAGTGATCGACTTGATCGGCGAAACCGCGGCGAGGATGTTGTTGTTCGCCACGTCGAACACGCCGACTTGCGTTGCCTCCGTGTAAGCAGACGCGTTCAGGTTGTTGAAGAAGACGCTGCTGGTGATCGAGGCGAGCTTGCCCGACGACTGCGCTTGATACGTCGAGGCCGGGGCCATGCACGCGTTGACGGACGAAGTGACCGAGTAGTCAGTGTCCCAAATGTCCGGGCCGTTCGGATCGAAGAAGGGCAGCGTGCCGTTGAGGCCATAGCCCACGGAGCCGCAGCCATTGTCACCGTCGGCATTGTCGTTGTGGACCAGCTCGAGACCCAGATCCATCCAAATGCAGTTGTGGAACTGTGTGCGGTCGCCGTCACGCCAGGCACTTCCCCGTCGCGCGCTGAGCGGGTTGCCGATGGCAGTGAAGTTCCAGATCGAGTTGGTCGAAACAGGCTGGTAATCGGCGCACTCGGCACCGTCCATCTCGAAGCAGTTGTCGCTCCCCCCGGAACCGCGCGCCGCGTCGCAGCTATAGCCCTGAACGATGAGGCCGAACTGGGCCTTCCCGCGCCAGCCTTGGTCGAAGTCGAAGCTGTCGTCGCCAGCGTTCCAGATGCTCACGTATTTGTAGTTGACGGTCCCGCCCCACGTCTCGATCCCGTCGTCGACCGGGCACATGATGTCGACATGATGAACGGTCGTGCCGCGTCCCACGCCGCCCATCGACAATCCGTTGAGTTCATTGCCGAGGCCGACGACACGTCCGGTATAGCGCAGCGAGACGTACTTGATGGTGCCGCTATCGTCGTTGTCGTCGCCGCCGCCATACGACGTCTTGAGCGTGTTTGGATCCGTGAGGCCTTCCATCGTCGCGAAGTTGTTGGCGTTGCAGTCGTGCGTATTGGCGGGCACTGCGTTTTCAGAGATGTAGGCCCGACCCATCACGGTGAGATTGCCCCACTCGCTGCACGTGTGGCGCAGCGTACCGGTCCGCGGGTCACCGTTGACCCACGTTGCCACGTCGGCAGTCGACGTGAAAATCACCGGCTTGTCGACCGTTCCCAGGGCGAAGATCTTCGATCCTCGCGTCACGGCGATGCTACCGGCGCCGTTCGGCGTGGGCGTGGTCGCGATGACGGTGCCGGCCTCGATCGTGAGGGCCGCGCCGTCGGTGACGTAGATCTGATTGTCCAGGTTGTAAGTGTTGTTCGAAGTCCACGTGGTGTCGGTCGTGATGTCGGCATTCACATGGATCTCGGCAGCGCTCGCGGCACGGGCGGTCGCGAGACCGATCGCCACGGCCATCGCCGTCCCCTTCATCATCGGTTTCACGGGCTCATCTCCTCGAAAAGCGATTCACTTCTCGGAGCTCAAAGGAGCCGCCCTCCTTCGAAGTCGCTCCGTTATGGCTGCGGCATGCTAGGCGCGCCGTGTTAAGTGAGCGTAAGGAGCGATCGATATTGCCGTAAAACTGCGCTTCGGATTCCGGGGGACACGAAGCTCGAGAGTGATGCGTGTCGAGACGCCCGTCGCTTGCAGAACTTCACGCGAGGCGTCTTCGGATGGCGAGCAATCGTGCGTGGCACGCGAGACGTCAGCGAGGCAGGCGACAAGGAAGCAGAGAGAGTCGGGGACGTGAGCCGCTACGTGACGAGACGCTTCGTGGGATCCCGTCGTGTCATCGCCGCGGTCCACGTGCGTCGAACCGTGGCGTCGGCTCTAGCCGCCCGGTGTCGCGGGATTTCCCCGATCGGCGTGACCGCGCTTCATGTACCAGACGCGGCTCCCGTCCCAACAGTAGATGAGCTCGTCGCAGACTTCGCATCGGAGCTCTCCGGGATCGCGCGACGCTCGCTTCTCGGACCACACCATGTAGGCGGTGCCGCACGAGCAGGTGAACGGCTTCGAGAGACTCGAGTATCCCCAGGTGAGAGGGTCGATGAGCATGAAGAGGAGTTCGGCTCTGGGACTTCAGATGCTTGAGCGATTCCAGAGGCGAGCCAACATTGCTCGTCTCTCGATGGAGTACTCCGGCGTGACACGAGCCACTTCGTCCATGCAGGAAGCCGGGCCGCCGTCCGTGCTTCGGTGTAAATGACGGCCGATCTCGCCCAATGCCTCGAGATTCAACTCAATCCGGAATCGCCCAGTTGTCGATCCGCAAGCGACGAATCCCGTCGCACTGAGGAGCGCGATCACCCACGGTACCAACGGCGGTTCGAACCGTTCGCTCGAGGTGAATCGGTCAGCTCAGCTGCGCAAGCAGATCGAGCGCCTTCCGTGCAGCGCCAACGCCGCCGACTCGGTTCGCGAAGTTCTTCGCCTCGACGAGATCCTCGGCGCGAAGAAATCCGCTTTTCGGAGCACTTGGCGGTCGACCTACCGGTCGTCCGGAGGGCCTGCGTGCGGGGCGCCCCGCCTTTCTTCCAGATCTCGCCTTCTTCGAGTACTTGATCGCGCCGACGAGGGAATCCGTGACCACGATCCCCTTCGCTTTGAGTGCGGCCTTGATGTCGCGCGGACTGGCACCTGGGTTCTGACTCAGATATTGACGTATCGCTTCGCTTCGGTTCACACCGCCCTTGGGTCTGCCGGCGCGCTTTCCGACGGCCTTCGTCGCGCTCTTTGGTTTGGCGTATCGGATGGCATTCGCCAGGCTGAGTGAAATCGTGATGCCCTTCGCCTTCAGCGCAGACACGACGGCTTTCGGGCTTGATCCGGGATTCTCCGCCAAGTAGTCGCGAACGGCTTGGCTTCGATTCAATTTGCCCTTCGGTGCGGGTTTGGACTTCGTTGGCATGTTGCCTCCCTCTTCGATAGTAGGAAATGTGGCGTCGGCTCCAGGTACCCCGATCCGCTCGCGAGAGAACATAGTAATAGTCATTGAGATTGTAAAGGTTGTGATTCGGCTCTTGCTGGTCTGGAGACGAGGGGGCCGCTCGGTTCGTAACTCGAGATTGGGCGTTTACCGGCGAAATACTGTCAACGCGCGAGGCTGCACCCCTTCGTCGGCGATTTCCTGGGGATCAACGGCGCGACCCGCGTGCGAAGAGGCCGCTAGGCGCCGGTGACTCCATGCGGTGAATTCACGCTGGACGCCAACGCCGCGGGGAGAGGCATCGCAGGATGTGGCTCGACTCTAGCGCCGCGCCAACGCTTCGCGAGGAAGTAAGACCCGACGACCAGGATGCCCGCGGTCAGCTGTGCGGCGAGGCCTTCGAGGTTCGGGAATATCGCGAGCCACGTTCCAAGCCACGCCGGCATTGGAACGTGGACTGGGGTCGTCGTGATCCATCCGGCCTGCTGCAGTTCCTGCGCGCTCTCCCCGACCATGATGAGTAGAACACACCCGAGCATGACGCCGGTCGCCACGAGCATCTTGCGGTACGGCAATCGGCGTTGCGCCACGAACGTGAGGACGGCAACGATCGCAGTCAGTCCCAGCCCAATCGCAGTGCCTGCGAACACCAATCGCTCGCCGGCACGCAGGCGAACGCTTTGAAGAAAGAGCACGACTTCGAATCCCTCACGGTACACGGCTGTCAGCCCGAGGAAAAACAAGCCCCAGAATACCGTCGCGCCGCGACTCGTCGCCTCGAAGATCGCTCGTTTGCGCCGCTCGTGCATGCAGATCCAGCCAGACCAATAAATCTTATGGAAGAACCAATTCATGATCACGAGCAAGACGACGATCGCCAGGAGCCCCGTGGCTGCTTGAACGTGAAGCGCGGACGCATTGATGCTGTCGATGATCGCCACCACGATGAACCATGTCGCCACCGACGCGACAAACGAAAGCCCCGCTCCCAGCGCGACGGGCTTCCAGTAGCCTTGGCGACCGCGCACGAGACTCGCCGTCAGCGCGGCAAGCACGAGTACGGCCTCGAGTCCTTCGCGAAAAACCAAGATGCCGGTGTTCATCACCGCCGCACCTCGGCTGATGTGTTCCGCATTCGGGTCCGGGTTGCCCCCCGAGGTGACGCCTTGCCACACCAGCACGCCGACGACCACGAGAGCCGCGCTGACGATGACGAACGTCCGCACAGCCGCACCGCGCTGGCATTCACCCGGTGCACAGGCCGTTGGGCACCTCAGTTCGGGTGAAGTCGTAGATTCGGGATCGCGCTGCATCGAACAGTCTCCGAGGACAGAACAGACCGACTCCGGCGCGAATCCGTTCGCACGCCGGGCACGCAGGTGCTCTCGATTCACTCGTTCGCAGGACCCGATTCACCCGGAAGCGGCGTTGCGGTCGGATGAAGTTGAGACCGAGTCTCAATTGACCGGAGGTTAGCAGATCACTCGGAGCCCTTCAAGCGCTGTCGCGCACATCGGCGCGGTCGACCGATGCCGGGCCCTGATCGCTTCACGCACGATGGTGAGGGATCTCGTCCGGCACGAGCCTCGCCGTCCGATCGAGTTCGATCCGTGGATCGATCGGATTCGCACGTCCGCCGACGCCGAAGTCGTTGCGACTTGGAAAGGCGAACCGTTCTCGCTTGCCTTGGCGGGCGGCATAGGGCTTGCCATGTGATCGGCGTGGCTCGATCCTAGGGGTTTCCCAACGGAGGATTCGAATGAGCGAACTCGAGTGGCTTCCTCGTTTTTTCACCGACGTGAAGGTGCGAGCGTCGGCCGGCCTCGTCGCGTGGGGGCTCCTCGCGTCGTCGAGCGCAGGACAAGCAACATGGACCGAACTCGTCCCGGGGACGCGCCCGGGCACGCGGATGGGTCACGCGATGGCGTACGACGCGGCGACCCGCACGACGATTCTCCTCGACGGCTACGATCCGAGCGCGGCGTGGCTGGCGGACACGTGGGAGCGGAACGGGTCGACATGGACCCAGCTCGCGCCTGCGCACATGCCGTTCAGCCGCTCCGATCACGCGATGGTCTATGACGCGGGGCGTCGGCGAATCGTCCTCTTCGGCGGCACTTACTCCAGTACATGGTTCGGGGACACGTGGGAATGGGACGGAGCCGATTGGGTTGACCGAACGCCGGCGGTGGGCCCGAGCCCGCGCTCCGACCTCGCCCTCGCATACGACTCTGCGCGCGGCGTAACGGTACTCTTCGGCGGAACCAACGGCGCCACGAAGTACGGGGACACGTGGGAATGGAACGGGACGAGTTGGACACAGCGCACGCCGGCAACGAGCCCCGCGCCGCGCTCTGGTCACGCGATGGCATACGACGCATCTCGCGGGCGAACCGTTCTCTTCGGCGGTGTCACGCCGTGCTCGATCGGTGCCTGTGCGGTCGGCGAAACGTGGGAATGGGATGGCACGACGTGGACTCGTCGAACGCCGACCTCGAATCCACCTCCTCGGCCGGAGACGGCACTCGTGTATGACCCGTTTCGCGCGCGCGCGGTGTTGTTCGGCGGATCGCAAGGCTGCGGCATTCCGTGTTATCCCGGGGACGACACGTGGCTGTGGGATGGAATCGACTGGTCGGAGGTTCAAACCCCGCAGCGCCCACTCGCTCGCGCCTCACACGCGATGACTTTCGACGAGACGAGCGGCCAGGTGCTCCTGTTCGGCGGCCAACGCGCGTCCGAGGTGGCGCTCTTTACGCTGGACGACACGTGGCAGCTCAGTCGGCCTCTCGTGGCCACGTCGCTCGCTCCCACGAACGGCTCCGAGTCGGGTGGCAATCTCGTGAACGTGTTTGCGGCGCCTCTCACACGCGAGTCCGACACGTCGGCTACGTTTGGCGGCGTTCCGGCCACGATCGTCGCCGTTCGAAGCGACCACGTGCTCGTGCGCACGCCGCCGGGAGCGGGGACCGTCGACGTCGTGCTCCGAAACTCGAATGGCAGCACGACGCTTCCGGCGGCGTACAGCTACGTGAGCCCGACGCTCGCCGCGCGATTCGGAAACGTGAACGTCGGACTCGGCGATCGCGAAAACGTGTTGCTCGTGAACGGTAACGTCGGCGACTTGAATCGCGTGATGACGGCACAGGTGCGCGAGCTTCTCTATGTTTACCTGCTTGCTCCGTCCAGCCGAGTTCAATCGCGCGACGTCGTCTACGCATGGCTCGGAGCGCCAGACGGCTCGACGTTGACGATGCTTCCTCGGGGGCTGGGCGCGATGGTCTTCCCGACGCCATTCGCCGGCAGTGTTCCTCAGCCAAGCGCGATCGGCAATACCCTCGGTCATCATTCGACCCTCGGTGCCCCAACGTTTTCCTCGAGCCCGGCGCCGTCTGAGCTGATTCGTCGTGCGATCGGACCGCGAAGGCCGGTCACGATAACGTTCCAGGGGCTCATCGAGGACGACGGATCGTCGATCCCCGAAGGAATCAGCGTGACCAACGCGGTGATCTTGATCGTGCGGTAACGTTCCAGCGATTCGAGCAGAGCGGCGTCGGTGCAAACACAGACGCCGCTCTGTATGACGGGGAGATCTCAGAATTCGCTCAGTTCAGAGTTCCCGCCCGACTCCCGAAGCTCCAGCGCTTCACACCATTGACGATTCGGATGACGAAGGCGTGGCCCAGGCACTCGAATTCTGCTGAACGGCCGCCCGGTCCGATCGTCACGTCCGTAGGCCCGCAAACGACCGTCCCGTTCGGGCGGGTGATCGTCGCCGTGATCCCTCGCGGCCCCGTGCACACGACGAGCTGTCCGATCACGGTACCGGCGTCGGTCGTGATGTCGAAGCTCGCGTTATCCGCGAAAGCGGGGTGTGCGACGAAACCACTGACCAGGGCGATGAGGAAAGTGGCGACGAGCGCACGGCGTATGAATGACGGGATTACTGTGTCCGAAACAGCGCCGCACCGATTCTGAAAGCCCGAGACATCTGTACTGCCGCGCATGAGACTCCTCCTCGAAACAAGCTCTCACTGCGCCGACCACGCCTACTTGCACGCAACGTGCAACGTCACGGGCCGACGAAGCAACCGCCGCGCCGTGACTCCTTTGCTCACGAGTGTTTTTGTGAACGTGAAGTGAGAACACGCTTTGAGCACGAACGGACTGACGACGCCGCCTGCCGACACCGTGACACTGTTCGTTGCACGAGCGAGAAAGCGTCGTGGGTCACGATCCCGTGAGTCGTCGTTTTCCACTCGGTAGTGGAAGTTCGCTGGTGGTGGAGGACGGCCACGAATCGTGCACGGTATGTCGCATCCAATGACCGGGCGCGGCCCGCGTCGGCTTACAGGGTCATCACTGCCATCCCACCGGCGACTTGGATCGCGCCCTTCAGATCGTCCACACCGAAGACGACGTGACCGCGGGTGGTGACGTACACCGAGTCGATGTTGATGCCGGCGTGCGCCATCACGAGTGCGACGTCTCCAAGCGTGCCGGGCTGATCGAGCACCTTGACGACGATCACCTCTCGCGTGCGATGCGCGATGTTGGCGGCCTCGAGCACTCGAGCCGCATGCTCTGGATCACTGGGCACGAAATGCACGAGCCCTTTGCGTTCGCGGATAAATCCCTGGATGGCTTCGATGTTCACGCCCGCATCGCCGAGAATACCGCCGATCCGGGCCAAGCTACCCGGTCGGTCCTCGAGGATCACTTCGAATTCGATTGCCATGGCGATTCCTCCGTGGCCGGATCGGGGACAGTCCCCGAACCGCGCCGTCACGACCTTCGACGGAAGCCCACTCCGAAGACGCTATCGCCCAAACTTCAGACGGTCAACCGCAACGCCGATCTCGATGTGCGTGAAAGGCCGAAGGGCATGTCCCTGTCCACGATGAACGATAACGATCTCACGTGCGCGAGAGGGTAGCCGCGAAAGAAGCTCGACGGCCTACGGCTGCCGCTTGTTCGGCCCATCAACGCCCAACGCGACGACGGACGTGAAGTGCGCCGGGGCCCTTCGCCTGGATGCGAGACGCTGGCGCGGACGGCGTTGGGCATTGACGAGGTCGGCGTCTGGTGAGTTCTGCTCGCCTCGCGACTGTCGGCACGTGGCCATTCGGACGCTTGTGGGCGCCATGACCGGGGTTCGCCGGGACATCGAACTGAATCGGCGACTTCTCTCGAGACCGATTCGGAACTCCGAGAGCCCCGCGCGTCCGAATGCCGCCTACAACGGAAGTCGCCATCCCTGCGCCGCTCGCAGTGGAGGCATCGATATCACTCGGCGGAAGTCGATGACTTTCGGGCACAGCCGCGGCACGAGCCTGACGTCCGGCTCGCCGGCGCTTTGGTCTGGGCGATCTACTTCGCCGCGTTCTTCGCCTTGTTCACTGCTTCTTCGACAGAACGCATGCCCAAGGCAGCTACTTTGCCACGCCGATCGATCACCGCGAAGAAAGGAACGCCCTTCGTACCAAAGACGCTGAGCGCCTTTGAAGCTGGTTGATGGTTTTCGTCCCAGACCAGTGGATCGGCGAGCGTCAAGAAAGACAGCTTGTGCTTTTCCTGAAAGCGCTTTACTGCCTCGGGCTTCTCTCCTGCTCCGATCGCAACCATCACGATCCCCTTCGACTTCAAATCGTTCGCGACTTTCTCGAGACGCGGAGCCTCCGCGTTGCAAGGCCCTCAGGTCTCGAAAAAGAGTGAAACCAGTATGGTTTTGCCTTTGAACTCAGCGAGAGTGTGGGGTTTCCCGTCGAGATCGACGAACTCCAAGCTCGGCATCGCTTCGCCGGCCTTTACCGCCTTCGGCATCTTCTCGCCGTCGCCCTCGAAAGCGCCAACGGCGGCAGCGCAGATCGCGAGCAGAAACAAAGGCCGGAGCACTTTCGGAAATCGTTTCATCGGTGCCTCCTACCCACGTCGTTAGAAAATCCGTTTCTCTGGAACGAAGCAGCGGGGCCATTCGCGCCTACGATCGCACGCAGCTTGAGCCTCGTGCTTTCTCCTGTCCTGGCCCCGCAGCGCCCTCGAATGCACTACTAGCATGGCCCAATGAGACTCGTTTACGCAATGGTCGTCGTGCGTCGCACCTCGTCACTTCGTGCGACTCGCGAGTCACCCGGATCGCACGCTCGATCGACGCTCGTTTCATCCGACTCCTCGAAGGGCCAACGCGAACTTGCCATCGCGCTCCAGAATCACGCGCGCCCTACTCACTTCAAGTGCGGCGCCGATCCGCGATGCGCGGGTCGGCGACCAAGTGGCTGTTCTTTCCGCCGCGAAGTGAGAAATACAATCGACGGGCGTTTCTTCCGCTTCGATCGCAGTTCGAGCGGTGCCACCCGACTGGCCGTTGCCGATGGGCGCCGCAACGCGGGGCTTGCAGATCGACACTTCAGTCGAATCGTCGACCCGCGCTGCACCAGCAAAGTCCCAGTGGCCTCATACTTGCAGCGCCACGCAGGTCGGGCGAACGCGCGTGAAGAGAAGCTTTTCGCATGAAGTCATCCCGAGACCCGCACCTCGTACTCATCGTCGAAGATTTCGACGAAACTCGCCAAATGTACGCCCAATACCTCAACCACTTCGGTATTGCCGTGGCCGAAGCGATCAACGGGTTCGAGGCCGTGAAGAAAGCGTTCGAGTTGCAGCCGGACGTCATCCTCATGGATCTCGCGCTCCCCAAAATGGACGGCTGGGAGGCGACTCGCCGGCTCAAGGCCTACGAACGCACGAAGGCAATCCCCGTCATCGCGATCACGGGACACGTTCACGACGGAGCCGCCGAAGGCGCGTTCGCGGCGGGATGCGATGCGTTTCTCGAAAAGCCGTGCCCGCCCAACAAACTCCTGGCGACGATGAAGCGCCTTTTCAAACGCGCGACGACGCGCGCCAGGAAGACGACCAGACGCATACGCGGAGCCTGACGCGCCTGACACACCACGAAGAACAGTCACCATCAGATGATGGCGAATCACGTGGTGCTGTGCTCTACGGTGATGACGACTTTTCCTCGAGCGTGTCCTTCCTTGAGATATCGGATCGCCTCGCCGGCCTCGTTCAGCGTGTACCGCTTGTCGATGATCGGTGTCACCTCATTCGCTTCGATCAACTCCTTCAGAACCGTCAGGTCGTTCGTTCCGATCGACGCGATGAAAAAGACCACGTTCTGGCTCACGAACCGGGACGACACGAGCAGCTTGAGCAAATAGGGCAGCGGCCCGATCCAGCGACCGGCAGGTCTCACTCCAACCGCGACGAATGTCCCCTTGGGCGTCATGACGCGCCGGTACTCCGACAACGGACGATTCCCCACGCAGTCGACAATCACGTCGTATCGTTGCTCGCTCCGGGCGAAATCGTCGGCCGTGTAGTCAACGACATGTTTCGCACCGATGGAGCGGACGAGGTCCACATTCCTGGTGCTGCACACACCGGTCACCTCCGCGCCGAGCCATCTGGCGATCTGCACGGCGAAGGCCCCCACGCCGCCTGCCGCACCGTTGATCAGAACCTTCTGTCCCGGCTGAACCCGACCCTTGTCGCGAAGGCCCTGCAGAGCCGTCAGCCCCGCCACAGGTATGGCCGCCGCCTGCTCGAATGTGAGGTTGGCTGGCTTCAAGGCCAATTTGTTCTCGGAGGCGCAGACGTACTCGGCAAATGCGCGCCGAGCGCCCCCAAATACCGAGTTCCCTTGTTTCAACCGCTTCACGCTCTTGCCGACCGCCTCGACATCTCCGGCCAGATCGCATCCCGGTACAGTCGGCTTGGGTCTTCGGAACCCGGTCATCGGGCGCATGATGTATGTGCCGCTCATGAAGTGATAGTCCAGCGGATTGGCGGCAGCGGCGCGAACGCGAATCAGGACTTCATCGTCGGCCGGTGTCGGCTTTGCAACGTCTTCAGTGCCGAGAACGTCCTTGGGTGGGCCGTAGTCGTGATAGACCGCGGCTTTCATAGTCGATCTTGTTCGAGGCTCGTTCATTCACGCCCGAGTCGTGCGGAAACTCGACCGGACACTCGACGCGCACTGTCGCCCGAGATCATGCCGCCCTGCGATAGTAGAAGTCCAGCAGCCCGTCGAACCGGCCTCGGCGCACCGTCCTCTGTCTCTTCGACTGCGGGCTGCCGTCGATGATCAACGGTCAATTGCAGCCGATTCTCCCCGATCTGCCATCTCACGACCGATCGAACGAACTCGCCCGCCCGCTGCTGCCGCTCGCTCCACCTTCCAGCGCGCACGGCGACGAGGAACGTGAAGGGCGGCGGGAGCGGCATCGCCCTCCCAATGCCGCATCGGTCCCGGGAGGTTTGAGCGCAAACGTTGCCGTCCCCGCACATCCGGGTCGCTGCTACCGCCCTGGGCCGTCAACTTCGCGGAAGAAACGTTGATCTTCGAGTCGAGCGCTCTTCTTGTGTCGCGCAACACGCACGCGCTTGGGGAACACCGCCGACGTCCGGTTAGGGTCCGTCACGAAATAACGTATGTGTTTTGCCGAGGGGTTTTCGCGCGAGGCGAGGCGCGACGGGTATCCGCGGCACGAAGTGCCGTGGGTGCAGGCGACCCGGAGGGCCGTTCACGAGGAGCAACGACGCCCGGCGTCTACTCCACCTCGATTTCGGCAACACCCGGCTGTGGGCCACCTTTCAGGATCCGGAGCTCCAGCGTGCGGATCTTCGGCACGTCCGCCGGAATCGCGAGTTTTTGCCGCTGCCGAGTGTCCACCTCCCGAATCGATGTCTTCCAGACCTCGATGCCGTCGCGATCGAGTAGGCGAAGCGTAGCCTCTCGGATGACGTCGGTGACGCCGCTCGTTCGGGATACGACTGCCACCGAGCGCACCGGAATCGCTCCTGGCCAACGCAAGGTGAGCGTCGCCGGGAGCTGCTCCGTTGCGATCGTCCACTCGGTGCTCAAATCGCCATCGTTCGCAGCCGCGGCAGGATTGCCGCCTGGCGGATGGCGCGAGCCTTTCTTGTCGGAGGTGGCCGTGGCTTTCTTCTGAAGCGGCGGCTCGTCGTGCGGTGGCTTCTCGTACACCTCGATCCCCGCGAGCCCAGGATTCGGAGACCCTTTTCGAATCTCAAGTGTGAGCCGCATGACGAGCGGGGCGTTGGACGGCACATTCAGATCCTGATGATGTCGCGAGTCCATTCTCTCTGTCTTTGCGGACCAAACCCTCGCGCCACTGCCATCGAAGAGAGTAAGGACGGCCTCGTCGATGGGATCGGTGGCACCGGTCGTTCGTGAATAGAGCCGGATCAGGCGCGCTCGAATGAGAAAGGGCCAGGTCAGTGTGATCGTGACGGGAAGCTCCGCTTCCCTCACTCTCCACTCGGTCCAGACGTCGCCGTCCGTGAGGGCGTGCAGTGGATCGGCGAGCGGAGCGTTGTTCTCCCCGGCGCGGTCGGCAGTGACCTTTGCCGTCGGGGCAAGATCGGGATTGTCGCCCGCCAACGTCCTTGCGGCGGCGCAGAGGCACAGCGAAGGGAGCGCCCAGATGATTGTCTTCTCGAGCATCCCGTCGATCCTGCTTCTACGCGTGAGCGGACGCAGCACGGTGTCGAGTCATGAGGTCACGATTCTACGCCGTCTGGCGCAGAAACTCGACCGGCGTCTCCAGGCAGGCGGTCCATCGCCCTCGTGCAGCCATCCTGAAGTGGAAATCGAGAATTTCGTCGAGTCGCTCACGGCGCGCGACGGCTCACGCCGAGGACCCTGCCACGCGCCCTCGTCGGATTCCGGGGTCGACCGCGCTAGCGCGCTCCCGCACTCGATCCCGCGCGTTCGCGACGCAAGCCGCTCCGCTAGCTCGATCGCCCTCCTCGCCGCGCCCACTCCGGCGACTCGATCCATGAACGCCTCCGCCGCAATCAGATCCTCGGCTCGCAGCTGTCCGATGGATCCGCGAATGCCGAGCTCTTGCCGTTGCACACAGCCTTTTCGTAGAGTGCCGCCCCATTGGGCGGCTACTTTCCGATCCTTCATTCAGTCAAGGAGCTATTTCATGGCAACGAGCACCAAGCCTCCGTCGAAGAGTGAAATCCTGGCCAAGGTCGCCGCAGCTACGCAGCTTTCGCGCAAGCAGGTAGCGTCCGTGTTCGACGCCCTGTCGGCCCAGATCCGATCCGCGGTAGGCAAGA
The DNA here is from genome assembly GCA_016178505.1 of Planctomycetota bacterium. Lineage (GTDB taxonomy): Bacteria > Planctomycetota > JACOTG01 > JACOTG01 > JACOTG01 > JACOTG01. The sequence continues at coordinate 36,588 of JACOTG010000135.1, forward strand.
AGGGACCTGGTGTCTTTGCGGTGCCGGGCTTGATGAAGATCGTGGTCATCAACAAGCCGGCGACTCCGGCGCGAAAGGGCATCAACCCGTTCACCAAGCAGGAGCAGATGTTTCAGGCCAAGCCCGCCCGCCGGGTCGTGAAGGTTCGACCCCTCAAGGCTCTGAAGGACATGGCGAAGTAGGAGCCTATCTCACTAGGCGACGAGGCCGGGTTGCTGGCGCCGGCTGGCCAGATGCAAGGCGCGACGACGATGCGATTCAGTGGAGAGTATCGCTGAGGAGGAGCAACGCAGCGGACCCAGCCTTCGGCTGGGTACCCCGCCCGCCGCCGCCAGCAATCCCCAGCCCGGGGCCGCGAGAATCGCGGCCCCGGAAACTGGGGAACGGGCCGATAATGGCTGCACTGTGTCGTTGCTCGTCGTCATCTTGTTTCTTTCAACACGGCCTCCTCCTCGCGCCTCGACCCAGCTTCGCTGGGTACCCCGGCAGCCATTCTCGGCCCGTCGCGGCCGCGTGGCCTAGTGAGATAGGCTCTAAGGGCTGAGCTGCGGCCGCAACTGACGTTTCGGCGCGCGTTGACGAGACGAACGCGGCAAGGAACTCCAGCCGTCGCGACGCTTCGTGCCGCCGATCAGATCAACTCGGCTGCGCGAGCAGATCCAGAGCATTGCGTGCGGCGCCAGCCCCGGGGACTCGGTCGACGAACACCTTCGGGGCGAGAAGATCCGCAAATAGGGAGGCCAAGTTGGGGCATCATCGGACGCTTGCCCTCGGGGCTGACCGTCGACCCGTGGCGCGAGTGATTTAGTGGACTCCGATCACTTGGGACCAATCGCACCGGCAGCCGGCCAGTTCGTATCGCCGACTCGCGTGAGCGTCATTTCGAAGAAACGGACCGGCTTATTGTCGGCCATGATCCGGTCGCCTACCTCTTTCCATTCGCCGTTCTTGACCGTTGCGGTGTAACGAATCGTCATCGGCCCCGCCGGGATCTCCCACGTGAATCCATCGGCCGTGGGCTTCAGCACGAAGTCGCCGACGTTGCCTTGGGCATGCGCATGTAGGGTGTAAGCATGCGTGTTCGCGTCGAACGAGATCGTGCCGAAGGCATTGAAGGTGACCTCACCATTCGCGTCATACCCTCGGCCCTCGATGACTTTCACTGCGCCGTCGAGAAATGGTCCGACTCGCTCGGTTTGCGTGACGGTGTGCTTCTCGCCTGACGGCAGTATGGTCCAAGCGGTGCCTCTCCAAACTCCATCCATGAAGGCGAGTGGCGCCATCGCCGCTTTCTGTGCCGCAATGAGCTTGGCGGGGTCTGGTCGCTCTTGCCCAAACGAGACCGGCGACGACAAAGTCGTCAACAACGCGACGAGCACCGATGCTGCAAGCGGTGGGATCATCTCTGTTCTCCAATTGACGGATATTGGCACGGAAGCCATCGCGGCAGGGCCCCACACAGAAAGCCGGCCCCGTCGCGGAACGCCTTAACCGAGTTGGGCGAGCAGATCCAATGCCTTGGTCGCTGCTCCCACACCTCCCACTCGCTCCACGAACCGCTTTGCCTCGAGAATGTCCTCGGCTCGCAGGTGACGGTTCGACGAGGCGGCGCGCGGTCGCCCGCCAGGACGCGCGATAGCCTTCGCCGCGTCCGCCTTCTTCGTCTTCATTTCGTTCTTGATTACGCCCACCAGGCCGGTCGTCACGATGACGCCCTTCGCTTTCAGCGCGGCCTGGACGTCCATCGGCATTGCGTTGGGGTGCGCGGACAGGTAGACGCGGATCGCCTGACTTCTGCTGACGCCGGACTTCGGAGCTGCTTTGGACTTCGTTGGCATGGATGCGTTCCTTTCCCAGTGTGCCTCTGGTGCCGGATGACACGCACTTCCCCCGTGCCTTACGGCGGGAGTGTATTGTCGGACTTTAGGATTGTAAAGACAGGTGAATGATTGAGAGTTTGGCTCGCGCCACGCTACCGCGTGCATTGAGATGTGAAATCAGCTCGCGAACGAGGCCGTGCCGCACGAGAACTCGATTCGATTCATCTCGGATGGACGGGGCGTGGCAATCGTCCTCACCCCGGTAAGGTCGAGGACTGGCGCGGCGGCCGAGAAAATCACGGTCGTGTGAGGCCTAGCTAGCACTTTCAGCCCGTGGCAGCACTAATGGTGAGCTTGCGAATGAAAGCCTTCGTGGTCGGAATGAGGCTCGGTGCAACGCTCAACGCGCGAAAACCCATATTTAGCAGGCGTGGGAGGAATGCTTCTCGGCCAGCCAACTCCCCGCAGAGTGTCACGGGTCGATCGGCGGCGTCGTTGACGACGATGTTCAAGAGTCGCATGACCGATTCGTGATTGTCCAAATAGTAGTCGTTCACCGACGGGTCATCGCGACCCGCGGCCAACGTATATTGGGTGAGATCATTCGTCCCGACGCAGAAAAAGTCGACGTGTTGCAAGAGCGCCGGAATGGCGAGCGCTGCAGCCGGTGTCTCGACCATCGCGCCGAACTCGGGTGGGTTCGTGATCTTTCGCTCTGTGCTCATCGCATCGAACGCTTCCCGCATCCGGCGAATGTCGTCTTCAAGGGTGACCATTGGAATCAGCACGCGCAGCGAATGCTGCTGCGAGAGTTTCAAGATCGCCCCGATTTGAGTTCGGACCAGTTGCGAGTAGTCCAGAAGCAATCGCACGCCGCGGCGCCCCAGTACCGGATTAGACGTTGGAGGCAGGCGCAGATAAGGCAGCGGCTTGTCGCCGCCGATGTCGAGAAGACGAATGGTGACCGGTCGATCTCCGAGCGGTGCGATCAAGCCTTCGAGCTCGAGGAATAATTCGTCTTCGGTCGGTGGGATGGGCCGTGCAAAGTAGAGTTGCTCGACTCGCAACAGGCCGACACCGTCGGCGCCATTGTCCAGGGCGAGCTCGACATCATCGTGGATCCCGATATTGGCTTCCACGTTGATCACCTGACCATCGAGCGTCCGCGCCGGCTCACGGCAAGCTGCCTTGCAATGCACCAGCGTCGCCCGCCACTTCTCCAGGCGCTCCTGGAAGTCGATTCGTGTCTTGTTTTTCGGGGCGATCACGAGCGTGCCTCGAAAGCCATCCACTAACAATTCCGTCCCGCTATCGATCAGCGACAGAACTCCTGGAATCTCCGTGATGGTGGGTATTCCCTTTTCACGCGACAGAAGCGCCGCGTGCGACCCTTGCCCCAGCGTTTCGACGACTACGGCCGCGACATTCGATTTGGGTAGCGTTACGACATCCGACGGCAAAAGCCGCTCGACAACCAGGATGCTGTGATCCGGAATGGCTTTGAGACCCGTGTCCGGTTCACCACGAAGTCGCCGAATCATGTTGCGCCCCAAGTCCAACACGTCATCGGCGCGCTGGCGGAAAGTTTGATTCTCGAGCGCCTCGAACTTCTGATGCCATCGCAACAAGACCCGGCGAACGGCCGCTTCAGCAGTCAGCAGCGAACCGCGCAGCTCGCGTTCGAATTCGCCGGACGCGAACAGACCCCGCAGCATCTGGCCATGCGCGCGAAAGATCCCGGCGAGCGCGGAATCGAATTCGACTTCAATGCGCTCGGCGTGTCGATCGAGTTCCTTCAGAGTTTCATCACAGGCGTGCGCGAGGCGATCCATCTCGCCGTCGACGTCGTCCTCGCCAATCGTCGCGGACGCGCCACCCCATTTCAGCACATCACCGACGACCCAGGCCTGCCCCATCCCCAACCCCGGCGAGATACTGCGACCCGAGAGCCTGACTTCCGATGGACTAGAACCGCCTGTAGATGCCGGCATCGTTTACATCCAGTCTCTCTTGCCCCACGAGGAGCCGTCCGCGACGGCTCGGAGCACGAGAACGACCGCGGTGTGCTTCACGATCCACCGATCCGTCCCGATGACTTCATCGGCGCTGAACTCAGGTCTCGGTGCAAGGATACCGTGGACGGGCAACGCTTCCCAGATGCCGGACGACGCCCGCGCGACGATCGGTTCTGCTTCAGATCGATCTCACGTCGTATTGATCGCCCGACGTGAGGCCGACGGATTCGAAGCTCATCGTCATCTTCCCGCGACTAGGCGACATGTCGGGCGAAGAGATCAGCGGAGCGCTTCGACGAGCCGTTTGAGGAGGTCGTGATCCGGCGCGAATCCGCCCGATTCCGATGGGCGTCCGCCCCCATCGCCCGCCGGATTGCACGGGCGATCGAGAAGCCTTACGATCTCCGGCGTGGTCATCAGGTAGGGACGTCAACTCCGGGGATCGGTCGTGACCACTCCGCCTCGACCTGACATCAGCGCGATGCTCGCCGCCGCCGGTCGCAGTGGGGCGACCGACGAGATCCTGCCGCTTGTCTACGACGAGCTTCGCCGGATCGCCGCCGCACGCCTGGCGAAAACGCCCTCCGGGAACACGCTCCAGCCGACCGCGCTCGTCCACGAGGCCTACCTGCGGCTCGTCGGCTCGAACGACACGGGCTGGAACGGGCGCCGGCATTTCTTCGCCGCGGCGGCGCGCGCGATCCGGGACACCCTCGTCGAGCAGGCGCGACGCAAGGCGCGACTCAAGTATGGCGGCGAGCGCGAGCGCGTCGATCTTGACGTCGGCCAGCTCCTCACCGATCGCCCCGCCGAGGACGTCCTCGCGGTCGACGAGGCTCTGCGCAAGCTCGAGAGTACGGACGCGCGCGCCGCGAAGGTCGTCGAACTTCGTTGCTTCGCCGGGCTCTCCGAAGCGGAAACCGCCGCGGCGCTCGGCGCCTCGGAGCGGACGGTGCGCCGGGAGTGGGTCTACGCGCGGAACTGGTTGAAGCGCGAGCTCACGCGCTCGCGGCGCCAGGAGTAGCTGGGCGATGCCGGAGGATCGAGTTGAGCGCGTCAAGTCGATCCTCGCTCGCGCCGTGAGCCTGCCTCCCAGCGAGCGGTCCGCCTTCGTCGCCGAGGCCTGCGCGGGGGACGGGACGCTTCGCGCGGAGGTGGAGTCGCTCCTCGCACACGCGTCGTCGGGCGATGCGAGGTGGCTCGATCGAACGTCCGCGATCGGGCTCGCGGAGGCGAGCGTCGAGGCGCCGCTACGCGTCGGCTCGTTCCGAGTCCTTCGCAGGATCGGCGAGGGGGGCATGGGCGCAGTGTTCGAGGCGGAGCAGGAGTTCCCGCGCCGCATCGTCGCGCTCAAGCTGATTCGCCCGGAGGTCCTCGGCTCGAGCCTCCTCAAACGCTTCGAGCGAGAGGCCGAGCTCCTCGGCCAGCTCCAGCACCCGGGCATCGCCAAGATCTACGCGGCCGGCGTCGAGGAGGTCGTGAGCGCGTCCGGGATCGTGACGCGGCAGCCGTTCATCGCGATGGAGTTGGTTCGCGGCGAGCGGCTCGACCGTTACGCGTCGACCCACGCACTCGACGCCCGGCAGCGGCTGGATCTCGTCGCTCGAGCGTGCGATGCCGTTCAGCACGCTCACGCGAAGGGGATCGTCCACCGCGATGTCAAGCCGGGCAACATCCTCGTCGACGAGTCGGGACAACCAAAGGTCCTCGACTTCGGTCTCGCGCGCGCGATCGACTCGGATCGCGAGATGGCGTCGCTGCGCACGCAGGTCGGCGAGATCATGGGCACGCTCGCTTACATGAGCCCGGAGCAAGCCTCGGGCAACGCGCGGGCTGTGGACACGCGAAGCGACATCTACGCCCTCGGCGTCATCCTGTACGAGCTGCTCGCCGGCCGGCCGCCCCACGAAATCGTCTCCCGCTCGCTGCCGGATGCGATCCGCGTCATCCGCGAGGAGGACCCAACGCCGCTCGGCTCGATCGACCGCCGGCTTCGCGGCGACATCGAGACGATCCTCGCGAAGTGTCTCGAGAAGGACCCTTCGCGCCGCTATCAGACCGCGTCGGAACTGGCGGCCGACATTCGTCGGTACCTCCACGACGAGCCGATCGTCGCGCGCCCGCCGAGCGCGATCTACCGGCTCCGCAAGTTCACGCGACGCCACCGCGCGCTCGTCGTGGGAACCGGAGCGACGTTTCTGACCCTCGTCGCGGGGCTGATCGGGACGGTGAGCTTCGCGGTCCGCGCGAGCGAGCAGCGCCACCGCGCCGAAGAGCGGCTCGAGGACGTTCGCCGAATCGCGAACACGATGCTCTTCGACGTATCGGACGCCGTCTTTGCGCTGCCCGGAGCCACGACCGCTCGCGAGATCCTCTCGAAGACAGCGCTCGAATACCTCGATCGCTTGGCGAGCGACGGCTCGAGCAGCCCCGACCTTCTCCACGAGCTGGCGACCGCGTATCAGCGCCTCGGCTACCTCCTCGGCGAGCCCGGTAGCTCGAACGTCGGAGACCCGCACGGCGCGCTCGCAGCTTACGGGAAAGGGCTCGCGATTTTAGAAAAGCTCGCGGGAGCGGAGCCCGTGAACCTGGATCGGGGGCTCGAACTCGCTCAAGCGCATGCGCACATCGGCTCGGTGCAGCTCTCGCTCGGACGACTGGACGATTCGCTGGCGAGCTACCGCCGCGCGGCAGAGATCCTCGGGCGGCTCGACGCCGCTCATCCCGAAGATGCGAACCTCGCCTACGAGAAAGCCAAGAACCGTGCCGACCTCGGCCGGCTCGCATGGACGCAGGGACGGTACGACGAGGCGATCGCCGACTATCGCGCCTTCTGCGACCGGCTCGCCCGGCGCGCCGCCGCAAATCCGAAGGACTTCGAGTCGCGGCAGGCGCAAGCGATCTTCACGATGAAGATCGGCGAGACGCAAGCATTGCTCGGTCGGCGGGATGAGGCCATCCGGTCGCTCGAGGAGGCGCTGGCCATTGCCGAGGCGCTGGCCAACGACGACCGCGGGAGCGCCCCCACGCGTCACCTCGTTGCGTCGATTCACGACAGCATCGGGCAGCCGCTGGTCGAGCTGGGTCGCTGGCGCGACGCGCTCGTCCACTACCGTCACAGCGCGCGCATCTCGCAGGCGCTGGCCGCGGCGGATCCGCGAGACCTCGGCGCTCGGCGAAGCTACGCACTGTCCCAATTCGCGATCGGGTTCGCTCTCTTGCGCGGGGAGCAATTCGAGGAAGCGCTAGCGTCGCTCCTCGAGTACCGCCGGCTCATCCAGGAGCTGGTCGACACGAACCCCGACTATGTCGTCACGCGCCGCGACCTCTCGATCGCGCACGTCGAGATCGGCAAGGTCCTGCTCCGGCTCGGCCGCGCGGACGAGGGGATCGCGAGCCTGAAAGACGCGCTGTCCATTCAGGAGTCCCTCGCTGTGCGATCCCCCTCCGATGCCCTCGCGCAGCGCGACGTGTGGGTGACGTACTCGGAGCTCGCCCACGCGCACGACAAGGTCGCCTCCGATTCCGCCACGCCCATCGAGGTCTCGCGGAGCCACCGAACCGAGACGGAAGCGTGCCTTCGCCAGGTGATCGATCGCCTGACGGATCTGAAGAAGCGAGGCCTGCTCACCTCGAAGGACGCCGACCTCCTGCCCGGCTACGAGCGATCGCTCGCCGAGATCGAGGTACTTCTGGCCGAGGCTCGCAAGGGTCCCTCGGACGAGTAGTCCTTCGAGCCCGGCCGGGTCCCGCGAAAAAAGTTGGCCGGTTCTCCGCCCCTTCCTCGGAGGGGAAAGCCGAACGAGTGGTTCGATCGAAAGGCAACTCATCAGGAGAACCGACATGAAGACTCGAAGGCTTCTCGCTGCCCCGTGGGTCATCTCTTCGCTCCTCGGCATCGCCGCGACCGCCCTCGCCGGCGGGCCCAACCGGGCGACGTTCGACGTCAGCGCGTTCTGCAACCTGTACCAGCGCACGGACCCGAACGCCGTGACCGCTCTCAGCACCGATCCGACGCCGGCGCCGCTCGGCGGCATCCTCCACTTGCAGGAGGTTCACCTTCAGGCGACCGGGTGCGCCGTCTACTGCATCGAGTGCGGAGCCGTCTGCTCGGGCCCGAACGGCGAAAGCTCCGAATTCCGCGGACTTCCGGTCTACTCGCTGATCGGCCAGTGGAGCACGGATCCCGGCGTCCTCGACCCCAACACGGTCGCGAGCGATCCCTTCTTCGTCGGCGAGAACTCCGTGCTCGCCGCGCCATCGGGCGGCGGCCTCTACTACCTCTTCCTCGGCTACAACGATGGAATCTTCGATGACAACGCCTCCAGCTTCACGGTTGCGGCGACCTGGACGCAGCTTTCCGAGGTGCAGCCGCACGAGGGCGTCGAGTCGGGAGGCGAGACCGTGAACCTGATCGGGTCGGGCTTCATTCCCGGTCCCGACCTGACGGTGACGATCGGAGGTGCACCCGCGACGGTTCTCTCCATGGCGTCGGATCGGATTCGGGTCGCCGTGCCGCCGGGACAGTCCTTCGCCGACGTGACCGTGACGGACTCGCTCGGGGCCACCTCGCTGCCGGGAGCCTATCGCTACGTGCCGAGCGAGGTCGCTGCGCGATTCGGCAATGTCGGCCTCGGCGCGGAAGGCGACCGCGAGAACGTTCTGTTCGTGAACGACTTGTTCGGAGACGCGGGTCGATTCCTTTTCTTCACCACCGACACGCCCCTTCGCATCGAGATGCGCGCTCCCGCGTCCCGTTCGACCGCGCCGTACGCCGTCTACGTCTGGCCGGGAGAGCCGCGCGCTTCCACGTTGACCGCACAGCCGTACGCGCTTGGCACGATGTGCTTCCCGACGCCGCTCAACGGCGGAGCCCAGCCGCAGCCGATCAAGATCGGCAACAACCTGCATCGCGCGTTCGGAACCGCGAACCTGCGGACGGCCCCGGCGCCGAGCGTCCTCGGGAACCTGCCGAACGGCTGGCGGAGGCCGATCCTCGTAACGATCCAGGGGTTCATCCGCGACGACGCCTCGCTCAGCCCCACTCGCGTGAGCATCACGAACGCCATCTGCCTGCGCATCGTGTAGTTCCCATTCGCGTCACGGGGCGGTTCCGCTTGCCAGCCGGGGCCGCCTCGCTCGTTTCACGCGAAGCCTTGCGCCGCGACATTCGCGCCCGCCACAGGAGAAGACGTTCGCTGGGCCGAATCTGACGAATGTCTTCGCCAAGGCGAAGCTCGAGCCCGGGGGGCGGTACCACGTGAAGTACACGCTCGACGACATCGAGGAACTTCTCGGTTTCGTCGCGGCCGAGGCCAATCACGCCAAGGACCGCGCGCTCGAAGGCGAACGCGATGCACTGTAACAATCTCTAGTTAGCATGCGCCGTCCGGGCGCCGATTTCCCAGCGCCGTCCGTGGAATGGTCGAGTCGCGCCGCCACGAAGACGCAGAATCAACTCGCACCTGACTTGAGATTTCCAAATCTCAGGACGGTGGACATCGTAAGACCAAGTTCGGCGAAAACGTCCGCAGACAGATCGTGAGAATCCGCATGGCTCACCGGCCCACCCGCTTGCATCTGTGCTGCGGCGATCGATAATCCACCGCGACCAGGAGAATGCCGATCATGCGAATTCAGCGCTCGGACCGCACGTCACCCTTTCCCGTACTCTGAAAAACTCGCTCGCCGTCCGAGCGCTTTTATTGGCGCGATTCGGTGTTCGAGACACTCTTCTCTATTGGGCGCCGTGATTTCACGCTCACGACGGAGAAGCCCGGAGGTCGATGACGAGGGAAAGAAGGAGAATGGCCCATGTTGCTTCGCGCAGTCCTCGTTTCCGCGTGCCTGTTCTTCCTCGGCAAGGGTGACACCTACAAGCCCGCGACGGTTCGGTTCGAGCCCACTCTCGACGCGGCGTTTGCCCGCGCCAAGAAGGAGAAGATCCCGGTCATGGTCTGCGTCGTCATGGACAACGAGTCCGCGAACGACACGGTCGCCTGGACGTACTATCGAGACCCGGAGCTCGGCGAACTCTCGAAACATGCGGCGTGCGTCATCGCGAGCATCGGCACCCACGCGGACTACGACGAGGTCCGCGGCGACTCGACTCGGCGGGTCTGCGGTCGCTTCGGATCGATCACGTGCGCCGAGCACCAGGCGATCGAGATGGAGGCGCGGAAGCGGTGGCTACCCGGCGATTCAACCGTGGCGCCGCAGCATCTCTTCTTCGACCCGTCCGGCAAGGAGATCGCGCGCCACGCCTACCTCATCGACCTCGGAAAGCTGAAGAAGATGCTGCAGATGGCGCGCTACGTGGTCGACCCGACGAGCGTCGATCGTGCGCTGATCGAAAAGGAGCTTCAGGAGGCGCGCGACGTTTACAAGAACGCGATGAGCAAGAACCAGGCGACCCGAAAGCCCGCCCTCGACGCGCTGGCCGCCTACGAAGACCCGCGAGCGTTCAAGCTCCTCACGGACCTCGCGGAGTCGAAGACGGACGACCTCATCCGCACCGAGGCGATCCGCGCCATGAGCCAGAAGGGAAGCTATCGCGCGCTGCCGATCCTCACCAATCTCTTGAAAGAGCCGAAGGTCCTCATCCGGAACAATGCCGTCGTCGGTCTCGAGCGCCTGAAGCTCCCGGAAGCAGCGCCCGCTCTCCTGAAGCTCTACAAGTCCGAGCAAAGCGATCGGGTGCAGGGCAGCATCTTGCGGGCGCTCGGAAAGTGCGCGCCGAAGAATCCGGACGCGATCGCGCTCATCGTGAAGGAGTCCGCGAGCAAGAGCTACCTGACGCGGCTCGACGATGCCGTCGCGCTCGGATTCCTACCGGACTCACCGAAGGTGCTCGAGATCCTTCGCACGATGGCTGAGAAAGACGACAACTCGAATCTACGCGGCGTCGGCGTCTGGGCACTCGGCCTGCACCGAGACAAGGACGCGATCGAGATCCTGAATCGCGTGATCGCGAGCGACAAGGTCCTCGAAGTGAAGACCGTGGCGACGGCTGCGCTCAAGGCCATTCAAGACGGAACGTCCGAGGAGTACGAGGACGGGTTCCAAACATTCGTGAGGGATGAGGTCGGGAGGGAGTAGGTCGACGACGCCGGCGCTCATGGGAGTGCGCGCGCCCGCTGGTTCGACCGCGGATGCGTCACGAGTTACTTCTCGAACTCCCCCTCTTCGTCGCCTCATCGAATCCCTTGAGCCATGCCTTGCGCAGCACTGCCTCGTTCGCGCCGTACGGGCACTCCTCGATGCACCTGCCCCGCTCCTTCGCGGTCGCGCCTCGTTCGTATGCGGCGCGATGCGGGACCTCTTCGTAGGTGTTCATGGCGTTGCGGCTCCTCGTCAGATCCCGGGCGGCGGTTCGCGGTAGTTCGCTGATCGGTGAATACATCGCGCGAGGCTGACATCAAAGCCGTCGAGGGTGGCGATGGGCCGAGCAGTGCGCTGATCGGATCGATCCGGCGGTTGGCGGTGAGTCAGCGCAAGACGCCACGCGCGATGGCGCCGCGAAGAAACGGCTGCAGCTGACTCCGGGAAACTTCAACTACACTTTCGAAGGCCGGGGCTCTCCCGCCAAAGCTCGCGCTGCGCTGGGAGGCGACCCACCGTTGCCCTGACGGGCTCCGGAAACCGGAAGAGGTGGTTACACATGACTGTCACTTGACCTGCTTCTGGTACAACCCCCACACGACGTCCGCAAGTCGTGTGCGCGCTTCCGGACTTAGCCATCGAGGTGCGCGGTCGACCAGCATGTGACCTTCCCTATCGACTACGGCCCAGAGCACCGCATGACCGTCTTGGACTTTGTCGATTCGTACGCGAACGACAAGGTCATCAAATGAATTCTCGTCTCCGGGGGGAGCTGCGGCTGACTTGACGACGTTCTCAATCTCCGTCATCACATCCGGGGCGTTGGTATCAAAGGGTCGCCCTTGCGATACGATGTTCTCAGTGCTCACAGCGAAAAGCGTCTCCACGTTGAAGTCAATCCAGTAAATTCGGTAGCTTTCAGGCCCGTGTCGCCACTCTCTCGATCCATTGCACCCTGAAACTGCCGATAGTGTTACACACACGATCGAGATCCACGTAACAACCGCGACACGGCTTCCGTTACTTTTCATAGTGCACCGTCCACGAGTTGTTTTCCGGTTCCTCCGGCCGTCGGCATTGGCCAGCACTCTCCTGCAGCGCTCTGGTGCACGTCGTGACGGCAGTGCAGATGATACCGCGATCGAGGCATTCGCTCGCCGCGTCAGGAAGGGATCTCTCGCGATACGGATCCGAGCCCGCGCTCTCCGAACACAGAGCAATCTCGCCCATGTTCAGGCCCAACCCCCTCGACCCCGAACATCGGCGAGTGTGTTTGGTCTTGCCCTCGCCGACGTCGCGTAACACCTAATTCCGCAGCAACGCTCTACGGCATCCGAACTTCGCAGCGAAAACAGCCTCTTTCACATCCGCGGAAGTCGACGGCGTGCTGTGCAAATACTCGACTGAACGCAGTCCGCCGCCATCGTTCGACATCACGCCGCCCCTCGGTAGTAGAAGTTCAGTAAGCCGCCCAGTCGTTCTCGACGCACGACCGCTCCTGATCCGTCCCTCATTGGCTTGAGGAGCCGGTTTCCCAACCCTTGGTGATGCCTCTCGGTATTGTAGTGCG
>JACOTG010000136.1 GCA_016178505.1 Planctomycetota bacterium
GGAAGAGCTGACTTCGCCCGCCTATCGCCGCAGCGTCTGCGAGAACATCGGGTCGAAGAGGTGCTCGCCGAAGCCGCCCTTTCGCTTGCTGCGGTAGGCGACGAAGGTCGGGCGCTCCGCTCGGTCGGCGACCTCGCGCACGACCTCGTACGAGAGGCGCGCGATCCGCTCCATCTTGTCGCCGTCGATCTTGTCTGCGGTGTCGGTGGCGTGGTGGTAGTCGGGGTGCTCCATCGACGTCAAGAAGACGACGGGAATCCTCCGGTGATAGAAGCCGGCGTGATCGCTCTGATCGAAGAAGCTCTCGCCGTCGTCGTCGAGGGTGAGGCCCACGTCCTTCGCCGCGCGGCCGGCAATCTCCTCCAGCTCGGGGCTCGACCGCGCGCCGATCATCGTCACGTGATCGGGCGCGTTGCGGCCGACCATGTCGAGGTTGAGCATGGCGACGGTCTTCGCCAAGGGCACGAGCGGGTCGTCGAGGTACTGCAGCGAGCCGAGCAGCCCCTTTTCTTCCGCGCCGAACGCAATGAAGAGGATGCTGCGCTTCGGCGGAGCGGCCGCGAACGCGGCGGCGAGACCGAGGATCGTCGCGGTCCCGGAGGCGTTGTCGTCGGCGCCGTTCCAGACTTCGCCTTCCGCGTTCTTGCCGACGTGATCGTAGTGCGCGCCGACGACGACGTACTCGTCGCGGAGACGTTCGTCCGAGCCGTCGAGGATCGCCACGACGTTCGCGGTGGTCTGGCCGCTCGGCACGACGTCGACGTGCAACGTCACGCGCGCGGCGGCCGCGGTCGCCGGCGCCTTCGCGAGACGCGCCGCGAGCGCGCCCCAGCCGCCGAGCAGTCGATCCGCGGTGAATCGGCTGACGATCGCGGCGGGAATCGGGCTCGAGCCGAGCGGGCCGGCGTACTGCTGAACGAGCGCCGTCTGCTCGGCCATGTCGGCGCGGGTCACGTTGACCTCGGCAAGCTCCTTTTGCACGCCCGGAAACATCGTGGCCAACGACGTCCCGAGACCGAGCAGTCCTCCGCCGGCTCCGAAGTTTGGCCAGATTTCTTTGCCCGGGATGAAGTTCTCGGAGCCCTCCTTCGTCTCTGCAGCGACGAGCAGCGCGGCGGCACCGGCTCGAGCGGCCACGCGCGCCTTCTCGAGAAACGCCGCGCGCGGATCGGTGTCGGCGCCTTCGAACGGCAGGCCTTGTGCGACGAGCACGACCTTGCCGCGAAGCGAACCGTTGGTGAAGGACGCGTAGTCGTCGACGTCATGATCGGGCGCGCGGACGCCGTATCCGGCAAACGCGAGTTCCCCAGACGCTTCGCCGCTTGCGCTGAAGAGGAACGGAAGGAAGTCCTTCGCGAGCGCGAAATGAATGTCGTCGATCGTGGGGATGACGCCGAGGGCGTTCGCCTCGCCGAGGCGCCGCACGCCGCAATCGAATCGCTGGAACCACGAGCCATCCGGCGCGCACGGGCGTAGGCCGAGGCGCAGGAACTCGGAAGCGACGAATCGCGCGGCCATCTCGGCGCCGCGCTCGCCGGCCTTGCGACCTTCGAGTGCGTCGGACGCGAGGAACTCGACGGTTGAGTGCAGGCGCACGGGGGCGAGCGGAGTCGCGGCCGAGGGTGCGATCGACTGCGCCGCGAGCGACGCGGCGACGAGGAGCACGCCGGCGAACGCGATCGCGGCGGCGCCGCGCGCCCTCGTTCGGCCGGCGCCGCCGGCGAGTGCACGAATGCGAGAGCGAAGTCGAGTGGTCATCCGGGTGAAGGTACCGGCCCGACCCCGGGCCCGCAACGTCGCCGATTCCCCGCGTTTTGACTCGCCGATCGCGACCGTGATATCGTGGGTCCCCACTTCCATGTCAAAGACGGAACGACTCATCCTCATCGGCGTCGGCGCGCTCGGCGTGCTCGCTCTGGGGGCCGTCGTCGCCGTCGCGATCAACCTGTTAGGAACGCTCGGGAAAACGGCGGGGTCGCCGCCGCCGCCGGCGGTGGACCCCGTGGTTTCGAAGCCCGCCGATGGATCGGCGCCTCCCGCGACCGTGCCGGTGAAGAAGGTCCCCGCCTCGTCCGTCGTCGATCGACCCAAGAGACCGCACAAGCCGGCGACACGCGAGGACGACCCGGTTGGCGAAGGAGAGGGCTCGGTGGTCGGTCGAGTGATCGACGCTGCGTCGCACGGGATCGCCGGCGCGAGCGTCGAGCTTCGACGCGGGCGGAACTTCTTCGGCGAGGAGGGCGAGACGAAGGGCGCGAAGTTCGAGACCACGACGGGAGCCGACGGCACTTACCGATTCACCGGCATCGAGGTCGCCGACGCCTACGCGGTGATCGCGAGACGAACGGGCTCGGCGTCGGCGAGGCAGCGCGGCGTCGCCGTCCACGCAGGCGAGGAAACCCGAGTGCCCGACGTCGTGCTGGTGAAGGGCGGCGCGGTTCTCGGAATCGTGACCGATCGCAACGGCGCGCCGCTTCGCGACGCGAAGGTGGTGGCCGACAACTCGCCCTTCGCGGGAATGGACGTCTGGAGCGCGACCGCCGACACCACGATGACGGACGCCGACGGCCACTATCGAATCGAGCACCTCGCTCCAGGAAAGATCAAGGTGTACGCCGCGGCGCGCGGATTTGCGCCGGACTCGAAAATGGACATCGACGTCGCCGACGAGCGCGAGACGGCCGACATCAATTTCCAACTGGAGCCGGCGCTCACGATCACGGGAACCGTGACCGACACCAGCAGCGCGCCCGTCGAAGGCGCGAAGGTGTACGCCACCGCCACGGACTTTCGCGACGTCTCGCGGTCATCGTCGCTCACCGACGCAGCGGGGAAGTACTTGCTCGACGGGCTCTCGACGGGACTCTTCTACGTCTTCGTCGACAAGGACGGCTTCACTCGGCCCGACAAGAAGACGGTGAAGGCCGGAGCGGAGCAAGTCGATTTCCAGCTCGAGCCGAACGGCTCGATCTCGGGGCACGTGGTGGACCGCGTGACCGGAGCACCGGTCGCCAAGTTTGCGATTCGATACGGGCGGGCTCGCGACGCGGCGGTCCTCGGCCTCGGGTATCGCAACGAGTTCGACTCCGCGGCGGGGGAGTTCACCGTGCACGACCTCGATGCCGGATCGTACGTGCTCGAGGTGCTCTCGGACGGCTATGCGCCGAAGCGCACCGAGCCGATCGACGTGAAGGTGCAGGGTCACGTCGAGGGAATCCAAATCGCCATCGACCACGGCGGCTCCATTCACGGTGTCGTTCGGCGCGCGTCGGATCGCGCGCCCGTCGCGGGCGCAACGCTCACGACCAAGCGCGCGCGAGAGCAGAACGGAACCTACTTCGCCGAGATCGGCGGGCGGCCGGGACGAGATCGCGGAGGCGTCACATCCGACGCGAGCGGTTCGTTCGTCGTCACGAACGTCGGTGCCGGCACCTACATCATCGAGGTGAGCCATCCCGATTACGCGCCCGGCAAGCTCGAGGGCATCGAGGTCGCGGAAGGCGGCAACGTCGAGATCGGCGAAGTGCTCGTCTACCGCGGCGGCGCAGTCGCCGGCATCGTGCACGACAAGGATGGTCAGCCCGACCCGAACGCGCAGGTCTCGATCTCCGGCAAGAACTTCGAGAAGAAGGTGCGCACGAACGGAGAAGGTAAGTTCGACGTTCGCGGGGTGCCGCCGGGTGACTACACCGTGTCGGTGATCGTGCGCGGTGGGCAAGTCGACTTCGAGGGGTTCCTCACCGCCGACGAAGGCGGGCAGAAGATCGCGGTCGTCGATGGGCAGACGGTGAACTTGAACCTCTGACGCCGCGAGTCACGACTCGAAGAACGGCTCTCCTTCGACGCAGCGCTCGTGTGCGACGACGGCCTGCGCGCGTCCGCGGACGGGACGAGCGATCGGATAGTTCTTCCACGGCTCGTCTTCGAGGATCAGCTCGTGGCAGACGCCGCATAGCACGATCTTCTTCTCGACCTCGGCGGGCAGCACGAGCTTCAGCCGCACCTTCTTCGTCAGCGGGTTGACGAGGATCACCTTCATCAGCCGCTTCCCCGCGAGCGAGCGAACGATCGTCGCGGTGAACTTCGGCGAAAGCCCGCACGCCTCGCCGAGCGCGCGAATCGTGATCGGCTCGGTCTTCTTGTAAAAGCCGGCCGAGAGTCGGAAGAGGCGGTTGAACACGGCCTGCTCGCCGAGCGAGAGGTTCTTCAAGAGATAGTCCGAGACGTAATTCGGAACGAGGTACGCACCCTTCGCGTGGCGGACGATCCGCTCCTTGCCGAGATGCTCGATGAGGAATGCGCCGGGCAGATCGGCGTGCTCGATTTCGCGCTCGACCGGGTCGCCCGCGTTCTCGGGGCGGATGGGCTGCTGCGGCGATTCGTCGCCCAGCTCGGTCACCGAGAGCGGCGATTCGATCTCGGCCGCGGCATCGGCCTCGGGGAGCGGGAGCCCCTCCGTGTCGCGCGGCGGAAGATAGGCGTCTTCGGCCTCGACGTTCTCGATCTTCGTGCGGACGCTTCCGAGGATGGCCTCGAAGGTTTCTTCCAGGCGGCGTGTCATGGTCGGCAATTCTCCAGTGCGAAGGCATCAGACGATGCGAGCGCCTCCGCGGCCGTGATCTGCGGGCGACTTACTGCGCGAGGACCTCCATCGTCAACCGCTCGAAATCGTGCGCACTTCGACTTCCGGGATAGCTGTAGATCACGGGCGCTTTGATCATCGGCGCGCTCGCGAGCTTGGCGTCTGTCTTGATCGGCGTGAGTAATCGCCCGCCGAAGTTCTGCTCGAGCATCGTGAGCATTCCCGTGTGGACCTTCACTCGGCGGTCGATCTTCGTCGGCAGGATCCACGTCTTGATCGCGTGGTTCATCTTGCGCTTGATGAGGTCGAACGTCGACGTGAGGTCGTCGATCGCCTTCATCGAGTAGAACTGCGTTTCGATCGGAACGATTGCATCCGACGAGGCGACGAGCGCGTTGATCGTCACCGTCGAGAGATTCGGCGGGCAGTCGAACAAGATGAAGTTGTAGGCGTCCCGGATGGGCTCCAGCTTCGTGTCGAGGATGCGCTCCCGCACGAGCATCTCACGGAGCTTCGCGTCGGCGCCGGCGAGCCGGATGTCCGCGGGCACGAGGAAGAGGTTGCCGTAGTCGGTCTTCACCGTGACCTGACTGATCGTCACCGAGTCGTCGGTGAACAGGTCGTACGACGTCTTCTGGATGTCGTCCGGGTTGTGGCCGAACGAGATCGTGAGGTTCGCCTGCGCGTCCAGGTCCATGATGAGCACCCGTTGCCCGCGCCGCGCGAGGCACGCGCCGAGGTTGAAGGTGGTCGTGGTCTTGCCGACGCCCCCCTTCTGGTTCACGACCGATATACGCCGCCGAATCACGGGGCCGGCGAGCTGCACGACACTGCTCACCTGCTCGGCCGTGAACGTGCGGTGATTGTGCTCGTCACGAGGGATCGGAGGGATCTTGCCCTCTTTTTCCCACTCGAGGAGCTGCGTCTTGGGAATGCCCGCAATGTCCGCGACTTCTGCGGGCGTGAAATTCTTGTCCATGTGTCCTGTCCTCCGTCCGGCACCGCCCTGGTCACCGGAAACGGGTCCGCCGATACTGTGGCGTCGGTAGGGTTCGCGGATGATACGCGGCCTCGGAGTCGATGCCAAGGAGAAAACCTCCCGGCCGGCGCCATCGCGCCCGGAATTTTTTTTGGAATTGTCGGTTCAATTGCGACCTGTTTCCCGCTTTCTCTCCTGTCGGCCTCGACTGGAGAACACAGACGAGTCCGCCGGGGAAGGCACCGGGCATGGACCAGGATGCCCGGGTGGCGCGAATCCGGAGTGGCTCGAGCGCTCGGGGAGCGTCTCGGTCCATGACCGGTTCGCGGCTGCGGCTAAGGGCGATGGCGGCGGCTCGGCACAGGCGGGGGAAGGCCGACGGTTTTACCGAGAACCGGGGGAGAGAGCGTGGCCCCGCTCGCCCTCGGTTCTCTTTTTTCGTCTTGCCCGAACTCTTGACCCGTCCCTCGGACCTCCCTACCCTGCGACCCGCCTAACGATGATCGGTTCTGGATCATTGATTACGGATCATCAATCAGGGATCAGGGATCACTCAATCGCGCCACGGAGGCTCCACGAACATGAAACGATCGCTGCTCGCGTCCCTGCTCTGCCTCGCCGCGTGTCGGTCCGAAACGGAAGACGCCGCAAACGCCGCCGCCCAGGCCCGAACCGCAGCTGAAGCGCAAGTCCGGCGGGACTTGCAATACCTCTCCAGCGACAAGCTCGAGGGGCGCGGTACCGGGCAGCCGGGCGGCGACGCGGCGGCGAGCTTCATCCGCGAGCGGTTCCGGTCGATCGGCCTCGAGCCGGCCGGAGATCGCGGGGACTACTTCCAGGCGGTGCCGCTGGTCGGGACCGAGACGCAGCCCGAAAGCTCGCTGTCGTTTTCGGGGGCGGCCTCGGGGATCACTCCCCGCTACCTCGACGACTTCGTGCTCTGGTCCGAGGTGCAGGACCGGTCGGTCGCCGCGGACGGCGACCTCGTCTTCGTCGGCTACGGCGTCGTCGCGCCCGAGTATCAGTGGGACGACTACAAGGGCGTCGACGTGAAGGGGAAGTTCCTGCTGATGCTCGTCAGCGATCCGCCGTCGCCGACGAACGACGCGACGTTCTTCGGCGGCAAGGCGCTCACCTATTACGGTCGCTGGACCTACAAGTACGAGATCGCGAACCGGCTCGGCGCTGCGGGCGTGCTCCTCGTGCACACGACCGCGAGCGCGAGCTACGGCTGGGAGGTCGTGCGCAACTCGTGGGCACGCGAGCGGCCGTTCGTGAAGCTCGAGCCCGGCGCACCGGCGTTGCGCGCGGCCGGTTGGCTCACGCAGGAGATGAGCCGAAAGCTCCTAGCATCGGTCGGGCAGGATCTCGATCGCCTGTTCGAGGCGGCCGCGAAGCCGGACTTCCACCCGATCCCGCTCGGCGTGACGGTGTCCTCGCGCGTGACGCAGAAGGTTCGCGAGATCCACACGCAGAACGTCGTCGGGCGCATGCTCGGCTCCGATCCAAAGCTTCGCGACGAGGCCGTCGTGATCTGCGCGCACTACGATCACCTCGGCATCGGAGTGCCGGTGGATGGCGACGCCATCTACAACGGCTGCGTCGACAACGCATCCGGCGTCTCGGCGATGCTGCACGCCGCCGAAGCTCTAGCGAAGTCGCCGACGAAGCCGCGTCGCTCGATCATCTTCCTCGCGCCGACGGCGGAGGAGGGTGGCTTGCGCGGGTCCGAGTACTTCGCGCGCCATCCTCCAATCCCAGCCGAGCGCATCGCGTGCGTCGTCAACATGGACTCCGTCTCGGTGCACGGCCGGACGCGCGACTTCACGTTCATGGGCGCCGAGCGCTCGACGCTTCACGAAACGACGGACGCCGTTGCGCGCGAGTTCGGCATTCGCGTGGTGCCGGACGAGCACCCCGAGCAAGGCTCGTACTACCGATCCGACCACTTCAGCCTGGCGAGGGTTGGCGTTCCGGGCGTGAGCCTCCATCCGGGATCCGAGTACGAAAGCCTCTCACTCGAAGACGGCAAGAAGGTCTTCACCGAGTTCAACGAGAAGCACTATCACCGCCCGTCCGACCAGTACGACCCCGCGTTTGACATGTCGGGCATCGTGCAGGTCGCGGACATCGCGCTCGAGATCGCGACGCGAGTCGCGCGAGCCGACGCCCTGCCCGAGTGGAACGCGGGCGACGAGTTCGCGTCCGTGCGCGCGGCGGCGAAGGCGAAGCAGTGAGCGCCGACGGCGCATAGGCTCCAAGCATCGATGGACAAGACGCGCGGACGCCGAATTCGATTCCTCGTCTGGTACGTTCTCGCGTGGACCGTCGCGGCTCTCTACTTCTTCTCGCAGAGCCTGTCGCAGAAGTTCCACTTCAACGATCCGACGCCGTGGTGGCATTCCCGGTTTTCGTGGTTAACGGGGATGTACCCCAATGCTCTCGGCACCTCACCTTCCCGTTCGTTCAGCTCGCCGTGGAAGCCGTGATCCTCGAGAGTGCCGGCATCCTTCCGGCGATCGGCGGCAATTCGTTTCGGGACGCGTTCGGCTTCTTGCTGGTGCTCGGATACCACGGAACCGTGATGACGTACTGGACGGTGTTGGGGATCCAAGCCGCCCTCCGGTACTACCGCCGATACCAGGAGCGCGAGAAGGAAGCGCTGCAGCTGGAGCTTCAGTCCTCGGAGTTGAAGACGCAGCTCGTGCGCGCCCAGTTGAGCGCGCTCAAAGTTCAGCTACAGCCGCATTTTCTCTTCAACACTCTGAACGCGATCATGGTGCTCGTGCGCCAACAGAAGGGGCACGAAGCCGAGGAGATGATTGGACGATTCAGCGATCTCTTGCGCTGCGTGCTCGAGGACGTCGACGCGCAAGAGGTGCCGCTTCGCCGCGAACTCGAGTACTTGAAGCTCTACCTCTCGATCGAGGAAGTTCGCTTCCAGGACCGGCTACGCGTGGAGATGGACGTGTCGCCCGACGTGCTCGACGCCGCAGTCCCGCACATGGTCTTGCAGCCGATCGTGGAGAACGCGATCCGCCACGGCATCGGGCGAAGCTCGACCGCGGGCAGGATTCGCGTCGTGGCGCGTCGCGTGAAGCAAGCTTTGGAGGTCGTCGTCGAGGACGACGGTCCGGGGCTCGCGCCGGGCGCCGCCGAGTCGCGCGCCGGGATCGGCCTCAAGAACACGAAGGCGCGACTCCTGCAGCTCTATGGCGATGCGGCGACGCTGACGCTCCAGAACGGCGAGCGCGGCGGCGCGGTGGCGCGCATCGTGCTTCCGTACCGGATCGCGCCCGAACCGTCGAAAGTGATGGAGGTCCATGCGACTCAATGTGCTGATCGCCGATGACGAGCCGCTCGCGCGCGAGGGCTTGCGGATGCTCCTGTCGAAGGACCCGGACGTGTCCGCGATCCACGAGGCGAAAAACGGCCGCGAAGCGGTGACCGCCATTCGCGAACGACGGCCCGACCTCGTCTTCCTCGACGTGCAGATGCCGGAGACCGACGGGTTCGCCGTCGTGCGAGAGGTCGGCGTCTCGCGCATGCCGGCGACCGTGTTCGTCACCGCGCACGATCGGTACGCGATCTCGGCGTTCGAGATCAACGCGATCGACTATCTCTTGAAGCCGGTGACGGAAGCGCGATTCGCGCAGGCGCTCGAACGAGCGAAGGCTCGACTCGGTTCGAAGGAGACGGGTGATGCGAGCCGGCAGATCCTGTCTCTGCTCGAGACCCTCGCGTCGCCGCAGCGGTTTCTCGAGCGACTCGCGGTGCGGTCTGCGGGAAAGACGGTGTTCGTCGACGTGAAGGACGTGGACTGGATCGCGGCCGCCGAAAACTACGTCGAGCTGCACTGCGGAAAGGCGAGCCATCTGCTGCACGTCGCGATGAACACGCTCGAGAAGTCGCTCGATCCCGAGATGTTCCTGCGCGTCCACCGCTCGACGATCGTCAACGTGAAGCGCATCCAGTCGCTCCAGCCGGCCGCGCACGGCGAGTACGTGATCACGCTTCGAACCGGCGCCGAGTTGCAGTCGGGCCGGACCTATCACGAGAAGTTGAAGGTACTCTCCATCAATCCTTTCTGATCCGTTTGCGTTGCGCACCGGCCGGTTCGCCAACGGCCGCCGTCGGTTCGTCAACATTCCCTCCGATTCGTGGGGCGAGAGGCTCGACACTTCGCGTTTGGTTCACGCGAAAGGACGGTGCAACGTGACCGACGAAACGGCGGCAGAGCTTCGCGGCGCGACGAAGCGATTCGGAAAGGTGCTCGCGCTCGATCGCCTCGACCTGCAGGTGCGTCGCGGCGAGCTCCTCGCGATCTTGGGCGCGAACGGCGCCGGAAAGTCGACGGCGATCTCGCTGCTCTTGGGATTGCGGCGCCCCGACGGGGGAACGGCGGCCGTGTTCGGCCGGTCGCCGCTCCTCCTCGAAACGCGACGCCAAGTGGGCGTGATGATGCAGGAGGTCGGGTTCCCCGCGGAGCTTCGCGTCCGCGAGCTCGTCGATCTCGTCGCCAGCTACTATCCCAAACCGCTGACGGTCGATGACGCGCTCGCGGCGACTCGCACGCAGGATCTGGCGCTTCGCCCGTACGGCAAGCTGTCGCCGGGCCAGAAGCGACAAGTGCAGTTCGCGCTGGCCATCGTGGGTCGCCCGTCGTTGCTGGTTCTCGACGAGCCCACGGTCGGGCTCGACGTGAACGCGCGCGAGACGATGGGGTTCATGCTGCGCCGCCTGGTCGGTGAAGGCTCGGCGATCGTCCTCACGACGCACTACCTCGAAGAGGCCGAATCGCTGGCCGACCGCGTCACCGTTCTCGCGAAGGGGCGCGTGCTCGCGGAGGGGACGGTCGACGCAATTCGCGCGCTCGTGACGCGCCGCCACATTCGCTGCACGACGGCGCTCGCCGCAGAGGCTGTTGCGGCGTGGCCGCGCGTGGAGAGCGCGCTTCGCGACGGACGACAGTTGCACGTCACTGCGAGCGATGCCGAGGCGGTCGTTCGCCGACTGTTGGCTGTCGACGAAACGCTCACGGACTTGGAAGTTCGACGCGCCGGGTTGGCCGAGGCGTTTCTCGAGCTGACGAAGGAGGTCGCATGAGTCCATCCGCAGTGTCGCTCATCGACGCTCGGTCGACGGAAGCGGCGGCGATGCCTCGCGCGCGCGTCGTGCGCGCGTACGTTGCCGATGCGAAATACGAGAGCGTTCGCATGCTTCGCGCTCCCGCCTTTGGCATCCCGTTCCTGTTGCTACCGATTGCGCTCTACCTCTTGTTCGCGGTCGTGCTGTTCGGCGAGGCGATTCGCGCGGACCCGTCAGGCGGACGGTTCGTCTTCTCGGGGTTCGCAGTCTTCGGGGTCGTGGGGCCGGCGCTATTCGGATTCG
>JACOTG010000131.1 GCA_016178505.1 Planctomycetota bacterium
CGACGTCCAGCTCTGGCTCGGCGGGCTTCTTGTAGCCGTGATGCTCTTCCTCTTCTTCTTGAAGGGGCTGTTCAAGCGCCGCCGACTTTCCACGGACGCGTGGGTGCGTGTGAGCGAGAGCGACCAGCCCGTCCTCTTCGATTTCCTGCGGCGCCTCTGCGACGAGGGCCAAAGCCCCTTTCCGCGCGCGGTGTACGTGTCCCACGAGGTCAACGCCGCCGTGTTCTATCCGAGCTCGATAGTGTCGCTCGTTTGGCCGATTCGGAAGAACCTCGTCATCGGCACCGGTCTCTTGAACGTCCTCGACGTCTCGGAGCTGAAGGCGGTCTTGGCTCACGAGTTCGGCCACTTCTCTCAGTCGAGCATGAAGCTCGGACAATACGTCTATGTCGCAAACCAGGTGATCGGCAACATGGTGTTCGCGCGGGATTTCTGGGACTCGTCTCTGCAACAGTGGTGTCGGCTCGACGTGCGTTTGAGCTTCCCGGCCTGGACGTTGAGAGGGATCGTCTGGATCCTGCGGCAATTCCTCGCGTTCGTTTTTCGAGCGATCAATCTGGCGAATCTCTCGCTCATGCGGCAGATGGAGTTCAACGCGGACCTGCACGCGGTTCGACTCACGGGAAGCGACGCGCTCATCGCCGGGCTGTGGAAAGCCGAGCGAGCGCACATCGCTTCTCAGATCGCGTTCGCCGAGCTCGCGTCGATCGCGGCGCACGGCAAGTACTCCGACGACCTCTGTTTTCACCAGAGCGCCGCACTCGACCGACTCGACGACGTTCTCTCCCAATCGAAGGATGACTCGGCACACGTGCGCGACCTGCAAGATCCTTACGTGTGGGGGCCCAAGATCCATTTCCAGAGCGAGAGGATCGCGCAGGTCGAGATGTGGCAGACGCATCCTTCCACGCGAGAACGCGAGATCAATGCGAAGCAAACGTACGTGCCTTGCCCGCCGTCGCGGGAATCGGCATGGTCTCTCTTTCGGTCGGCGCCCGAGCTGAGAACGGAGATCTCGAAGAAGGCGTATCTGCACGTATTGCACGTCGCCGTCACACCGCAGACGAAGTTCCTGCCGGCGGCGGAGGTGCAGCAGATGATCTCCGTCGAGCACGAGGAAATGAAGCAGGCTGACCACTACCACGGCTTCTACGACAACCGCTTCGTGGAGCCGGGCCACCTCGAGTCGATGGCCGGAGGCATCGATGGAGCGACGGACGACGGAACGCTCGACGTCGCCAGCCTCCGCAATTCGGCAGCCGAATTCGCGGGGGAGAATCTGGGTGTGCGCATGGCGCGCCTGCCCGAGCTGGAAGCGCAGTGGGCCAAGCGCACCGATCGTGTCGGAGTCGGCAAGGAACGCGAAGACCTCTATCAGAGCCTCCGCGTCGGCGACAGCGCGCTCTTCCGATACTTCTATTTCAAGAGCGGCGACGCGAGCGTCGGATCCCCTGAGAAGCGAGCCGAACTGCTCGAGCGCTACCGGTTCTTGCTCGCGATCCAGGACGAGATTCGCGGCCTCGTGCCGTTCGAGCCGCAGTTCGCCGCCGTCGTGGGCGCGCTGCAGGCGAGGAAGAAGTTCTCGAACGACGACGTGAAGCATGTTTTGGCGCTCTTCGAAGCGGCGTGGAATCACCTCTATCGTTCACTGAAGCATTGCGACTCGTTACGGATCCCACGCCTCTCGCACCTCGAGCAGGGACAAAGCGTGCGGTCCTTCGTCTTTCCGGGCGAGCTCGTTTCGGCGCCGGCAGGCGACGGCTTGGAGGGCGCGTGGATCGGGCGATTCCTAGGGGAGTTCGGGCAGGTGATGTCGCGCCTGCGAAAGCTCCACTTCAAGAACCTCGGGCTCCTCTTGAAGCTGCAGGAGAGCCTCGACCCGGAGTTGCACGGGATGCGTGCGGAGGCATGACGCCTACGGAGCCAGGCGCACATTCGCCGGATTCGCCGTCGTGAGCCAGGCGAAAATTTGCCGGGTCCGTGTGCTGACGCGTACGGAGCCAGGCACAGATCCGCCAGATTCGCGGTACGGCGAGCGATGGGGTTACGCGTGTTGAATCTGGTGGATCTGAGCCTGGCTCCAACGAAGCGAGGCGCGCGCCCTTTCGGACGCGCGCCCCGCGGTAGGTCTGCTCTACTCGGTCGTGTGGCTCAGTTCTGCTCGCTGATCGCGGCGGCGATGAGACAGCCCTTCGCGACGCTCGTGAGCGGCTCGGCTGCGCGGCGAACCTTCGCGACCTTGATTGGGAACTTGATGTTCTGCAGCTCCTGCCAGAACACCTTCTCGAATCCCTTGATCATGCTGGTTCCGCCCGAGCAGACGATGTCGACCGGCTCGCGGAACTCCGGCATGTCGCTCGCGACCTCGAACTTCGCCTTGATGTTCTGCAGAGTGTAGTTGATGAGGTTGCGGTAGTAGATGACGATCGCCTCGTCCTCGCGGCACGTCGGGTTCGTGATGTCGACGCCGCGCTCCTTGAGGTACGTCGCGCGCGCGGCCGTGATGCCGAGCACCGTCGCGACATTCGAGTCGATCCAATCACCGCCGCGGCTGATCGAGAACGACAGCGCGGGGATCGTCTTGTACGACACGCAGATGTTGAACATTCCGCCGCCGCACGAGATGCCGATGCCCGTGAAATTCTGCTCGGCCAGCTCGGCGAAGACCACCGCGTGCCCTTCGTTCATTGCCTTCGGCGTGTAGCCGAGCTTGCGAAGGATGCCTTCGAACAGGCCCTGGTGGTAGATGATGTTGTTGTCCTTGTCGATCGACGGCGCGGGCACCGAGAAGAAGCACGGCTCGCCCGGCGCCTGGATCGGTCCGAGGACCTTCTCGATGATCAGCTTCACCATCGGCAGCGCATCCGTCTCGTTCGGGGAGATGAGGCCGTCCTTCATCGGGCGACGCGTTTCGCGGCCGAAGATGTTCGACAGCTCGAACGCAGCGTCGCCGAGCACGATCATCTTTCCGTTGTGGATGACGTACGGCACCTTCAGCTTCGTCAGCATGCGCTTGCTGTAGACGTCGCTGTTGATGTCGATGAACGCGTTTCGCTCGAGCTTGATCGTGATGCCGCCCTTTTCGTTCTGGACGGCCGCGGCCAGGTTCACGGTTCCGATGTCGAGGCCCTTGCCGAGGCGCAGTCCGGCGCGGTTCGCCGGGTTCTGCTCGGTCTGCCAGCCGGTGCCTCCGGTCGGCGCGCCGCCCTGACCCTCCCCCGCGTTGCCACCGGACTCGGAGTCGCCGAGTCCTCCGGACGAGAACTGCCGGCCGCCCGTGAACTCGCTCGTCGTCGGTCCCTGCTCGACGTTGCCCGACGATCCCGCCGATCCGAAGCTCCCCTGGGCGCCGCCCGTGACGCCACCCGTCGTCGGGTTTCCGGTCGTCTGCGAAAGCGTTCCCTGAGACAGGTTCTTGGCGAACTGCGCTCCACGCTCCAAGGCGTCGGCGCTGGGCTGAGCGCTCCTGAAGGCTTCGGTCATCGGATTCCCTCCCTGTGTAGTTTTCTCGGCCGACGCGTCGCCTGTGGTCGGGACGTTCGCGGCCACCTGATACGTGCGTTCAAAGTCGCTCATCGTTTCCTCCGTCACCGGCATGCTTCGTCGGCGTCGACTATTCTGTGTCATGACTTCTGAGCCCCGTCGGCCGATTCGTCGGCGTCATTTCTCTTCCGATTCCTCGTCTTGCGTCGACTTCTCGCTCGGACCGCCGGGCATCACGTTCTTGTTGCCGAACGCTCCGCCGCTTTGCATCGACTTGAGGCGCTCGAGCGCGCCGAGGATGCCACCACCCGATTGCTCGCGGATTCCCACGTTCTCCAGGTTCGTCTCGATCGGGGTTTCGTCGCGGAAGAGGTTGTCGAGGACGATCTTTGCGGACTCGACGGCCTTCTCCTTCGGCTTGTAGGTCATGTCCTCGAGCTTGTTGGAGATCTGCTTCGACATCTTCTCCATCTTCTCGGCGAAGAGCTTTTCCATGGTCGCGAACGCCGCCGCCTCGCGCTCCATTCGAGCCTGCTGCGCGGGCGTGACGACCGCCCCTTGGTTGAGCTGGTCGAACGAAGACTTGATCGAGTTCACTTGGTCGAAGAGCGCGTTGATCAACTCCGGCGACGTCGCCTTCTCGTGTGCCGATCGAATCTCGTCGGTCAGCGCGGCGATCTGCTTTTCGTACGTGGCGATGATCTCGCCCTGCGCGCGCTTTTGCGCTTCGGCGTTCTCTTGGTCGCGCACGAGGCGCTGGAGATCCGTGCGCAGCGATCGCAGCTCCTCGGCCGACTGCGCGCTCAGCTTCTCGGCCTCTTCGGTGCGAGAGATGTCGTCGTCTCGCTTCGAGTGGATCTGGCGCAGCTCCGCCTGCAGGCCGTCGACCTTCGCCTGCCACGCGTTGTCCGAATCGCGCATCGACTGGATGAGCTTGCGGTCTTCCTCTCGGTTGCGCGCCGAGTTCTCGATCTCGGCACGAAGGCGCTCGATCTCGATGGTCAGCTGCTGGACCTTGCGCTCGGCTTCGTCGGCGCGTGCCGTCTCCGCGCGCAGCTTGCCCGTGAGCCGATCGCACTCCTCGCGAGTCGAACGAATCGACTGATCGCGGTCGGTCTCGCGACGGCCGAGGTCCGTCCGCAGCTTGCCCAGCTCGTCCGTGACCGTGTCGCGCTCGCGAGCGATGCGATCGCGCTCCTCGATGGCCGCGCGAACCTCGCGACGCAGCTTCTCCTCGACTTCGTGCGAATCCTCGATGGACTGCTTCTGCGTCGTGAGCTTGCGCTTGTCGTCGCTCTGCTCGCGGGAAATTCGATCGATCTCGGCGCGGAGCTTTCGAATCTCGTCTTCGTACTGAGCGAGCTGCGCCTCGCGCCGCTCGTTTCGCTGGCGCTCTTCCTCGCGCTCGCGGACCAGCCGGCGGAATTCGTCGTTCGACTGCTTGATCACCTCGAGCTTCTGCTGCTCGGCCATGTCGAGGGACGTGGACTGGATCGTGCGCTCCACGGCCTCCGTGATGAGTTCGTAGATCTGGCTCGCGCGAACGACCTTGACGGCCCGCTTGCCTTCCTGCTCGAGCTCCTTCAAGGTCTTGACGCGAGTGTTCTCTTCGATCACCCGCCGGACGTCGAAGTGATTGTCCTGCGTCATCCAATGCCCTTTCGAAAGCCGATTTCGGAATAAGCGGCGAGTCGAGCGACCCACTGATGTCGTCGCGGACCGACACTGCGCTTTAGGAAATTCGCATGGCTTGACGCGCGGGCGCCGCCGCCGTTGAATGGCGCGCCTTCTTGCTTTCGAACGAGCTGCGCTTCGAATGCGTCCATCGAGAGTCCAGCTGCGTGGGAGCGTCGACCGTGACGAGAGTTTCGTTTTGCATCACCGTAGCGATCGGGGTCTTCGCGACGCTTGCGTGCGAGGAGCGGCGCGACACTCGGTTCAAATGCAACATGCGCGAGATCGACCGCGCGTTCGTGGCACTCGACGAACACCTCAAGCCCGACCGAATCGGCGACGTCGCGGGGACGCAGCGAACGCTGAAGGGAGTCGCCGCGAGCATCGCGTCGGTTCTCGGGCGGCCCGAGGTCGTGACATTCAAGGACGAGGAGGACTTCCGGAAATACGCCGAGATGCTCCGCGAGGACGCCACGGCGCTCGAGCAAACGATCGCCGAGGGCAAGCTCGAAGAAGCGATGAACGTCGGCCTGACGCGCGTCAACTCCGGCTGTGCGCTCTGCCACAACCAATACAAGAACGCCGAGGACTAGCCCGCCGCGCGTACCGTGCCTGGCTCATTCGTCCGTCCCGAAGAATCCTCCACTTTCGCTCCGCGGGGCCCATGCTTCGTGAAGACGGTTCGCGGTGCCGGCAGCGACGACTGGGCCTCAGCCGACGCGGCTTTCTGCGGATGAACTCGATGCCGACTCCGCGTACAGTGGGAGCATCGTGAGATCCTCAAAGGGAGGTGTGCAATGAGAGTTTTCTTCGCGTGTTTCTTCGTTTGCCTCTCCGCGGCCGCGCAAGTGACGACCCGAGTCAGCGTCTCGTCGAACGGAACGCAAGGCGACAACAACAGCGGGCTCGCCGGAGTTGCCCTCTCTGCCGACGGCCGGTTCGTCGCGTTCCACAGCGACGCCACGACTCTCGTCGCCGGCGACACGAACGGATTCGGCGACATCTTCGTGCGCGACCGCGACTCCGGCCAAACGACCCGGGCGAGCGTGTCGACATTGGGGACTCAGGGCAATGCCGACAGCTTCCTCCCCGCGATATCCGCGGACGGACGCTTCGTGGCGTTCCACAGCGACGCCTCGAACCTCGTCGCCGGCGACGTCAACGGGTTCGAAGACGTGTTCGTCCGCGATCGCGTGGCCGGGACGACCGTCTTGGCCAGCGTCTCGACCGGCGGCACGCAAGGCAACGGGATCGCGTTCGCACCTGCGATTTCCGGGGACGGTCGGTACGTCGCGTTCTCGAGCGACTCAACCACCTTCGCTCCGAGCGATACCAACGGAGCGGTCGACGTGTTCGTGCGTGACCTGATCGCGGGAACGACGACTCGCGTGAGCGTCGACTCGATGGGGAACGAGGCGGACACCGACAGCTTTTTCGGGGCGATCTCGGCGGACGGCAGGTTCGTCGCCTTCGGCAGCGCCGCGACGAACCTGGTCGCCGGCGACACGAACGGCTCGAATGACGTCTTCGTGCACGACATGCAGACGGGAGCGACCACGCGCGTGAGCGTGCCCGTAGGCGGCGGCGAAGGCGATGCGAACAGCGAAGTGCCGACGATCTCCGGCGACGGCCGGGTCGTCGCGTTTCGCAGCGATGCGACGAACCTCGTCCCTGGCGACGTCAACGCAACGACCGACATCTTCGCCGTCGACACGTCGACCGGCGTGGTGACGCGCGTGAGCGTCGACTCGATGGGCACGCCGTCCGACAGCTTCAGCTTCCTCCAATCGGTTTCTGCGGACGGTCGCTACGTAGCGTTCGACAGCAACGGATCGAACCTCGCGGCGAACGACACGAACGGCATCGGCGACATCTTCGTGCACGATCTGCAGTCGGGAGAGACGACCCTCGTCAGCATCAGCTCCGCCGGCGAGGCCGCGGACAGCATCAGCAACGCGCCCGCAACGTCCGCGAACGGGCGATTCATCGCGTTCCAGAGCTTCGCGTCGAATCTCGTGCTCAACCAGACCAACGGGTTCAGCGACATCTTCGTGCGCGACCTCGAGCCGTGCGCACGCGGCGACGTCAACGCCACGACGGGCCCGATCGCCGACGTGCTTCGCGTGAACGGGCAGACGGGCGGCGTCATCGTGCCGCTCTTCACGCCGATCGACGTGACGCTCGCCGCGTCGCCCGCGGGCCCCGATCCCGCGAACTACGGCCTATGGATCTGGCGTGGCTATCCGTCCAGGCAGGTCGACCTCGTCGTCGGCGGTCAGCGCGTCGGGTGCACGGTGAATCCGACGCCGCTCCAAGCGCACCAAAGTCCGCAACCCTATCTTTGCTTGCGCTCGAGCCTCGGTGTGCCATCGCGATTCTGCGGCACGGCGCGAGAGCTGCCGTCACCGACTCGAGCGCCGTGGCAGCTCCACCGCCCACAAGGGTTCAATCGCGCGATCGCCGTGACGCTTCAAGGACTGCTGCTCGACGTCGGATCGACGCATCCCTCGGGGTTCAGCGTCACCAACGCGATCGTGCTCGTCGTGAGATAGATCAGTCGCCCGCCGCACGGCCGAGGAGGCGGCGAAGGAGCGGAATCGGCGTGAAAGGCGAGCCGGTTGCCCGCTCCAGGATTCGCGGCCATGGTTCGCTCGCGCCGAGCGCGTAGACGTGATCTCGGAGCCAGTCTCCCGTCGCAGGGGTGACCCGAGTTTCCCGCGGGAGCGCGGCCACGACCTGCGCGGCAATCGCCTCCTCGAGCACGCCGTCGAGCGCCCCGAAGGGATCGGTTGCCGTCGGCACCAGCTCGGGCCAGGGCTCGAGACCAGGGTGCGGCGCGACGTCGAGGTATCGCTCGCAGAGGTTTCGCCACAGCTCGTCGAGGTCGCGCCCCGGACTGCGGGAGGCCTCGCGCTCGAACGCAGCCGCGAGTAAACGCCGGCGAACGTTCGCGACGCCCGTTCGCGAGCGTTCGTCTGCGATCCGTCCGATCACGCCCTCGTCGAGACCGATCGATGCGCGAAGGAAGCTCTCGTCGAGTGCGACCCACGCCACGGCTCGCCCGATTCCATCGCGAAAGAGTCGAACGGGACGCGCCGTCTCGGTCGGGCCCGGAGGTGCGGCTCCTTCGTGAACGGCAGCAGCGAATCCCGCGACGAGATCGGCGAAGCCATCCGGACCGGACGCCGGGTCGAGGGCGAGCGTCACGCCTCCGGGTGTACCCGAAATCACGTCGGGATTTCGACCGCGTCCGTCGCGGAGCTGCGGGAACAACTTCACGCGCGCGACCGCGTCGCCGAGGCCGATCTCCTGAAACAGGCGCTTCGCGCGCTCCACGGATGCGGCCGCCGGGAACGCGGCGTCCCTGTCTGC
The DNA here is from genome assembly GCA_016178505.1 of Planctomycetota bacterium. Classification (GTDB taxonomy): domain Bacteria; phylum Planctomycetota; class JACOTG01; order JACOTG01; family JACOTG01; genus JACOTG01. The sequence continues at coordinate 8,530 of JACOTG010000131.1, forward strand.
GGCCTGCGGCGATCCGGACTCGAAGACGTCCCAGGCTTCGAGGCGCGCGATTCCCCGCTCCGCGCACCGCTCGCGCGTCCAGTCCGCGTATGCCGCACGGGTGCGCGCTTCGAGGCCGTCGAGCAATGCCTGCACGTCCGCTGGATCGAGCTCGACCGCGAAACAGTGCGCCTCCCAGGCGTCACGAAAGAGCGTGTCGCGCGCGGCCCGGTTGCGGGCGACGAGCAGTGCTCGCATCGGCGGTGCGTAGCTTCGAGATGCCTCGGAACGAGCGCGGTAGTCGGACTCGCGTGTCGCGCCGTCGCGAGCGGTCCGCGCCGATTCGAGCGGCGTCACTCGGGAGAGCGCCTCGACGCACGCGGCCTCGGTCGCTCGCAGAGCCTTCGCCGAATCCGGTCGTGGGGACGTACCGACGAACGCGACTTGAAGTCGCTCGGCACGGCGGCGCGTGACCGGATCGGGCGCGTCGTCGATCGCGCGAACGAGGCGCCCATAGCGCTCGGGATCTTCGAAGAGGTGGCGAACCGCCTCGCGTGCCTCGTCGAGATCCCGCCGGTCGCCCGATGCAAGCGTTCGAGCAACGGCCGCCGCTTCGCGCGCTCGCGCCGTCGCCAGATCACTCGACAGTCGATCCACGGCGCTCCGCGCCTGATCGCCAGTCGTCGGTGAGCGGGAATCGTCGCGAGGCCCCGGGCCGGAGCACGCGGCGAGCGCACAGAGGGCTCCCACTTGGATCGCGCTGGATCCCGAAGTCGGCCCCTTCCGTCGGCGCACGCCTCGCTCCCGCAATCGCCCGTTGGTCGACCGAGCGAGTACGGTACGGAGTCAACGCCCGAACGACAAGGCTCGACGAACTCCGAGATCGGTAGCCGCGACGCCAAATGCGTTTTCCGCACCGCGATGGGTTCGGGCGGCACCAGCTCGTGCCTGGCGCAGGCCACCGGCTTCGAAGCGCACACGACACCCGCCAGCGGCAGCGGCCAATCGCCGTCGGCTGGGGTCTGACCCCGTTAGCCGGCTGGGTTCGCGATCCGCTCGCAGCGCGGTCGCCGTCGGAAAGGGTCTGACCCTTTTAGCCGGCGGGTCAGACGCTGCGGGATTTCGCGGAACGCTTGGCGCGAAGTTGTTCGAGCTGCTTCTCGAGTTCTTCGACTTTGAGGCGAAGTTTTTCGATTTCCTCGCGGCTCTGACGAAGCTCGTCGCTTTCGGATCGGCGCCGCGTGCGAACGTCGTTTCGCTCCTTCGTCGCGAGGTCACGGTAGCGCTTCATCGCTTCGTCGTGCTGGGAGTGCGCCGCATTCGCTTCGACCTCGGCGTATCGACGTGCCTCCTCGGCCTGCTTACGATACTCGTCGGCGGCGTCGCGCATCGTCCGCGCTTGTTGCTCGAGACTCCGCTTGACCGTCTCACTCTCGAATTGCTTTCGATACTGCTCGGCCATCTGGCGCTTCATCTGCCCGATGTTTTCCTTCTGGTAGACGCGGGACTTCTCGAGGTTTCGAAGCGCTTCCTCTAGCTTGCGACGGACGTCGGGCGTCATCTCCTGTCCCTGGGAGAGCTTCTTTCGCATGCCCTCCACCAAGCGCTCTTTCGCTCCCTCCGCCTGCTCGAGCGATTTCCGCACGCGCTCGTGAATCGGGTCCGAATCGGCTTTCGCGCCGTCGATGGCTTGGCGAACCTGCTCTTCGATCGTTTCCCGATCGATCTTCGCGGCGTCGAGTGCCTCGCGAACTTGCTCCTGAATTTGCGCGGAGTCGACGTGTGCCGCTTCGAGCGCCTCGCGAACCTGATCCTGAATCTGCGCCGGATCGATCTTGGCCGCCTCCAATGCGTGCCGAACTTGCTCTTGGATCTGGTCGGTGTCGACTCGTGAGGCCTCGAGCGCTTGACGCACTTGCTCCTGGATCTGCTGCGGGTCGATCTTCCCAGCCTCGCCGGCTGCCCGGAGTTCTTCCTGCAATCGCTTGGAATCGAGCTGAGCCGCTTCGACCGCCCTTCGCACTTCCTCTTTGATCTTCCGAACGTCGACGTCGCCCATCGCCTTCTGTTCGATCTTCAGCTTGGCGAGCGAATCGCGCAGGCTCTTTGCGACGTCCTGCTGAACGGACTCGGCGAGCTTGTCGGCGTCGAGGCTCTCGGCCGCCGCGACCTCCGCGCTCGACAAGGTCTCGTTCGAGAGCGTGCTGCTCAGCTTGCCCATCTCCGACGCGAGCTGGCGAATGATCTCCTCTTTCGCCTCGAGCCACTCGCCGACCTCGGAGCCGCGCTCGTCTCCGAGATCGGAGATCGCGTCCTTTCGAATCTGGGCAAATCGCTTCTTCCACGCTCCGTCGGTCTCGTTTCCGTCGTGCGCCGCCCGGAACGCTTCCACGAGATCGCGAACCGATCGGACTTCGTCCTTGTCGAGCTTCCACTTTCCCTTCGCCTGCCCGACGCACGCGTCGACGTTCAGCTCGCTCTCGAGCTTCGTGCCAAGCGCCGTCAGTTTCGTCGACAACGCCTCGAGTCGGTCGTCGCGATCGTCGTCCGCCGTCGCTGCGGCCGCCGCCGGAACGGCGACGGCGATGCGTGCCGATTGCGCAGGGACGGACTGCGCGAAGGACGAGGTCGTGAAGAGCGCTCCCGAAATCGCGGTCAACGCCGCGAGACAGCCACCGAAACCGCTAACGTTTGGTCGACTCACTGCCCACCTCCAATGGTTCTCCCGGTCGGTTCGAACGGGTCTTTTCGATTTCGTCGTCACGAAGAAGGCCTTCCTTCCGAAGGCGGTCATCGATTTGCAGAAGTCGAGCGCGCAACCGCTCCGACTCCTCGGCGAGCACCTGAGCCTGCCTCTCGAGCCCCTCCAGACGATCCGCGTCGAGTCCGGCGGCACGTGCGTGAACCAGGACGGCCGCGAGATCCATCTGCAAGGCATCGACGTCTTGCACTTGCGCGGAGGCGTCGACGCGGTTCTGTCCTTCGAGGCTCACGACCTCGCGCGCTTGGCGACTCGTCGCCAGGGCTTGTCCGAAAAAGAGCGCGGGCGCGACGAGCACGAGCGCAGCGGCGGCCGCGAGCAACCAGCGCACGCGACGCGACAGGCGCGGCGCTCGCGCGCGACGGCCCTCGCGAACGGCGGCGTGAATCGACGCGCGCACTGCGGCCTCATCGTCACCCGCCTCGCTCGCACGCAGGAGGTCGCCCGCCGCGCCCCACGCGTCGAGCGTCGCGCGGCACTCGTCGCACAAGAGAACGTGAGCGCGAATGCGCTCCGCGTGCTCGGGGGAAAGCTCGCCATCCGCGTAAGCGGAAAGATCCGGACCGTTCACTTCACAGGCCATGGCTCAACTTCTCTTTCTGTGCACGCCCAGCTCGCGAGGCAGCGAACCCCATTCGCGCTCGATTCGGCGCCTCGCTCGAAAGATCCACGTCTTCACCTGTTCGAGGCTCGCGCCGAGCGCTTCCGCGATGTCGCGGTACGCGAGCCCCTCGAACTCCCGAAGGACGAGCGCCGAGCGCTCGTGCTCGGGCAGACGCGCCACGATGACGGCTAGCCGCTCGCGCGTCTCGGCACGCTCGGCGACGACCGAGCCTTCGGATTCCGGAGGCGCCGGGAGCGCGTCGTCGAGCAGCGCGGGCGTACGGCGCCCGCGCTGGGTGTCGACGGCGAGATTGCGAACCAGCCGGAAGAAGAATGCCGCGAACCGACCGCGCTGCGCGTCGTAGCCGCCGTTCTTCGCTGCACCGAGGAGCCGGATGAAGCTCTCCTGCGCGACGTCCTCGGCCTCGTGGCGATCGCCGAGGATGTGCTTCGCGAAGCGAATCGCGCCGCGAGCGTGGCGGTCGACGAGCGCGTCGAAGGCGGAGTCGTCCCCCAATCGGTACTTTCGGACGAGATCCTCGTCGGTGTCGCCGTCGCTCGGGTTCATCCGCGCTTCCGTTGGCTCTCGAGAGTCGCCGTTCGGCAAGTCACCTACTCTACGGGGGCGGCCGGCGAAAAGTTACGAGCGAAGTGCTGGGCTACGCGCGGAGCGCCAGAAAATCGTTGGTGGGAGACCACGCGACGAAGCGATAGGCAGGGACGAGCTTCACGAGATCCGCAGCTGCCGCGTCGACGAACGTCGGGCTCGCGAGCTGTGCGTCGTCCCGAGGGATCGCGCGCCGCAGGTGGAGCCAGTGCTCGCCGGGCACGAAGTACTCGAAGAAGTTCGCGACCTCCCCCGGCAGGAGCGTTCCACAGCGGTACTCCTTCTTCCAGTCGTGAATGTTGAGGACGAAGCCCGGAAGCGCGTTCAGGATCGACGTCCACTCGCGCACGGCGGCTTCGGTGCGGCACTTGTTCTTCAAGTTCTGACCGTCCCACCACGCCGCGGAGTGCACGCGCATCGCCAGCTCGACCTTCGAGACGTCGAGCCCGATGACGAGGATGCAGTGCGTGTAGTTCGGGTCGAGGTCCTTGCCGAGCTCGTGGCCGAGCACGCGCTTCAGCTTCTTTCGCTCCGAGTCCGCCCGGCTCCAGTAGACCCACAGCGAGTCGACCGAGTACTTGTTGAACGTGTAGGGATGCGAGAGGCTCGCCTGCATCTCGAGCGCGAGGCCCGCCTCGGCGAGCTTCACAAAGATGCGCTTCCCCATCGCCGTGAGCTTCCGGCGCGTCTTCAAGCGCTCGTTGTTGAAAAGGGGCGAGCGCCACTTCTCCTTCTTGAACGCGTCGAAGTCCTCGTCGCGGAAGACGAGGTCGGCCGCGGTCAGCTCCGTTTCAGGGGTCGCGTTCGGCTCTTCGCTCACGGTCACCTCGATCGCCCGACGCCGCGACGCTCGCACCGCGCCGCGAGCGGGCAGCGGCTGCACCAGGGCGAGAGCGGCGTGCACACGTTCTGACCGAACGTCACGAGGAGATCGTTGTACTCGATCCAGTGCCGGCGCGGGAGCCGGTGGCGAAGGCGCCTCTCCGTGTCGTCGGGCGTCTTCGTCCGCACGAAGCCCCAGCGGTTCGAGATGCGATGGACGTGCGTGTCGACGCAGATCGCGTCGATCCCGTGACCGAGCGAGAGCACGAGGTTCGCGGTTTTTCGCCCGACGCCCGGCAGCTCGAGCAGCTCCTCCATCGTCGCGGGGACGCGGTCGCCGTGACGCTCGCCGAGGAGTCGCGCGACTTCGGCGAGATGCTTCGTCTTGTTGCGATAGAAGCAGACCGGGTAGATCGCACGTTGGATCTCGCGGCGCGAGAGGCCGCGAAGCGCGCGTGGTGTATCGGCGAGCGCGAAGAGCCGCATGGACGCCGCGTCGGTGACCGCGTCCTTCGTGCGCAAAGACAGCATCGTGGAGACGAGCACGCGGAACGGATCGCGAGATTCGTCGGCGATTCGCGTGACGGCCGGCACCACGAACGGACGGATGGCGCCGCGCACGGCGGCGAGCGCGGACCTCACCTCGGTCGGTTGCATCGCGACGTGGTATCCGTTTGGGCGCGGAACGACAAGCGGTCTTTCTTGTGTGCCGGGGCGATCCCCGCGTAGGATCTCGCGCCATGACGAAGCCAACGACAGTTCCCGACGCGTGCGAGGATCAACCGTGACGATGCCGACGACCTACCCTGACGGTACCGAGGGACGTCCGTGACGACGCCAAAGTCATACAAGGACTGGTGGAACGAGCACTCGAAGACGAGCGTGGAAGCGTTTTCCGTCGTCACGAACGCCGCGACGGACGTGCAATTCCAGGCCGAGGGCAAGCGCGTCGCCGATTCGTTTCTCGCGCTCGGGCTGTGCGATTCGAAGAGCGCGGTCCTCGAGATCGGCTGCGGGGTCGCGCGCATCGGCCGCGAGCTGGCCCCGCGCGTCGCGCGCTTCGTCGGCGTCGACATCTCCGACAACATGGTCGCGCACGCACGCGAGCGCACCGCGGACCTGAAGAACGTGGAATTCCACGCGCTCACGGGCCCATCGCTGGCGATGCTCGGCGACGGCACGTTCGACTTCGCCTATGCGACGATCATGCTCTTCCACCTCGACAAGGAAGATCTCTTCGAGTACTTGCGCGAGATCCAGCGCGCCCTGCGGGTCGGCGGGCGGATCTACGTCGACACGCTGAACATCGACGGGGACTGGACTCTCACGAAGTGGCTCGGCGATCAGAAGAACCACGTCGGCGACGCGAAGCACCTCGATCGATCGCGAAACCAGTACGCGAGCGCGGTCGAGCTGCGCCACTATCTCGAGCTTCTCGGCTTCGACGCGATCGAGATCCACGAGGCCGACTTGCTGCACGCGATCGCGAAGAAGGGAAGCCGGGCGCGACGTGAGGCGCCGCGCTACTACCTACAAGGCCACGTCGACTCGCCGCTGGAGAACGAGCTGACGCTCTCTCCGAGCGCGCGCATTCACGGCTGGGCGTACGATCCGGCGAATGCGGTCGCGTCGGTGCACGTGCTCGTCGACGGCGCGCGCAAAGTGGACGCCGAGTACGGTCTTTTGCGCGCCGACATCGGCCACGCCGTGAAGGACGACCCGGCCGCCGGCCGCTGCGGCTTCGGCATCGACGTCGCGAAGCTCGCGCTCGGCGACGGCTGGCACACGGTCGAAGTGATCGCGCGCCGCAAGGACGGCTCGACGTTTTCCGCCGGCAAGCGCGCGTTCCGACTCAACGCTTGATGAAGTTCCACTCGCCCCAACGGCGCGACAGCGTAGACGTGTTCGCCTTCTCGATAACGGACCACGCTACGTCGCCGACCGTCGGTGCGTCGCCCTGCGCAGTGATGAACGCCCATCCGCCGTCCAGCATCGCCTGCACTGTGGCCGACGGCTTTCCACGCTTGGGGACGGGGAATTCCTCCCGGCCCTGAATGAACGCGACGTACAAGACCTGCGCCGGTGCATCCGTGCCCGGCGTGGCCTCGAACAACCGATCGACGAGCGCTTCGTCGGTGCAACGCGCCGCCCAGCGCGCGAGCGCAACGGCCGCCGTTCGCTGCATGAGTTCCGTCGGCGGCCTTCCGAGAATGCCGCGTCGACCGAAGAAGGCGTCTTCGAGCAGGCGCGCCCAGGCATCGTTTGGTGCGCCCTCACGCATCCAGCGGTACGTCAACAGCAGCTCGACGACCGTCGCTGGATCGAGGTTGTCCGACTCGATGGACTCCGGCGACGTCTCGAACCGAGCCAGCGCGCTCTTCAGCCGGGATTCGAACGACCAAGCGTCCTTCGGCATCAACTCGACATAGGTTCGAATGCGCGCCTTCAGCTCGAGGTCAGTCTCGACGCCCTCGATCTCGCGAAGCTCGGACACGGCGCCGAGCACCGCAAGAAGATCCACTGCGGCGCGTTTCCAAGCCTCGTCGGCCGACGACTCCCGATAGGCATCGACGAGCCGCCGAGAGAATTCGTCGGCCACGCGATACGCCTCCTTCGGGAATCCGCCGACGCTGGTCGATTTCAATTCCTCGATGATCGTGAGGTCTCGCAACGCCTCCGGACTTTCCGCAGCCTTGAAGAGATTGCGAAACCTCAGCGAGCCACGATAGACATAGGGCCGGCGCCGCCATTCTCGATGCATGCCGAAGAGCGAGAGCACCGAGTAGTGATCGGCGATGACGTTGTCGACCGCACTCGAATTCGGGTTCGCTGCGGCAATCGCCTCGACGCACTCTGCCATCGGGCCCTCGGCATCGACAGCGCAAATGTTCCTCCCGAAGATTGCGGTGATGGCGTCCGCCCCGAACGAGATGACTTCCTTTCGCGCGGTGTCGTATTTCTCCAGAAGGCCGTGCAGCGGCTCCGAGCGTTGGACCGCAGCAAAGTCGGATCCCCTTGGAATCACCTCCTGCTCTCGACGGCGACCGAGCATGGCCAACGCGACCGCGGCCTCTTGGAACGCACTGACCGCCTGCCTCGCCGTTCTTGGCGACGGTGTCGGCTTCGCCGTCACGGCGACGGCAGCCGCGGGCGGCCGCGACGGCGGAGGAGCCACGACGGCCGGTGGTACGGGCTCGTGCCACGGCTCGGGCGCGAAGCCGGCTTCGACCACCGCGACGTTCGGCGCGTCGAGCGCGAGCGTGCCGTCGGGATTGCGGACTTCGACGCGGCCACGGCGAAGCTCGATCCGGTGCGCGTTGTCGCGTGCGGGGATCGGCGTGATCGCGAGCGCGATCGCCTCGTCTTGCGGGACGATGCTGCCGCCGGGCGTGCGCACTTCCGCGACGTCGCCCCCTTGCTGCGTCGTGATGCCGAGCGTCCCTCGCTCGTAGACGACGATCTTCCCGACGGGTCCGCGACGCAGGCGGAACGCGCCGCCGTCGCCGACGTCGTAACGCACCGCGCCGCCGTCGGTCTCGAGCGCCGACGTCTCGCCGTCCGGCGCTTCGACTCGCCCTTCCGAGACGACGGCGTCGTCGACTCCGAGCGGGACCGCGCGGCGCTCGCCGGGCGCGGTGTAGAGCGCGCGGCCCTCGATGCGCGTGACGCGCGCGAGGATGTCGTCGGTCGCCGCGCGATTCTGGAGCATCGCCCACAGCGTGACGCCCGCGGCGAGCACCGCGGCCGCGGCGGCGAGCGGCGCGATCCACGTTCGTCGCGCGCGCTCGGGTGCATAGGCACTCGTGATCGGCGACGGCGTTTCCGCGATGTCGCGCATCACGCGATCTCGCAGGCTCGTCCGTGGCCGCAGGTGCCCGACGTAATCGTCGACGACGCCGTGCACGGTCCGGGCGCGCCGCAGCTCCGCGTAGCAGCTCCGGCAGCCGAAGAGATGACGACGCAGCCGCAGCGCGGCGATCGCTCCGAGATCGCCGGTCACGTGCAGGTCGATGTGATCGAGGGCTTCGTCGCAACGCATGTCACTCGCTCCCGACAGATTAACGGTGGCGCGCGTTTCCCACGCGCTTGAAGATCGCCTCGCGCAACAGGCGATGCCCGCGCGTGAGCCGCATGGTCACGGTGCCGACGGCGACGTCGAGACGCTTCGCGATCGCCTTGCACGACAGCTTTTCCCAATGTCGAAGGAGGAGCGTCGCGCGATACGGGTCCGGCAAGGCGTCGATCTCGGTCGCGAGAATCCCAAAGATCTCGGCGGGCGCGAGCCCGGCGAACGCATCGGCGTCGTCGCGCTCGCCCGCGTGGAACGGCAGGTCCGCCTCGCCGATCTCGATCGACGCCGGTTCGCGCGCTTCGCGGCGAAGGCGCGCGAGATGCAAGTTCTTCACGATCCCGCGAAGCCATCCGCGAAGCTGCGTCGCGTCGCGCAGGAACGCGAGCCGTCGAAACGCCTCGACGAACGCCTCCTGCGCGAGATCCTCGGCGCGGTCGCGGTCGCCGTGCAGCCGGAACGCGAAGTGGACGACCTCGCTCTCGAGCGATCGGACGATCTCGCCGAACGCCTCGCGGTCACCCGCTTGAGCGCGCCGAACCCACTCTTCCTCTTGGTTCACCGGAACCTCGCTTGGGCCATCTACCGAAGAGTGTCCGTTTCCCGCCCTTTGCAACCGACTTCGTCGAATCGAGCGGTCGCGACCGAATTTGCCGTTTCTCGTCGATCCAGGATCTGGAGCCGACTCGGCGAAGCGACTAGGATCCACCGAATGCTCGTCGCTTGCCCCGGCTGCCGTCAACCCCTCGAGGCTTCGGAGAAGCACGTCGGCAGCGTCGTTCGCTGCGGTGCCTGCGGCCTGGAGTTCGAAATCGCACCGCCCACGGCGCGCGAGGCCGCCGAGGCGCGACGCCAAAGCCGACGGCACACGCTCCACTGGCTGGGATTCCTCGTGGTCGTCGGAATGCTCGCCGCGACGGTTGTCCTCGCGCGCCGCCGCTTCCTCACGCCGCCGAGTCCAACGCCGCCGGCCGACGAAACGGCCGCCCTACCGCCGCCGGCCGAGAACCCGACTCTGCCCGAGATCTTCGGCCCGCCCATTCCGCCCGAGGTCGAAGTGGTGCCTGCGAAGTCAGAACCGAAGCGCGAGTTCATCCTCGATCCCGCGTGGGCGGATCTCGACTTCGACGGCGTGTTCGACGAGTTCTGGAAGAAGTGGGGAAGCCGGCGCCTCACGAACGACGAGTACGCGACGGCCACACGCGAGGCCGAAGCGATCGGCACCGAGGCACGCGCGCAGAAGAAAGTGATCGCCGCGGACCCGTTCCTCGATCGCGCGACGAAGCGCGGCGAGAACCTCCGCTTTCACCCGGCGCTCGGCGGCCGGCCCGCGACGATTCGAACCGAGTTCCGCCCGTGGGTGCTCGCCGTCGACGCGTCCAACGCGGCGCCGTCGGACGACGCGGTGTCCGAACTCGGCCGCGGCCTCGAACGCCTCGCTCGCGCCGTGAACACGAAGTTCGCCGAGCCGCTGAAGCTCCCGCGCCTCCACTCGGTCGACGATCCGCTCGGCGTGATCGTCTTGTGCTCGCACCCGCCCTACCCGCCGACCGCCGGCGCGTTCCACGACGAGCGTCGTGCGAGCTTCGATCCCGGGGCCGGCGTGCTCGTCGCGGCGGTGGGCCCGGAAGCGCCGGCGTCGTTCGCGCTCCACGCCGCGGCGCATCAGCTCGCGGGGGTCTACGGGCTCGATTCTCGGTGTCTTCCGATCCGCGAGGGACTCGCCGACTACTTGGCGGGCCTCGCCGTCGAAACCCCGGAGCCGCTCGCATCGCTCCGCGAGACGTGGAAGGCGAACCTGACCGCGCCGCCGTGGATTCCCCTACCGCGCCTCCTGAAAGTGCACGACGCGTCAGAGATCGCGTCGCTCGCCCGCGAGATCGATGCCGCACACGCCGCGCGGATCACGGCGCTCTACCACGCACAGACGTGGGCGCTCGTCCGCTACCTCGTCGAGGGCGCGTCGGGCCGCTATCGCGCCGGGTTCGTGAGCAGCCTGCGCGAGCCGACCGACGCGGAGTTGCCGGCGGCCATCGGGATCAAGGATCCGGTGATCTTCGACGTTCAGCTGAAAACGGAGACCCTCGCGCTGGCGCGCAAGCACTAGCGCAGAGTGGATTCCATTCGCGGGAGACGTGACGGACACATGACGCTCGCGCGCGAGCACTAGCGCGAGATCACCGAGAGCTCACGTCGCGGAGACGAGACGGAGGGGCAACCGCGCGAGCGGCAACCTCAGAGGAGGATTCGGAAGACGGCGATCGGGAGGGCGATCGCGGTGAAGTAGAGGATCGCGCACCACATGCACTTTTCCGCGGGCCGGAATTCTCGCGTGCCGTCCGGCGCGCGAAGATCGAGCCTGGACGCGGCCAAGAGCTCGGCCGTTCGGCTGGCCATGGACCCCTTCTTTCGATCGACAACCGATTCCCGGGAGTTTGCCCGGCGAGTACGGCTCGCGAACTCGGTTGCCCGATCTGCAATTTACCCGAAGGCGAAGCTATCCGCTCCCTCGATCTCGGGCAAAGCAATCCCGCTCGCGGCGCCGAAAAAACACCGCTTTGCGGGCGATTCGTCCCGGAGCGTGACGGAGTTCAGATCTTTTCCCGAAACGGGGCGGCGTACCCCACCAGCTCGACGTAGCCCTGCCCGCGCACGGGCTTCCCCGCCGACGTGCCGGTGATGCGCACCGCGCCTTCCCAGTAGACGATGCCCGTCGACTTCTTCGCGTCGAGCTCCTGGTCCGCGAGCACGGGCTCGATCGCGAGGTCGAGGCCTCGTTTCGCGACCGCGACGCGCCAGCCGCTCGGATACGTCGCCCCGCTTCGTGGGCTCTTCCACGTGCCCTTCGCCTCGACGGAGACGTCGTCGAGCGAGAGCGGGATGACGGCGCCGTCCGGCGCCACGAACGATCCGCTCGAGTTGCGATCGACGCTGCCGTCCTGCTTCCGCATGCGATAAACCATGAGGTCGGCGCCGTCGTCGAGCTGCACGGAAAACCAATCCCACCCGACCTGGTCGTCGGCGAGTTGGTTTGACCCGAACTCGTGATCCATCCACGACAACCCCGTCACGGCGAGCGGGTTGCCGTCGACGGCGAGGACGCCCTCGGTGCGCAGCCGCGTCATCGAGTAGTAGTGGGACGCGCGCCCGATGCCGTCGCCCTTCTGACTGACGCCGCCCTGCCCGTGAACGGCGGGCGGCTTCTCGGGCGTGAGCGCGAGGTCGACGCGGTAGCGCTCGTCGCCGCCCGTCACGTGGTGCACTCGCCCGAGCCCCGCGGCTCGCCAATCGTCGAGCCAGACGAGGTAGCGATCGGCCGCCGCGCCCGCACGTCCGAGCGCCGCCCGTCCGACCTTCTCGGCGAACGTGAAGGTCTCGCGCTTCTCGTCGCAAACGGCGACGTGCGCCGCATAGAGGTGGCGCACGGCCCATGCCGACGCGTCCGGTGCCGCGTCCGCCTCGTCGACGCCGCGCCGGAAGAACGTCACCTGGTAACCGAAGCGCTCGCCGGACGCGGCACCGAGATGGCCCGTGTAGTACCACCACTCGGTCTTGAAGCGATCGTGCGCGAAGTGATCGTCCGGGAAATGGAACGTGCGTCCCGGCTTGGCGACGTCCCACTCCTCCGCGCGCCCGCAGCCGAGTGTGCAGAGTGAGACCGCGAGCAGCGCCGCGATGGGCGATGTCTTTTTCATCCGGCCGTCTCTCGCTCGAATCGAAGATCGAGGCGCGCCGCTTCGCGCGCCGGGTAGAGTGCCGAGGCGATCGTCGCGACGAAAACCAACGCGACCGACGCCGCGAGCCTCGGATACGGCGGTTCGAGATCGATCGTCCAGCCGAACGACTGGCGATTGATCACGTTCACGAGGAGCCAGGAAAGAGCCGCGCCGCTCGCGACTCCGAGCACCGTTCCCGCGAGCCCAAGGAGTCCCGCTTCGAACAAGAGCATGCGCGCGACCCGGCGCCGCGACAACCCGAGAAATCGCAACGTCACGATCTCCGCGCGTCGATCGAGCACCAGCTCGAGGAGCGTGTTGGCGACGCCGAGGACCGCGATCACGATCGCGATGATCTCGAGGACGGCGGGCACGCGAAAGGTTTCGTCGAACACGCGAAGCCCCTCGTCGCGAAGCTCGCGGCTCGTTCGCATCGAGACGAGGTGCTCGGGTCCGAGCGCGCGAGCGATCGCGTCTCGGGCGTCCGCGAGGTCGACGCCCGGCGCGACGTAGACCCCAACGGACGTCACGCGCGACGCGTCGAACCACTTCGCGAAGGTCGCGTCGTCGAGCACGAGGAATCCTTGATCCGTCGAGAAGTCTCGAAAGATCCCCCCGACCACGAAGGTCGCCGGGCCCTTCGGAGTCGGTAACTCGAGCACGTCGCCCTCGCGAACCCGGAGGCGATTCGCCAGCACTTCCGAGACGATCGAGAGGCCCTCGCGCGCCGCGCGCTCGAGCGTCGCGTGCGAATCGCCGCGCAGGAACGGGATCTCGACGTGCCGCGCCGTCGCGGCGAAGTCGCCGCTCGAGACGGACACGATCCCGCCCGAGGGCAGCTCGACGGATAGCTCGAGAAACGGGTCGACGTCGGCGACTCCCGGAGCGCGGCGAATCGCGTCGACCGCGTCGCGTCCCATCGTCGCGCCGCGCTGGCCCGACGCGCGAGCGAGCGGCGAAACCCAGAGATCCGCCTTCACGGTTTGTTCGATCCACCGATCGACGGTGACGCGAAAACTCCCGACCAGCGTCCCGACCGAGACTGTCATTGCGAGTCCGACGAGCAGCCCGCACGCGGCAACGGCCGTGCGACCGGGCGCCGCGCGGATGCCGGCGGCCGCGACGTCGCCTTCCGCTCCGAGAATCGGCGAGGCCAAGAGCGGCACGATGCGCGAAACGAGGACGAGGAAGCCGGGCGCGAGGAGCACGGCGCCGCTGATCACGAGCATCGCCGAGGCGTAGCCCGAGACGGGGATTCCGCCGATCGCCGGCCCGCGCGCGGCGAGCGCCGCCAAGCCGAGGAGCAGAACGCCGATCGCCGCGAGCACGCCCGTTCCGCCGCGCGCGACCTCGAGTGCCCCGCGACGCAGCGCCCGCGACGGCGGCACGCGCGCCGCGTCGATCGCGGGAACGAGGCTCGCGGCCGCGGCGAGGAGCGGGCCGAGGAGGAGCGCGACCGCCACGGACTCGCCGTCGAACGCGATCCCGCTCACGCGCGTGCGGACGTAGTGGTAGCCGATCGTGCGCGTCACCGTGCCGAGGATCCCGCGCGCGAGAACCCAGCCGAGCCCCACGCCCAGGACGGAGCCGAGCGCACCGATCGCCGTCCCTTCCGCGAGGAACGCCGCGGCCACGATCCGGCGCGAGAGGCCGAGCGCGCGAACCGTGGCGATCGCGGGCCGGCGGCGCGCGACGCTGACGCTCACCGAGTTGTAGACGAGGAACGCGCCGACGATCACGGCGAGGAAGCCGAGCGCCGCGAGGTTCACGCGATACGCGCGAAGGAGGCGCTCGACGGCGTCGCCGCGCGCCGCGGGCGGCGCGACTTCCACGTTCGCCGGCAGCGACGCGCGAAGCTCGGCGAGAAACGCATCGCGCGGGACGTCGGGTCGAAGTACGATGTCGATGCGATCGAGAACGCCGGCGGCGCCGAAGATCTCCTGCGCCGCCCCGACGTCGAGGACGAGGAGGCTGCCGTCGAGCGCGCGCGCGGGACCGTCGAATCGGAGAAGCCCCGCGACGCGAAGCGTCCGCTCGCGGTCGTCGACGAGAATCCGAATCGCATCGCCTTCGCGGATGCCGCGTCGCGTCGCCAGTTTTTCCGCGACGAGCACGGAGTCCCGGTGCGTGAGCGCTTGGAGCACGGCGGGTCCGGCAGCCGCATCGTCGGAGAGCCCGTAGTCGCGGACTCCGGCGTCGGCGAGCAGGTCGACGCCGAGCACGGTCACTCCCTCGTTCGTCTCGCCGCGCAGAACCGCGCCGCGCTCGAGGAGGGGCGCCGCGGCGGCGATCCCGGGAAACGTCGCGACCGTCCGGTAGACCGACTCCGGCAACGGACCCGCGACGCCGCGAACCTCGTACTCGGTTCGACCGGCGACGCCGAGCACGGTGTCGCGAAACGATCGCAGCGCACTCCCCGACGCCAATCGCACGGCGACGAGGACCGCGATCCCGAGCGCGACGCCGACG
>JACOTG010000132.1 GCA_016178505.1 Planctomycetota bacterium
GCACTTGGCTACGGGGTAAAGGAAGGGGTCCTGCTGGCGGAACGACCGCGGCGAACACCTGTCCTCTTATTCTTTCCTCGAAGCGAATCGTCTACTCGACCACTCACCGATCCGCACTCCCGTTCCGGGAAGACGATCCACTCGACGGCCCATCGCTTCGCACGTCTACTCAGGGAAAACCGCGAGCGTTGACTCGCCAATTCGCACGCCGTATCCTCCACGTCGTTCGCGTCGACGATGGACAATTCAGTCCTCGCCTACGTGCGTCCCTTGGAGAACTGGGAAGCGTCGCTCCCGGCCGCGCGCCTCCCGAGGAGGATCGATGCATCGCGCCGCCTACGCTACCTGCGCCTTCGTTGCGATCGTCTCCGTCGTCCATCCTGCCCGCGCTCAGCAAATCGGTCGCACTTACGAGAACAAGGAAGAGGGATTCTCGTTGAGAATGCCCGACCAATTCGAGCCGATCCCGCCGAAGAAGGCGGAGGCGCCTTGGGAGCTGGTCGAGTTCAAGGGCCCGATGCTCATCGAGTACGCCAAAGCCGGCGCCGTGAGGTACGAGTCCAACGGCACCGCCGTTCGCTTCACGTCCCTGCGCACCGGAAGCGATCGTGCGCCCTCCGAGTCGAACGCAAAGCCCGACCGCGGCGAACTCCTCCGTCAGGTCGGACCCAAGACCGTGAAGGAATGGCTCGAGAAGAATCCGTTCCGGCGCGCCGCAAAGATGACGAAGGAAAAAGATTTCGCCCTCGGCGCGCTCAAGGGAAAGATCTACGAGTACACGATCGAAGGCGACTACGGCAGCGGCTACCAGGGATCGGCGGTCAGCCTGCCCTCACCCGACGGCGAGTTCGGCATCGCCTACGAGATCATGAAGAAGGACTTCGACAAGTGGAGCCCGGTTTTCATGACTTCCTTCAAGAGCATCAAGTTCTTCCCGCGCGAGAGCGGATCTTCGGGCTCCGCCGCGTCCGCCGATGCCTCGCCGCGCGACAAGCGGCTCGCCGAGGTACAGGAGAAGATCAAGGGCATGAAGGGCTGGTACTGCTTCGCCACCGATCACTACGTGATCCTCTCGGACACCGACCGAGAGCTGGTGAAGGAAGTCAGTCGCCACCTCGAGTCGATCCGCAAGCTCTACGAGAAGATGTTTCCGCCAACGAAGCCGATCGAAGCCGTTTCGGTCGTGCGCATTTGCAAGAACGAAAACGACTACTACAACAACGGCGGGCCGGGCGGGAGTGCCGGCGTGTGGATGGCGGGACAGGAAGAGCTGCTCATCTACGACGACACGGCGCACAACAAGGCCCACACGTTCGCGACCATGTATCACGAGGCCTTCCACCAGTACATCTACTACTCGTGCGGCGAGCTCTCGCCGCACGACTGGTACAACGAGGGCACTGGCGACTACTTTGCCGGAGCGAAGCTCAAGGGGGACAAGTTCGAGATCGGCAAGATGGACTGGCGAACCGAAACGATCCGCAACGCCGTGAGAACCGGCGACTACATTCCGCTCGAGAAGTTCATCCACTATTCGCACACGGAGTACTACGGCCCGAAGATCGACGTCTGCTATGCGGAGGGCTGGTGCTTGAACTACTTCCTCCGCGCGGGGACGAAGAACGCGAGGTGGAAACAGATCCCCGAGATCTACTTCAAGACGCTTCGCGACACGAACGACGCCGAGCTGGCGAAAAAGACGCCAGAGCATCAAGCCGAGCAGATCGCCCGCGACGCCGCACTCCAAGCCGCGTTCGACGGGGTCGACGTCGCGGAGCTCGACAAGCAGTTCGTCGAGTTCGCGAAGGGGATCTAGCGGCGGCTAGAAGCCGCCGTCCGCGCCCCCTCCCGTCGACTCCTTCTTGAGAGCGGCGCGTGCCGCGTCACGCCGCTCTTTGACCTTCGGCCGGCCGGGCTCGACGGCGAGCGCACGATCGCACATCTGGATCGACTCGAGATAACGCTTCTTCTCGAAGAGATTTCGCGAGAGGTTGTCGAGCGCGTCGATGTTCTCCGCATGCTCGACGGCCTTCGTGTAGAGCACCATCGCCTCGTCCTTGCGATTGAGGTGATAGTCGAGGATCACGGCGCAATCGTTCAAGATCTGCGGGTCTTCGGGCAACAAGCTCACGGCCTTCTGATAAGCGGCCAGGGACTCCTCGTACTTCTTCGAATCGCGGAGGACGAGGCCCAGGTCCGACCAAATGGCGCCATTTTCGGGCACCGCAGCCGTGAGATCGCGCAGCACGGCGATCGCGTCCGTTACGCGATCCGCCTCGACCAACGTCCGGCCGCCGATCCCCCACAGCTTCTGCACCGTTTCGTTCTCGGTCAGGTCGATTCCCGCTTCCTTCTGGAGAGCCAGCGACTTCTGGAAGCTCTTGATCGCCCCGTCGAGGTCCTTCGCGTTCTCCTGAACGAGTCCGATCTGATGATGCGCGGCAAACATCTTCGGGCTCAGCTCGAGCGCCTTCTTGAACTCCTCGAGCGCCTTGTCGTCGACGCCGACCTCGCGATAGACGTAGCCCAGATACCAGTGCGCCTTCGCATTCTTCGCATCGGATTGCAGGAGCCGCTTGTAGGCCTCGACCGCATCTTTGTACTTGTTGTTCCCCGCGTAAAGCCGATAGAGGTCGTCCCACGCGAGCTGCGAATCAGGGAGCTTCTGGATCGCGCGACGATACGTTTCCTCGGCCTTGTCGGTCTGATTCAAGAATTGATAGCAGTAGCCGAGGCGTTGGTAGCTCCCCGCGTCGGTGGGCGCGAGCTTCACCGCCGTGACGAAGTGAGGTGCGGCCTCGGCGTATTTCTCCTGCACGTATGCGATCTCCCCCAGCTGATAGTGCGGGAATGCCTCGTCGGGCTTGATCTCGATCGCCTTTTTCAACGCCGTCGCCGCCTCGTCGTACGCCTCCTGCTGAAACGCGACGAGGCCGACGTACTCGTACGCCATCCAGTTCTTCGGGTCGTGAGCTATGGCGGCGTTGAGCGCGCTCTGCGCGTCGCGGTACAGCGAGCCCACCACCGTCGCCTGCGCTCCGCCTTGCGCGAGCTCCTGCGCCTTGGAATAGCGAGCAATGCCGAGATAGAGCGCTGCGTTCGCCGACGAGTCGTCGAACTTGCGAGCCTGTTCGAGCTCCTCGATCGCAGAGTCCAAGTCGTCGAGCCCCATCTTGCAGCGGCCGATTCCGACGTGGGCGGCGATCGAGCCGGGGTTCTCGGCGAGCACCTTTTGGAAGGCTTCGAGAGCACCGTCGTATTGCTGCTGCTTCAACCGAGCTTCGCCCGTCGCCAGCCAGTCTTCGCCCGCTCGCGCGAGCAGCGGGAGCGCGGCGGCGAGCAGGAACGCGACGAATGCGAACGGTCGTGAGATCGAGCGGTGAAGCAAGACAGCCTCCTCTTCTTTTCCTCTTCTCGTTCCTCGCGGCGGCGCAAAGCCGCCCCTTCGCCCGCTCGAGCCCTGCACCTCGCGGATTCGAATCGGATTGAAGCGCCGATCGGGGATCATCGTCCGGGCTTCTTCTCGCGCCCGCAACGATCTCAGTTCGGGGCGGGCCCGTGATTGTAAGGCGCGCGCGGGAGGTCAGTCAACGAACGCGGCACGTCGTCTGCTCCCTCTCCGCCGGCGCGCGAACCCGCCGGGCCGTCTCGCGACGGCGGGCCGTTCCACGGCGCGCTTCATCACCCGAAGCACGAGAGTTTCGATGTCGCTGGTCAAGCCGTTCGCCGTCCTGACGTTGTGTCTTGCCGCCGTCGTCTCGCCGGCGTCGCTGGCGACGTCGCAGACCGCCGAGCGTCGTCCCGAGTGGGAACAGCACGACGACGCAACGCCGAGCCAAGGCGCCTCCGTGCTGTTGAGATTTCGCGACGATGTCGACGCCGATGGACGTCTCCGCGC
This sequence comes from Planctomycetota bacterium, assembly GCA_016178505.1. Classification (GTDB taxonomy): domain Bacteria; phylum Planctomycetota; class JACOTG01; order JACOTG01; family JACOTG01; genus JACOTG01. The sequence continues at coordinate 3,899 of JACOTG010000132.1, forward strand.
CCTCGAACGGTTCGACCTGAGCCACGCTGAGCTCATCCCAGGCATCGATGTGTGGCGAGCCGACGCGCCCGCGGTCGGCGACGCTCTGGCCACGCTCTGTCGCCAGATGTGCGACGACGCCTCGATCGCGTTCGCAGAGATCGACGAAGACCTGTACCTCGAGCACGTCCCGACCGATCCGGCGTACTCCAGCAACTACGGCCATCCCGGCGACCTCCAGCGGTGGGTCTTCGACGGCGTCGGGGTCGACCGCAATCTCGACGCGGAAGCCGCATGGGACGTCACGCGCGGCGATCCTTCGGTCGTGATCGCGATCGTCGACTCTGGCGTCGCGTATGACCACGCGGAGCTCCTGCCGAACGTCTGGACGAACCCGGGCGAGATACCGGACAACGGGATCGACGACGACGCGAACGGATACGTCGACGACGTGCACGGCTGGGACTTCGCGCGGCATCGCGCCGATCCCTATCCGGATCTCGGCGACGGCATCGACAACGATGCCGCGTTTGGCGCCGACTCGAACGTCGCGCACGGAACGATGGTCGCGTCGATCGCCGTCGCGCGCGCCGACGACGGGATGGGAATGGCGGGCGCCGCGCCGCTCTGCCGCTTCATGCCGATCAAGGTGCTCACGGACGACGGCGGCGCGAAGACGTCGAACGTCGCCGCGGCATTCGTCTACGCCGTGAACAAAGGTGCGCAGGTAATCAACGTATCGCTCGCGGGCGCGGCATCGTCGACGTTGTCGGCGGCCGTGACGTACGCCCGGACGCACGGCGCGCTGGTCGTCGCCGCCGCAGGCAACGACAACTCCGCCGCGCCGCGCTACCCCGCTGCATATCCATCGGTCGTTTCGGTCGGTGCATCGGACGGCGGATCCGTCATCGCGCAGAGTTCGGGCGACATCGACGGGCGGGCGGCGTTCACCGAGTTCGGCACCGCAGCCGTGTCCGTCGTCGCGCCCGGCGTGGCGCTCGACGCCATCTACCTCCGCTCGGTCGCGGACGGAGGCCCGGGGTCGATGACGTATCGACTCGCCTCCGGAACGTCGTTCGCCGCGCCGTTGGTTTCCGCCGCGGCCGCGCTGGTCCTGTCTCGCTCCCACGAGTTGGGAACGACGCTCGGTCCCGCGGACGTCCAGGCGATACTCGTCTCTACGGCCGTCGATCTTCCGGACGACCCGCACGACGTTCCGGACGCCGGGCCCAACTGGGACGGACACGGTCGCATCAGCTACCGGCGCGCCGTCGAGGCGGTTCCCGTGCCGGCCCCGAGTGCGCCGCCCGTCGCGGACGCCGGCCCCGACACGACCGGTTGGGCCGACTTCCCCGTGACGTTCGACGCGAGCGCATCGTCCGATCCCGAGGGCCACGCGCTCAGCTATCTCTGGGATTTCGGCGACGGAGCGACGTCGGACGTCGGCCCGGTCGTCGGGCATGTGTTCGCCGCGCGCGGAAGCTACACGGTGCGCGTGACGGTGAGCGACGGCGAGCAATCGACCAGCGACACGTGCGAGGCCGTCGTGGACGACCGACCCCAAGGCCCGCTCTTCTATCTCTCGTTCTCGGGCTCCACGACGCTACCGGGGATGGGGAGAGTCGCCGACGAGGACATCGTCGTCTACGATCCCGGCCTCGGGCTCTACGCGCCGTACTTCCGCGGAGCCGACGTCGGTCTCGCCGGCGCCGACGTCGACGCCTTCACACTCCTCCCCGACGGAAGCCTGCTCATGTCGTTCGACAATCGGGTGTTCCTAACGACCATGGCGGGCGGTCCAAACGGCCCACGAGTCGAAGAGTCGGATCTCGTCCGGTTCATACCGTCGTCGGTGGGCGCCGTGACGGCGGGACGGTTCGTTTTCTACTTCGACGCGAGCGACGTCGGTCTCACCGGACCGGGCTCGGACGTCGACGCCGTCGCGCTGTCGCCGAGCGGCGACGGCAGCTTCATTCTCTCCATCACTGGCACCGTGAATCTCGACGGCATCGGAACCATCACGAACCACGATCTCGTGCGCTTCGTCCCCACGTCCCTCGGCTCCGTGACTGCCGGGCGATGGGAACTGTTCCTTCGCGGTGGTCCTCTCGGACTCGACACGGCGAACGAGGACGTGGACGCGCTCCAAGTCTCTCCCACCGGCGACATCTTCCTGTCGACGAAGGGGCCGTTCTCGATCGATGGGCTCGATGCGGCCGACGAGGACGTTCTCGTGCTCGTTCCGACGCGATTGGGCGCGGAACCGGCCGGACGATTTCATCCGTATTTCACCGGCGCGCGCGAGGGCATCCCCGCGGGCGCGGACGTCGACGGCGTCTTCGTGAAAGAGTGAGCGCCGACGCGAGACCCCGCGCCCGTTCAGCGCGACTCGTGGTACGCACGCCGGCTTTCGTACAAGGCGATCCGCTCGCGAACTTCGTTCGCCACCGATTCCTGGCCGCGTTCCATCAAGATGTCGACCGCCCGGCTCGCCGCACGAACCGCGTCGTCGAAGCGGCCATCTTCGGCATACGCAGCCGCCAACGAATCGAGCACGGTCGGATCTCCGGCGGCAACTGAACTCGCCACGGCCTCCGCGAGACGCACGGCCTCAGGCCCGTTTCGCTGGTCGGCACGCGGCGACGTCGCCAGCAGCCGCGCGAGTGCAAGCGTCAGCGCAACGTCGTTCGGTGCTCGCGCGACGCCCTCCCGCAGAAGCGCGAGCGCCCGCTCGTATTCGCCGCGATCGATGAACAGGACCGCCGCGCGCTGCCGGACTTCGGCATTGTCGGGATCCAGCGCCACCGCGTTGTCGAGTACGGTCGCGGCTTCCGCAAGATCGCCCTTCGACCAGAGGACGGAGGCGAGGATCGGATACAGGTCGAAGTAAGTCGGACGGATGCGAATCGCCTCGCGCAGAGACCCGATTCCGGCATCGACCTCTCCTTTTCGAAGGAGCACGCGCCCGAGGTTCGCTCGCGCCGTCGCGTTCTCGGGGTGCAGCTCGAGGGCCGCCTTGAAGTGTTCGATCGCTTCGTCCAGTTTGCCGATCTTGCTCAGTGCGGCGCCGAGATCGGTTTCGTTCGCCGGACTCTGCGGGTTCGCCGCGAGCGCCGCGCGGTAGTGCTCGATCGCTTCTTCGTTTCGTCCTTGCGCGAGGAAGATGGCGCCGAGGTTCTCGTGGCACATGGCAAAGTTCGCTCGCCCGCTCGGGTCGTCCTGCAAGACTCCTCGAAGGGCGACCTCGGCGGCCGCGAATCGACCTCGTCCGATGTCCGTCAGAGCCGCGCTGACTCGGCTCATCTCGGCCATGTGGTCCTTGGGATCGTCGCCGCGCGGCTCGAACGACTCGAGTTCGTCGTCCCCGGATTCCGTGCCACTCGGTCGCATGTAAGCGACGTAGCCGAGTGCTCGAAGTCCCTGGGCCGCGTCGCTGTCGACGGGTCTCGTACTTCCCCCTTGCGCGCCGCGGTTCGCAGCCGTCGCCATTCTCGTCTGCAGTTGCTCGCGAAGGTCGCGCACGCGATCCGGGTCGCGGTCGGCCAGGTTGTTCGTCTCGTCCGGATCGATCGCCAAGTCGTACAGCTCGGGCCGCGGAACATGAACGTACTTCCAATCGCCGCGGGTCAGGGATCGCACCACCGAGAATCGAAACTCCTCGAAGGGCGCAATGGTCTCGGCATACGCCGACAGATCGAGGTCGAGCGTCTCTCCCATCATCAGGGGAAGCAAGTTTACCCCGAGAGCATCGACCTTCCGCGGCATGCCCAGGAATTCGAGCAGCGTCGGCACCACGTCGATCGAGCGCACGCGGGAGGCGACTTCCCTCCTCGGAATCGCGCCGGGCGCTCGAACGACGAGTGGAACGCGCAATGCACTCTCGTAGACGGTGTGCGAGTGCGTCTCCTCGGCGTGCTGACCGAGGCTCTCCCCATGGTCCGCCGTCAGCACGACGACCGTCCGCGACTCGACGCCCGCATCGCACAGCGCGTCTCGAATGCGGCCGATCTGCTCGTCGACGAACGCGATCTCGCCGTCGTAGTCGTCGAGCTTCCCCGCACGGAACCGCGACGGAGGCTCATAGGGAAAGTGCGCATCGTAGAAGTGAACGAAGAGGAAGAACTTCTCGTCCGAGTGGGCACGCAGCCACGAAAGCGCGTGATCGCACACCTCGTCGGCGGGACGCTCCGGTTCGCGAGGTGAGGAATCGACGACGCCCTTGCGCCAATACGCGGGCGACGAATAGAGGTCGTCGTACAGCCCGAATCCCTGCGCTAGGCCATACTCCCGATTGAGGACCATCGCACCGACGAACGCGGCGGTCGTGTATCCGTTCTTCGCGAGGATCTCCTGGATCGTCACGTTTTCCTCGCGAAGGAAGTAGCTGCCATTGTTGCGCGCGCCATGCACGAACGGGTCGGTGCCGGTGAGTAGACTCGAATGCGAAGCGAGCGTGATCGGCGCCGAGGCCTCGCAGTATCGGAAAAGCGTGCCTTCGCCCGCGAGGCCGTCGATGTTGGGCGTCGGGCTCGGACGTCGCCCGTAGCAACCGAGGTGGTCGGCACGCGTCGTGTCCATGGACACGAGAACGACGTTGAACCCCGGGCCGCGTCCGGTGGCCCCCCGCGATCGCAACCGCCACACGAACGCAGTCGCGACCATGCCCAAGACGAGCAGCGCGGTCACCAGCAACCAAAGGACACGAAGTCCCCACGGACGGCGATCAGCACGATCTCGACCGGGTTTCACGTTCGCAACTCTCGCAGCGAACGCCCGCGAACCGTCGGCAGGGTCAGGACGGGAGCCGAGCGCTCAGTGCTTGTCTGACGACCACGCCATCGGGTGACGAATTCGAGGCGGCCAAGGCCACCCCGCACGACGACCTCGCGCCGGCGCTCGTGTCTTCAGGTAGGCACCCCACGCGCACGGCGAAGGTCGTGGCAGCCACCCTCCCCGTCGAGGGACGCGACAGGGAGACGACTCCTTTTTCCACGATCACGACTAGGGATTGCAGGTTAACCCGAGGTGGCCGAAAATGGTTGCGCGCGCAACAAGAAAATTTTTGCAGCAGGCGTGTGGCGAGAAGGCGAGAGAAGGCTATTCGTTCTCGCCGCGGTACGTGACGAAGGATGTCGGAGTCTCGTAGAGCCGGATCTCGTGAAGCGGAAGATCGCGGAGCTCTTTCCAGATCCATAGGGCGATGTTCTCGGCCGACGATTGGGGAATGACGTCGTTCAGATAGCTGTGATCCAAGCGCTGGATGACGCGTTCCCGAACGGCACGATGCAGGTCTTCGAAGTCCATGACGAGCCCATCGTCCTTAACCGGACCGGAGACCGTGACGAACAGTCGATAGCTGTGCCCGTGCAGTCGCTCGCACTTGCCCTTGTAGTGGACGAGGTTGTGTGCGGCGTCGAAGCGAAACTCCTTCGTGACGAGCATGGATCGGCTACTCCCCGCTTCGCGATTCGTGGATCAGCGTCATCACCTCGGCTCGCGACGTCCCGCTCTCGCGGAAGATCCCTCGCACCGCCGACGTGATCACGCGGCTCCCCGCCTTCTTCACGCCACGGATCGTCATGCACGTGTGACTCGCCTCGAGCACGACGGCGACGCCGCGCGGCTGCGCCATTTCCTCGATCAGCTCCGCGATCTGGTTGGTGAGCCGCTCCTGCACCTGAGGTCGACGGGCGAAGAGGTCGACGACGCGCGCGAGCTTGCTGATTCCGAGGACTCGGCCGTTCGGCAGGTAAGCGCAGTGCGCCTTGCCCACGAACGGCAGCAGGTGATGCTCGCACATCGACGTGAAGCAGATGTCCTTCACGAGGACGACCTCGTCGTATCGTTCGTTGAACAGCACGCCGACGATCTCGCGCGGGTCGTGATTCAGCCCGGAGAAGACCTCTTCGTACATCTTGGCGATGCGCTCGGGCGTCTTCTTGAGGCCTTCGCGTTCCGGATCTTCGCCGATGGCCTCGAGGATCATCCGGCCCGCTGCGATCAGCTTGTCGCGATTCACTGGCGCTGCCCTTTCGGTGAGAGGTCCCAACCGGAACGCGGATTCTAGGTGCGCCCGCAAGGGGAATCAAGGCGAGCTGCGGTCGCGGCGAATTGCGTGAGCGACCCCGCGAGCGCCTTGATATCATCCGCGCGCGTCGAAGATTCTCGCCCCTAGAAGGGCGAAACGGATTGGGAAAACGGGCCCCTGGCGCCTCGCTCGAGGCGGAATACCGGAGGGTGGCATGGCTGTGGTCTCGGGATGCGTGCGTCGGTGGCGCCGGGCGGTCGCGCCGATCGTTCTCATCGCACCGATCCTCCTCGGAGCCGGCTGCCGGTCGGTGCAAAAGGAAGCCGGATATTTCCGAGTCACGGCGAGCGGGTTCAACATCCTTTTCTTCACGATTCCGCCGACGAACTTCGAGATGGTTCGCGACCGAGTCCAGCGCGAGATCGGCGACACCGCTCAAGTGACGAACATCCGCCGTTCGGGCTCGCTGCCTCCCTGGTGGAACGTGTTCAACAAGATCCTTGGCATCGAGATCATCGAGGTCTACGGAACCTACTGACATGAAAGCGACCGGTTTGATCGTGGTCGTGGTCGTCGTCGCTGCGGCCGGCGGCGCGGCCTGGTGGGCGATCCACGCTTCGAGCGGAGAGCCCCCCGCGCCACCGAGAACGACGGACGAGCACCCCTTCGCGTCCAAGGGACCCGACAAGCCGCCCAAGATCGAAACGGTCGACGAATTGATCGCGCAGCTGGCGTCGGCCGAAACGCGAGGCCACGCGCAGCTTCGGCTTCAAGACATCGGCGCCGCCGCGCTGCCCGGCCTCGCGAAGGCGCTTCCCACCGCAGAAGGACCGACGCGCAATCTGATCGTCAGCCTCCTTTGCGACGGCAAGGACAAGACGTACTTGCCTCCGATCCTCGCGCTTTTCGACCGAACCGACGAGGAATCGCAGGTTCTCGCGCTCAAGGGCATCAGCCACCTGGACGCGACCGAAGAAAAGGAGCGGGTCCTTCACATCGTCGCGGACTCGGTCGCGCCGACGAAGATGCGCGTGCTCGCCGCAGAAATCCTCGCGAAATGGAAATCGCCCGAGGTCGTGCCCGTGCTCTTGTCATGGCTGCCGCCGCCAAACGAGACCGCCGCGCAGCGAAACGCCCTCGATCGCGAGCATCGATCGTATCGGACGAAGGCGATCGAACTCCTCGGCGAAATGCAATCGCAGGACGCCATCGAGCCGCTCCGAACGATCGTTCTCGGGCACGACACGTCGCTCCAATCGGACGCCGCCGAGGCCCTCGCGAAAATCGGTGGCCAAGGGATCGATGCTATCGAAGCGGCGCTGGCGCTCAAGGATCCGGAACGAACCTACAAGATGATCCGAGCTCTGGGCCGATCGACGGACCCCCGCGCACAGGATCTCATTCGGCCCTATCTCGCAGACTCGAACGAGTCCATCCGCAAGGCGGCGAATGATTCGATGAAGCTCCTCGGACGCAAGCAGGGTTGAGCCGTCTCTCGGCCGTCATCCGCTGATGTCGCGCGCGCTGATCACGATCGCGATCCTCTCCGTCGTCTCGATGGTCGCCGCGGCGGTCCTCGGGTTCCTCGCAACCGCGAGCGATCGCATGCCGCTCTATCACTTGCTGCTCGGTCTCTTCGCGTCGCTTTTCACGACGTTCATTCACTGCATGGTGATGTTCTATTTCATCGGCACGTCGAAGGTCATCCGCGAGGCTGCCGCGGATCTCGGCTCCAACGAACGCGACTACGTTCGCGAAACGCGCCGTCTCGCGGCATCCGTGCATCCGCTCGCGACGCTGGCGATCGCCGTGACGATCGTCGGCACGCTGCTCGGCGGCGCCGTGCGGGCGGGGCTGGTACCGTCGTGGGTCCATCTCGTCGGCATCGCGGGCGCGCTCGGCGTCAACGTGTGGGTTTTCTCGAAAGAGCAACGCGCTGCGGTCGTGAACTCGGTGCTCATCTCCGAGCTGGAAGAGTTCTACGCGCGGAAGGCAAAGACGAGCTGAGGTCCGGCTACTTCTTCGGTTCGAGCCCGATGCCGAGCGCGAGGACTCCGTACGCGGTGCCGTACGCCTTGCAGTAGTGGTGCATGACGTAGTCCCACATCGAGCCGTCCGCTTCCTGCGTCGAGAGCAGGTGGCCGAGCAATCGGTCGGCGCGCGCCTTCCGCGCGTCACTCGGCGAGCACGACAGAACCTCCGCGGCGTAGTACTGGCCGAAGTAGTAGAAGTAGCCGGCGACGTAGTCGTACGCCTCGTGCGGAATCGACCGCTGGCGACCCACGTCGAAGAACCGCTGGTTGTCGAAGAGTACGTCGAGCCCGCGTGCGAGGTCGGCGTCGCTCACTTCCTTTCGCGCGCGGCGAAGCGCGAGGTTGCACACTTGGATGCGCCCGAGCGCGCTCTTCACCTGGTCGATTCCCTCGAGCGAGCCGGGGCTCGGTATCACCGCGACGTCGTAGGTGAACGCGCGGATCACGAGTCACCTCGGTTCGGGCGCGCGATCGCTCAAAGACCGGGAAGAACGATTCCGCGGTCTCCCTGGAAATGGGCCTTCACGAGCGTGTAGGCGAGGAAGCTCCGTAGGAGCAGCCGGAGTGCTTTGTCGTCGATGGTGCGGTCCTTGTAGTTCTGCTCGTAGATGAAGATGACGAACTCTCGTTGGATCGTGGTGAACCCGGCGTCGGAGCAGGCCATCACGAAGAACTGGCGCTTGTCGAGGTGGACCTCCGTCTTCGCGTTCACTGGTAGAAAGAAGTAGTTCCCCTTCATCTCGAGGTGACTCGAGGTGAGGTGCTTTTTGTCGCGGTCGAGCGACTCCAGGTCTTGCTCGAGGTAGCTGCAGACGTACGGCCGCGCACCCCGCGACTCCACGAGCACCCACGCCATGAGGACTTCTTCGGACGGCGGTGGGGATTCGATCCGGAAGAGCAGACCTTCCTCGCGACGTCCCGGGCCCGGTCGCCACTCCTTCGGTTCCACCTTGAACTGTTGCCCGCGAAGCTCGATCGGGTCGATCGTGAAGGTCGAGAAACCCGAGTCGGCGTAGACCTTCATGGCCTCGCTGATCTGCGCCGCCAGGGCACGCACCTCGTCGCTTGCCATCGTCGTCGTTCTCCCTCGATTCGTGGCGACCACGCGCTCGGAAAGTCGTGTCGAAGCGCGGCACGCTACCACACGCCCCAACGCGTTTCCACGTCGCTCACCCCCCGCGCAACGATCATCCCTCGGCGCGAGCATGGACTTCGCGGAGCGACTCGACGAGCGGCGCGTAGCGATACTCGATGTCGAGATCGTCGTGGATCGTCCGTAAGCGGCGTTGGTACTCCTCCCCGATCTCCGGCATGCGATCTCGATACGACGGATCGCAGAAGTAGATCCGGCAGCCGAGCGGCCGGCCCTCGCGCGCCATGCACAGCCGATTCTTCCAGAACGGACAGAGCTTGCCGTCGGGTTTCCACGACAGCAGCGCGCTCGTCGACGGATCGGCGCCCGGCGTGCGCGCGAGCAGGTACGCGACCTCGAGGTCGGTCGCGAAGAGCACGTGCTCGAACCGGTCGAAGTCACAGCACCGTCCGGACAGCTCGCACCGCGGCGCCGCGGCAGCGATCGCGGCGTCGACGTCGCGGTAGAGCGCCTCGAGACGTTCGAGCGCGACCGTAGAGATCGCCGGCGGGAAAGGAGTGGCTGACACGGCGAAGATCTTAACAGTCGCAAGGTCCGACGCCACGTTCTCAGTGAGCGGCCTCGCGGATCGCGCGGGTTAGCCTTCGAATCGAACGGCGCCCCGCTTCGTCACGAGCGCGCGCCCTTTCCCCGGCACGGGCCAATAGTCGCCGATGTCGTCGCGCGTTCCTTCCGCGGCCGAGCCTTCGGAAATCGCCGCGCCGCCGTACGCGAACGACCGAATCACCACCCAGCCGCCGAGCACGGTCAACCCGAGCCCGTTCAGCGACACGTTTCGCGGCTGCCACGTCAGCTCTTCGGAGTCCTCCTGATTGGCGACGAGATCTCGCACGACGATCTTGCCGCCTGCCGCATCGAATCGGATCTCGAACAGGGGATCGTCCGCGCCGAGCTTTTCGAAGTTGCGGCGATCGCCACCGGCGCTCGCCTTTCCGCCGAGGCCGCCCGGAGACCCTTCGTGTTCGAGTTGCGCGAGATCGTCGCTGATCGCCGACACCTGATCGCGCACCTTCAAGCGATCCGCGGCGGCTACGAGATCGCGAAGGGCCGCCGCTCGCGCTGGCCGGCACGGCACCGCTTTGAATGCCGCTGCAGCCGTCGTCGCTTCGGTGACGAACGCCTTCGCTTGACCCGACGCGGCCTGGGCAAGCGCTCTCACGAGCGACGCTTCGGCCCGCAGGAGCGGCGCTGCCGGTCCCGTTCCGCAGTCGAGCTTGTCGAGCCAGGCGAGCGCCTTCTTACCGTCGCCCGCGTCGACCGCAACGCGTGCCGCGCGGACGGTGAGGTCGGCGCGCACCTCCGCCGGCTGCGCGACGATCTTCAGCTTTCGGACGCGATCCGCCGCCGCGAGCTGCGACGACGGAGTTCCACGACGTCGCTCCAACGCCAACGCCGCGCGCAGGAATCGGCTCGACGGAACGACCTCCGGAACGCCGGACTGAGCGCCCATCTCGCCGATCGTCCAGACCCACTTCACGGCCTCTTCGCTCGGCTCGTTGTTTCTCTCGATCGCCTCGAGAACGAGGACTGCGTTCTGCTCCACCTTCGCCTGGGGCTCGAGGAGCTTTCCTTTCCGCACGGCTTCGAATGCGGCGCGCAACGGCGCCAGGGCTTCGTCGACGTGGCCCGCCCGCATCAAGTTGTAGCCGAGGTTGTTGTTGCTCCACGCGCAGCCCTCGGTGTCCTTCTGCTTCTCGCGCTCCGCGAGGCAGCGCCTGATCAAGTCGATTGCACGCTGGAAATCCCCGTGGTCGGACGCCACCGATCCGGAATCGTGGAGGCACTGCGTGGCGATTTTCGGAAACCCCGCTTCGAGGGCTCGCTTTCGGCAGTCGTCGAGGAGAGACAGTCCCTCGTCCATCGCCTTCATCGCGTGTGCCGCCTCCATGATCGCGACGCTCGCCGACCACGCGGCATCGTCGATGCCGGGTGTCTCGTGTCCCAGGTGCAACAACGTCGCGAACGAATTCTTCGCCGTGTCGACATCGCCGAGCCGAACGCGATTCCACGTGAGCGCTCGCAGGACGATGGCGCGCTCTGCTCGATGATCACCGCGCTCGGCCACGTACAGCCGGTCGGCTTCTTCGAGCTTTGCGGCGGCGTCCGCGTACCGGCCAGCATCCCAATCGGCCCCCGACCCATCCCTGAGATCCTTCGCACGCCGAAGCGCCCCGTCGTCAACGAGCGACGACGCACACACCAACGCGAGGGTCACGAATACCGGGCGGGCGAGCATGCCGCACTCTCCTTTCTCGCAGGGCGAACTCGCGCGCCGGGAACGCCGAGACCGCCGTCGAGGGCGAATGATAGGCGCCGGAACTCTCGTTCGTCCAGCTCGACCGCTTGTGATCCCAGGCTCGTGAAAGTAAAAGCGCGGACCATGAACCAACGACGCCTTCACTCGCTCGATTCCCTGTTCCGCCCGCGGTCGGTCGCCGTCGTCGGCGCGTCGCGCGAGGCCACGAGCATCGGCCGGCGAATCATCCAGAACCTGCTCGACTTCCAGTTCACCGGAAAGGTCTTTCCGGTGAACCCGAAGGCGGACGTCGTGCACTCGATGAAGTGCTATCCGCGCGTTTCGGCGATCCCCGACGCGGTCGACCTCGCGGTGATCGTCGTGCCGCGTGCGCGCGTGCTCGAGGTCGTGCGCGATTGCGGGAAGAAGGGCGTGCGCGCGCTCGTGGTGATCACGGCGGGATTTCGCGAAGTGGGCGGCGACGGCATCGCGCTCGAGGAAGCGCTCGTTCGCGAAGTGCGGCGTCACGGGATGCGAATGGTCGGGCCGAACTGCATGGGCATCGCGTCGACGGCACCGGACGTGCGGTTGAACGCGAGCTTCTCGGCGGCGATCCCCGAGCCGGGGCCCATCGGCTTCGTCTCGCAGTCGGGCGCGCTCGGCGAGGTGATCCTCGCAAACGCTCGCGGCCTGGGCCTCGGAGTCGCCGCGTTCGTCAGCATGGGCAACAAGGCCGACGTTTCCGCGAACGACCTCCTCGAGTACTGGGAAAAGGACCCGCGTGTCGGGCTGATCCTGATGTACCTCGAGAGCTTCGGCAACCCGCGGAAGTTCACCGCGATCGCGCGGCGCATCACGAGGCGGAAGCCGATCCTTGCGGTGAAAGCCGGCCGCACGGCCGCGGGCGCGCGCGCCGCATCGTCGCACACGGGATCGCTCGTCGAGTTGGACATCGCCGCGGAATCGCTGCTCGAGCAATGCGGAATCCTTCGCGCGTCGTCGATCCGCGAGATGATGTCGCTGGCGCGCGCGTTCGCGACGCAACCGCCGCTTCGCGGCGATCGCATCGCCATCGTGACGAATGCCGGAGGCCCCGCGATCCTCGCTACCGACGCGGCGGTGAGCCAGGGACTGAAGCTCGCCGACCTCACTGAAACGACGCGACGAAAGCTCGCGCGCATCCTGCCCCCTGAGGCCACCGTCGGGAATCCGCTCGACCTCATCGCCAGCACGACGCCCGAGCGGTTGCGCGAGGCGCTTCGACTCGTCGCGGCCGATCGCAACGTCGACGGCGTCATCGTGATCTTCGTCACGGTCGTGAGCATCGACGTCTTCGAGATCGCGCGCGCGATCACGTCGGGGGTCGCGGGAACGAGAAAACCGATTCTCTCGTGCTTCATGGGCAAGCACCGCACGAGCGAGGCGCTCGCCGAGCTGGCGCAGAAGCGCATCCCCGTCTACGCGTTTCCCGAGGAGGCGGCGCAAGCACTCGCTGCGATGAACCGCTACCGCGCGCTGCGCGAGCGGCCCGCGGGCGAGCCGGTGAGTTTTTCGGTCGATCGCGCCCGCGCTCAACGAGCCGTCGATCGCGCCCGCCGAGACGGCCGCACCGCGCTGACCGAGGAAGAGGTCGAGGACGTGCTCGCGGGCTACGGATTCACGATCGCGCCGTCGAACATCGTACGGACCGCCGGTGAGGCGATCGATGCCAGCCTCGCGCTCGGCTACCCCGTGGTCTTGAAGGCGATCTCGAAGAAGCTGCCGCACAAGAGCGACGTCGGCGGCGTGAAGGTGGATCTGCGAAATGCGGACGAGGTCGGCCGCGCGTTCCTGGATCTGAAATCGCGCCTCGCCGGCACGGCGCCGGATCTTCGCGTGAAAGTCCAGAAGATGGTCGAGGGCGGACGCGAGGTGATCGTGGGCGTCTCGCAGGATCCGCAGTTCGGACCGCTGCTCCTGTTCGGACTCGGCGGCGTTTACGTCGAGGTCATGCGCGACGTCAGCGTGCGCATCCACCCGATCACCGACGCCGACGCGAAAGAGATGGTCCGCTCGATCCGCGGTTTGCCGATCCTACAGGGTGCGCGCGGCGGCCACCCGGTCGACCTACGCGCGATCGAGCAAGCTCTGCTGCGCTTGTCGCAGCTCGTCTCCGAGATCGACGGCATCGCCGAGATGGACGTCAACCCATTCATCGCAACGGAGCGCGCGAAGGACTGCCGCGTCGTCGATGCCCGAATCGCGCTCGTGCCCGTGGCTCGGCGCCGTCAGTCCTCGCCGCGATAGCGCCCGTCCGCGATCGCACGGACGACGTCGAGATTCGAGATCACGCCCACGATCTCGCGGCCGTTGAAGATGGCGAGGTGGCGCAAGCCGAAGCGGCTCATCGCCCTCGCCGCGTACGAAAGCGGTACGCCGGGCGTGATCGTGAGGAGCGGGATGCTCGCCACTTCCCGGACCGTCGTGTCTTCCGGGTCGGCACCTTTCGCGACGGCATCCACCAAGTCCTTGGTCGTCACGATTCCGAACGGCTCCTCCTTGTCGAACGACTCGACGAGGAGCGAGGAGACGCCTTCCTCCGACATGACCGAAGCGGCCTCCCGAATCGTGCGGTTCGGCGTGATGCGAAGCAGGTCCGTCGACATGACGTCACGCGCGTGGAGGGGCTTCTTCTTCAGCTGGGTCGCTCGTGCGGTTTTCATCGCGGACCTCCCTGTAAGTGGACAAGCTCATCCAGCAAAGGGCAGTCCGCCCGTCGATCGCCGCGGATCGCGCGTTTCAGGGCCGCTTTTCGGGGGACATTTCCCCAAGCGCGGGGAATTGTCCAGGTCGCTAGAGCCCCCCGGCCCAGCGCGTCCAGCGGTCGATGGCCGCGGCGCGTGCCCCGTCCGGGGCCTCCGGATCGTAGCCGAAGCTCCGCCCGCCGCTTCGGAAGAAGAGCCCGTCGAACGCCTCGTCGCGCACCTCCTGAGCCGCGTCGCCCAGCAAGCCCACCAGCCGTTCCGCCGATCGGCGATCTCGCAATCGCCCGAGCGTTCGGGCGACGCGGATGCGCACTTCCGGATCCGGTGAAGCGCCGAAGAGCTCGCCAAGAACGTCGGATATCGACGCGCGATCGAAGCGCGAGACGACCGTCGCGAGGTCTCGTCGCACGTCCTCGTCGACTTCCTTTGCCTTCACGGCGGTCACGACGAGGCGCTCGAGGAACTCGTGCCCGCCCTCGAGGCTCGCGGTGCGTTCGAACACGGCGACGCGGAAGTCCTTCGTCTGGGACTGGAGGAGCTCGAGCAACCGGGCGTCGTCGACGTCGCTCGATCCGCCGAGCGACGGCATCACGACGCGCGTGATGACGCGATCGACCGCGTCGGCCGGGATCTCGCACTGCACCTGATACTCACAAAGGAGCCGCTTCGCTTGTTCTACGTCGGACTGAGGGACCAGGAGCTTCGTCCCCTCCCGATTGAGGTCCATGTGTGTGCCCGGGTACAACTCGTTCGCGGTCTCCCGATCGATCATGGCGAGGATGCCGTTCGTCTCCAGGATCGACTTCGGGATTTCGAGCTCGAACGCGCTCGCCGCTCGAAGGACGACGACGAGATCGCCGGGATCGTCGTGGCGGACGGCCGTGGACGTCGCCGGCCTGAAGGACGCCGCGGCGGGTGACGGAACGAGGTTCACGTTGCACTGGGCGCACCTCGTGACGCCGTCGTCGTACGACTGTCGGCATTGCGGGCAAGAGCGCATGGCGAGTTCCTTCCGGCGGCACGCCGGCTTCCGAACGGTAAGGGATCCCAGGCAATGAACCGAGTGTACGCGCAAATCGCCATTTTTTTGACCACGATTGTTCTCGGCGCGCCCGATTCTTCTGGCGCTCAGCCGCCACGGGAAAACGAACGCGATATCTCGACGATCCTCTCACCGATCGCCGCGAAGCATGGTGTCCCGGGAATGGTGGGCGCGGTCGTCGACGGCACCGGCAAGACCGTGCTCGGCGCGACGGGCGTCCGCCGCGCCGGAGGCAACGAGAAGGTCACCATCGACGATCGGTTCCACCTCGGCTCGTGCACGAAGTCTATGACGGCGACCCTTTGCGCGATGCTCGTCGAAAACAAGAAGCTCGCGTGGTCGACGACGATTGCGGACGTTTTTCCCGAGCTTGGAGACACGATGAACCCCGCGTGGCGCGCCGTGACGCTCGAGCAGCTGTTGACGCACCGCGGCGGCGTTCCGTCGGATCTTTCGGCGGACGGGCTCTGGGGAAATCTGTGGGCGTTCACGGGATCTCCAACCGAAGCGCGTCACGCGCTCACGGTGGGCGTCGTGTCGCACGAGCCCGTGTCTGCGCCCGGCACGACCTACCTCTACTCGAACGCCGGCTTCGCGATCGCCGGCCACATGGCCGAGAGAGTGACCGGTCGTGCGTGGGAGGAGTTGATGCGCGAACGTCTTTTCACGCCGCTCGGGATGACGAGCGCGGGCTTCGGCGCCCCGGGTACGGCGGCGGTCGTGGATCAGCCGCGCGGCCACACCGCTGAAGGAAAGCCCGTGGACCCCGGGCCAGGTGCCGACAACCCCGTGGCGATCGGACCCGCGGGAATCGTGCACTGCTCCATTGGAGACTGGGCGAAGTACGTCGCGCTCCACTTGCGCGGAGACGAGGGCGACGCGCCGCTCTTGAAGCCCGAGTCGTTCGCGAAGCTCCACGCGCCCGCTGCCGGCCCGCCGCCAGAGTACGCGATGGGCTGGTCGATCACCGAGCGCGACTGGGCCGGCGGTCGCGTGCTCACGCACAATGGCTCGAACACGATGTGGTTCTGCGTCACGTGGATCGCGCCGAAGCGCGACTTTGCGGTGCTCGTCGCCTGCAATCGCGGCGGCGACGAAGCGGCTAAGGCGTGCGACGAAGCGTCGTGGGCACTGATCGAGGAGCACGCGACTTGGAAGAAATGACTACTCCGTGCGAACGACGGACGTCGGCGGCAGGCGTCGCAGAATCTCGAGTTGGGCATCCTTCACGGCGGCGCGATCGTCCGATTCGATCGTCAGCATCACGGCGTAGTCGTGACCGGGGTAGACGGGATAAGAGCCGATCGTCACCTTTGGATGAAGCGCGAGCGTTTCCTCCAATATGGGCGCCAGCTCACCCTCGTCCTTCAACGTCCAGATCTTTGCGAGCGCGAACGGCTCCGACCGGAACCGCTCGCGGACCGCAAGCCACTTGCGGCGAAAGATCGTCGGCTCGCCGGGGAACACCCAGACGTTTCCCATCCGAACGCATGGGATCCGCAGCTCGGCTTGGTCGACCAGCTCCATGCCGCGCGGAAGGTCGGCCATGCGCAGGAGCGGTGGTGCGAGCCCCGCACCGTAGAACTCGCGAAGGATTCGCTCCATCTCGGGGTGACGCTCGACGGGCACGCCAAACGCGCGCGCGACTCCGGCGAGCGTGACGTCGTCGTGCGTCGGCCCGACGCCTCCCGTGGTGATGACGACGTCGTGGCACGGAGCCAGCTCGCGAAGAATGCGCCCGATGGTCTCGACTTCGTCTGCGATCGTGACGATCGACCGAACCTGAACCCCGAGCGCGTACAGCTCGCGCGCGAGAAACGGAGAGTTGGTGTCCTCGACCTTCCCGGTCAGGATCTCGTTCCCGACGACGACGATCAGCGCCGTGCGATGCATACAGTCGCGAAGTCTATCGACCGCACGCGTACGGAGCCAGGCACGAATCCGGCGGATTCTTCCCCACCCGATCGCCCACGACCCGCGAGGACCTCGATCCGACGCGTACGGAGCCAGTCTAGATTCCTCCAAAACTCGCGCGCACTGCCGGCGCGACGCTGGGCAACTGACTCGACACCGTCAGCGGCCGGCGACGGCGTGCGACACCGGCGAAGCACCAGCGCTGCCCAACGCCCAAGCGCGACGACGAGGGTCTCGATCCCGCAGTTGAAACCCTGGCGGCGGCGATTGGAGGACTCTGGCGGAGCCGAAGCACCAGCGCGGCCCAGAGTGCGAGCGGGACGACGAGGACTCCGATCTCGCGGTTGAATCGATAGAGCGTCGAGATGACGCCGCGACCGAACGCGCCTCGAGCCAGCCGTGAAAGATCGAACGATTGGTACGCGTATTGGATCCCGAGATAGAGATGAGCCACGTGAAAGACGAACAAGATGGCGCACGCGCACACAAGCCGAACAGGCCGCCGAAACGTCCGGATGCCGGGATGCGCGGCGAGCAGGGACGCGAGGATGATCCAGCCAAAATCGAATTCGCGATAGACGATCCGAAACGAGCTCGTGGAGTCCGCGGCGTCGTTCTCCCAGTACTGCACGAGGATGTCCCGCTCGCGCCGCCGGGCCTTGCCGCTAACGGTGGTGTTCGGGGACTCGAGGTGAGGCAGCAGCGGAAACAAGGTGTGCACGAGCACGCGCTCGTAGAGGTAGGAGTATTCGTTCCACGCCGCGAAGCAAAGGCAGCCGACGATCAGGAATCGAACGAGGCCCCACGCGATCGACGCCGGAATCTTCACTCGGGACCCGGGACTCTCTCCGCCCACTGGAACCAGATGAATCCGGTGACCGCGATCAGCAAGACCTGCCAAACGTAGAGATGCATCATCTCTTCGAGGCCCGGCGCGTGAGCCCCCACGAAGTACAGCGAGACCAATCGCACCACGTTCACGATGAACAGCACGGCCGCGCCGACGGCAATGCCGACCAATCGATGTCGAATCGGAGCCGGATAGGCGGCGACCGCCGCGATGAGGATCAAGACGACGTTCAGCCCGTTGCAGCCGCCCAGAAGCTCGTTCGTGATTCTCATGTCGAAGCCGGGCGCTCGGAGCACCAGGCCGTCGACGCTCGCGGCGACGCCGAGAATCCGAAGAACCGCTGCAGTCGACGCGACCTGCGCCGCCGAATACGGATCGCGCACGAACGCTTGGACGAACGGGATCTGGAGCACCGCGTACAGCCCGCCGAGCCACAAGGCGAACAGGCACGCGAATCGAGCGAATCGACGGCCGTTCATCGATCGATCACCGCGATTTCGAAGACCGCTGTTGGTCGGGAGGCAGTTTCGCGTCGCACTCGCGTGCCTTCTCCGGCTTGCCCCACGCGTCGTACAACTCGGCCATCTCGCGAAGGTTCTCGTAGGAGACCGGGCGCAAGTCCGCGTCCGGCGAGTCCTTCGTCTGTGAGTCGACCCGCAGGAGAAGAGCCTCTGCGTCCTCGAATCGCTTCATCCGAAACAGGCATCCCCCATCGCCGATGGTGAGTTGGAGCACGAACTTCGTCATTCCGTCGCCGTGCCGTCGGCAAAGGTCGAGCGCTTCGCGAAAAAGCCCTTCGGATTCGGTCCATTCGTGCTTGTCGAAGAGGAAACGAGCGAGAGCATGCGTGGCTTCGATCCGCGCCGGATCCAGCTCCGATTGGCTCTCGCGCCAGATCTTCAAGCATTCGCGATAAAGCTTCTCGGCCTCCACGGCGTTTCCGCCCGCCTCGAGTGAGTTCGCGAGGAGCGCCATCGTCTGGAGAGTTTGCGGATGCGACGGCCCCAACTTCGTTCGGCGTCCTTCGATCGTTTTTCGCAAGAGCGCCTCTCCCTCGGCGACCTTTTCGGGATTCGTGCCCGATACGAGTAGGTGGCCGAGATTGTGCATCGAAACGAGCGTGTCCGGATGCTGGGGACCGAACGTATTCGATCGGGCGGTGATCAGCTCCCTGAAGAGTGACTCCGCACTGGCGATGTTCCCGAGGTCCTGCTCCCCGCACGCGAGGTTGTTGAGCGAAGTCAAGAAAGCCCGGTCGTCCCTCGGGACCGCGCGGCGGCGCGCGTCGACGACCTGACGAATCATCTCCTGCGCTTCCGCAAGCCGACCGTCCGCTCGGAGGACTTGTGAGAGATTGTTCAGCGTCTGCACGGTCGCTGGATCGTCGGCCGGCAGAATTCGACGCTCGATGTCGAGGCACGCACGCAAGGTCTTTTCCGCTTCTGGCCACTTTTTCTCGGCGAACAACGTCGCGGCCAAATCGTTCATCGAGTCGGCGGTCTCCGCGTCGTCGTCGCCGGCGCTCTTCCTCCGAAGACTGACGGCGCGGCGGAAGTGCGGATCGGCGATCTCGTAGAGCCCCAGCTTGTAGTAGGCACGGCCGAGCGTGTTTCGAACGAACGCTTCGATTTCCGGCCGGTCGTCCATCGGCTCGTGATCCACGTCCGACGCGATCTTGTTCAGCATGTCGACGACCTTGACGTCTCGTCCGTCGCGGGCGGGATCGACCGCGAGCAGCATGCGTTCGATGAAGACGTCGCGAATCGCCCGGGCCTTCGCGGCTTCCTGTTTGCGAGCTTCGGCCTCTGCGACGGCTTCTTCGCGAGCGCTGCTCGAGAGTTCCGCCGCCTGCTTTGCCTCCTTTTCCGCATACTGCGCGTGGCTCTTCTCTTCGTCGGCGAGCTGGCGCGCCTTTTCCTCCTTGGTCCTCGCGAGGTCGGATGCATCGAGCGCCTTCGTGAGTGCGTTCTTTGCCGACTCCGCACGGACGTACAGTCGCGTGCTGACGACGAGACCACCGACGAGTGCGAGCACCACCGCCGCCGCTGCGACGACCGCTCCCTTGTGCTTCGTTGCAAGCTTCTTCAAGCGGTACGAGGCGCTCGGCGGTCCCGCGGTCACGGGCTCCCCGTGCAAGTGACGGGCGAGGTCGGCCGCGAGCTCGGACGCGGTGGCGTATCGGCGCGTTCGATCCTTGGCGAGCGCCTTCAGCGCGATCCAATCGAGGTCGCCGCGCAGCTGCCTCGCAAGCGATCGCAAATCGGTTCTCCGATTCTCAGCGGTGTGCTTCGTCGTGCCGGAGAGCGTCGTGATGCGAGCACTCGGCTTCGTCGGCTCCGTGTCCGTGCGTGTGCGACGTCCGTCGCGCGATCGTGCGCGCAGCTGCAAGTCGATCTCGAACGGAAGCACTCCGACGAGCAGCTCGTAGAGGAGCACGCCGAGAGAATAGACGTCGGTCCGAGTGTCGATGTCGAGCGGCGAGCACTCGGCCTGCTCGGGGCTCATGTACGGCAACGTCCCGACGAGCTGATCGTGTCGCGTGTGGTGCGGTGTCTCGCCCAATCGATGATCGAGCGCCTTCGCCACGCCGAAATCGATGATCTTCGGAACGGGTTCGCCGTCTTGTAGCATCACGAGCACGTTGCTCGGCTTGATGTCGCGGTGAATGATCCCGCGCTGATGAGCGTGCTGGACGGCCAGACAAACGGGAATGAAGAGCTGGAGCCGCTCGGTGGTGCTCAGGCAATTCTCGTCGCAGTACTCCGTGATCGGCACCCCCGGGACGTACTCCATGACGAAGTACGGCCGACCCGAATCCGTCGTTCCGGCGTCGAAGACGGCGGCCACGTTGGGATGGCCGATCATCGCGAGCGCTTGCCGCTCCGTTTCGAACCGCGCGATCAGCTCCTGAGAATCCATTCCGAGCTTCAACAGCTTCACGGCGACTCGACGATTGACGGGAGCTTTCTGTTCGGCGAGATAGACCACACCCATGCCCCCTCTGCCGAGGCACTCGAGGATTCGGTACGGACCGATCGATTCCGGGCTCTTCTCGAGATCGTCCCGGGACGTCCCTCGAATGGGCACGCTGCTGGGCGAGCCTTCGCCCGGCATCGTCGGCACTTCGCTCTCGCGGGGTCGGTCGGAACGGTCGTCGCCCTTCGATGCCATCGTTCGCCCTCCTCGATCCTCGGCTTCTAGAACTCGATTCGCGAGCCTCGCCCGAAGTCGATCCGCAGGTGCGGAACGAGCACTTCGAGAAGCTTCGATCCGATCATCAATGGGACGACGAGCGCGTGAGCCCTCGCAGCCAGAAGAGCGCGAGGAGCACCCCTACCGCCGCAATCATCCCGATATCGGAAAGGGCTGGCAAGTCGGCGGGGCATCCCGATGTCGGCGACGCGGTGGTCTGGATCGTCCCCGGAGTCTGGATCTGGTCCCCGCGGCCGGCTCGGAAATTCCAGGTCATCGCCAAGAATCGCGCGTTGGTGAGACCACTCGCGTTGTTCGAGAGCGGACCGAAGCTGGACGTGCCGCCAGTCGGAAGGTCGATCGATGGACCGATCACGACGATGGAATAGGGCGACGTCGTCGTGACCGAGTGCGACGGGATTCGCACGGCGCTCGTCCCGCTCGTCGGGTCGCTGGCCGTGCCATCGTAGGTGAGCGACTGGCTCCCGAAGCAGTCGGCCGGGAAGAAGGACGACCTCGCATCGAGTGTGAATGAACTCTCGACCGTGCTGACGTTTCGGAACGTACCTGTGAAAACGTTCGTCGGATCCTCGCGGAGCGTGAGAGACTTCGAGCCGAGCCCCACGGTTTCGATGACGTGGCCGGTTGCCGTGAAGACGCCTCCGACCGTCGTGTTGAAATCGATGATGTTGTCGACGACGACGACTCCGCCCGGGCTCAGGTCTCCCGCACCGCCGTCGAAGATGATGAGGCCCTCGCCGCCACCGCCTGGGCCGAGGGTGAAAGCCAGCCGCTGAGAATTCATTCCAACGATGAGTCGCCCGGTGGGCACGACCTGTTCCCCCTCGATGTCGAAACTCGACGGAAGCTGGATTTGATCGCCCGGTCCGAGCGGCAGCAACAAAGTGCCCGTGAGGCGCGTGACGTTCGAGACGCGCGCCATTGGGAAACTCGCATCGTACGGCCCAATCGGCACCATTTGCCCATTGTTGGGGTCGCTGATGGCGGGACCGGTAACGCTCAAAGGCGACGAACCGATCATGCCGGTCACGGATTGGGATCCGATCGCCAGCGGACCCGGAGTTGGGTCCCACGCCATTCCCTGATAATGAAGCAGGAGCTTCGTGAGTTCGACGACCCCGAAGGTAGAAGAACTCACCGAGACCGTGAACGTCCCGGCCGCCGCGCTCGTGTTTCGAAACGTGCCCGGGTAGCTGAGAGAGTCGTCCGGATTCAGGGAAAGGATCAACCGCTTCGTTCCCGTGTCGACCGATTCGCGCAGTTGGCCACGAACGGTGAACGCTCCGCCCGGGGTTACCGTACTGAAGTCGATGACGCCATTCGGCGTTCCGAACGTTCCGTTGAAGTCGTTGGCGTCGCCATCGCAGATGGTGCGCTGGTTGCCTCCCGGCGCGCTGAACGTGATTTGAAGGGCGTTGGGATTCCCGCACTGCGCGATCAACGCAAACGTCGCAATCGTGACGAAGCTCATTCCTGGCCTCCCGCGCGAAGGCTCATTGCCGCCCGGCCGCTACGCGCACGAAGGGGCCGGACGCTCGAGCTGGCAGGTCCCATATTCTCCGAATGGGCCAATCGGACTCTCCTCGATTCCCGGTCGAATCTGAGAGCGATACGCCGAGACCGCTTGATTGAGACGAAACGAAACGTTCCTGGGTTCCGTTCTGGCGAGTCGAGGCCTGGAGGACCGACGATCCGATGGACCTCGCCATGTTGGCGAAGCGCTCGATCAACCTGGAGGCGGCTCGAGGCGGCGGCGTCCGTCGGCGGTTTTCTTGATCGAGTCGCGGCCGGTGTCGGACTTGGTGAAGTCGCGGTCCCAGAGCTGGCACGTCACGGGGACGTGCTTCTGGTCGAGGCCCTCGCAGTAGTTCGTGAAGAGGCAGCGGCGGACTTCGGCGCCGCGGCCCATCTCCATCTTCCGCCACCAGTCGGGGTCCGCGAGCGATTGGCGCGCGGCCGCAACGAAGTCGCAGTCGCCCGAGCGCAGCGCGGCTTCGGCCAACTCGAACGAGTTGATGCCGCCCGCGCCAACGACGGGCGTTGCGAGGCCCGCGGTGCGCACGGCGGCACGGATCGCCGCGGACAGCGGGAGGTTTCGGCCGAACGGCCCGCGCTCGTCGATGCGCACGGTCGGCATGCATTCGTGGCCGCTCGGACCGGTGTAGGGGTAGACCGCCTCGCCGACGTGCGGCTGCTTCGCGTCGTCGAACTTGCCGCCCTTCGAGATCGAGAGGAAGTCCATGCCGGCGCGCGCGAACTCCACGCCGTAGAACGTCGCATCGTCGAGGCGCGAGCCGCCCGCGATCACCTCGTCGCCGAGGTAGCGGCAGCCGAGCGTGAAGTCCGCGCCGACGCTCGAGCGCGCGGCGCCGTAGACCTCGAGCGGGAGACGTACGCGTCCCTGGGGCGAGCCGCCGTAGCCGTCCGCGCGCGTGTTCGTCCGCGACAGGAACGACGCCATCGTGTACGCGTGCGCGAAGTGCAGCTCGACGCCGTCGAAGCCCGCGTCGCGCGCGCGGCGCGCGGCGGCGGCGAAGAGCGGAGGCAACGTGCGCGGCAGCTCGGCGACGTGCGGCAAGTGGACGTCGGTGACACGCTCGCGGTAGCCGAACTCGAGATCTTCCACTTCGCGCGGATCGAGGAGCGCGAGAAGTTCCGTGTGCGAGATTGCGAGCATCGCTTCGCGAACGTCATCGTCGGTGCCGCTCACGGCGGTGCGCTCGAAGCCGGCCAGCCGCGCGAGTCCGGCACGGTGATGCGGCGTCAGAGACAGGAATCGCCGAATGAACTTCTCCTTCTCCGGCCGGCGCTTCACCGCGAGGAAGTCGATGCACTGGATGAAGAGCCGCGTCTCCCCTTCACTGCGGCGGCGCACGACCTCGACGAGATCGCGCAGCCCGGGGAGGAATCGATCGTGCCCGATGCGCAGGAGCGGCCCGCTCGGCACGTCGCGAATCCCCGTCGCTTCGACGACGAGCACGCCCGGTTTGCCGTCGGCGAACCGCCCGTACCACTCGAGCACTTCGGGCGTGACGAACCCCTCGTCGGTCGCGCGCCACGGCACCATCGCGGGCACCCACGTCCGAGTGCGCGACTCCACGGCGCCGACGCGAATGGGTGAGTACAGCAGACTGCGCGCGGCCTCGTCGCGCGACGGCCACCGCGTCTCGGGAATCGGCACGCGAACGCTCTTGTGCCCGCCGGCCATCGCGCCGACGGTCGACCCGGTATCGCCAGTATCCACGCGGCTTTTCTACCGCAACCGGTGTCAGACATCCGGCTAAAAGTGTCAGTCACTCGCCGCCGGACTCGTCATCGCGACGTCATTTCGTATCACCCCACACGAGTATCCGCCCCTCGCCTCTGGTGCGCTCGCGCGACATGAACAGCAGGATCAGGACGCCTTCGACGTAAACGTAGAACCATCCCGTTCCCGCGAATAGCTTCTGGACGGATCGTCCGACTCGCGCTTTCAGCAGCGCCGCGGGATTCTCGGTCCGCGAGGCTCGACTGCCATCGTCGCGGACGAGCGTAACGCGGACGTCATCTTCGCTAACGAAGCGCTCGGTCACGCTCCCTCGTGCGAGCGACCACTGCACGACTCCGCCGCGGCAGAACACGTCGAGCCGGAATCCGTTCGAGAGCCCGATCGCTACCGATTCGGCGCTTTCCCAAGCGACGTTCACGATGGTCGCCCCAGCGATGAGCGCCGCGTCCTCTTCGGCGCGCGCAAGGCGGGCCTCGCTCGCGGAGTGCGCAATCGCCGCCGCGAGCGACTTGAACGTCGGCTCGTCACCCCAGCCCCGAAGGAGTTCAATCTCGATCATGCGGCGCCGACCCGGCACGGCCTCTAGAGAATGGCGACGCGTGACGAGCGCGGGCGGCGGCGTCTGGAGATCCCGTCGGCGCAAGTGGGAAAAACGATCCAGTCGTCATGACGCGCGGATGCGTCACCCAGGAACCATGAAGATGTGCACCCAAGACGGTATCGTGTAAGCGGTCGCGCAGGGAAGCAGATCGATTCAGAACCTGGGG
>JACOTG010000039.1 GCA_016178505.1 Planctomycetota bacterium
CGTCTTCGACGACGGCACCGGGCCCGCACTCTACGCCGGCGGGCTCTTCCACCGAGCGGATGGACACCCGGCAATCGGCGTCGCCAAGTGGGACGGCAACGCGTGGTCGGCCGTCGGCCAGCCGACGACGAACGGTCGGGTGATTCGATTGGCTGTGTTCGACGACGGCACCGGCCCTGCCCTCTACGCGTCCGGTGGCGCGCTCGGCCCTTCCAGCTCCAGCGTCGCGCGCTGGAATGGGAGCACGTGGACGAGCCTGCCGACACTCGGCCGCTCGCTCGCGCTCGCCGTGTTCGACGCGGGAAGTGGTCCCGCCCTCTACGCGGTCGGCGGCGCGGCGAGCGGACCGCATCGCGTCGTTCGCTGGGACGCGGGCTCGTGGACGACCGTCGGCAACTTTACCGGTCCGATCTACGCGCTGGCGCCCGTCGACGACGGCGTGCACCGTCAGTTGATCGCCGCGGGCTTCTTCTCCATCGCAGGTCACAGCTTCATCGCGGCGTGGGACGGGACGGTGTGGAGCGGTTTCGAAGGCGGCGCCGAGCAGCCCAACGGAGCCGTTTACACGGTGACCGCGTTCGCACTGTCCGGGCATCTCGACCTGTTCGCGGCCGGCTTCTTCGGGGAGCACATCGCGCGGTGGAACGGCAGCGCGTGGTCCGCACTCGGCCCCGGCTTCACCGGCTGGCCCTACGCGCTGATCGGTCACGACGACGGAACGGGTCCCGCGCTCTACGTCGGCGGCAGCTTTTTCGTCCTCGACGAAGCGAACGTGGACAACGTGATTCGGTGGAACGGCAGCGGGTGGTCCACGCTCGGCGCGGGGCTCACGCAGGACTCGTTTCCGTCCGTCGACGCGCTCTGCCGCTACGACGACGGGACGGCCACCGCGCTGTACGCCGGCGGCGGCTTCGATCGCTCCGGCGCACGGGCCGTGCACGGCATCGCGCGCTGGAGCGGCAGCGAGTGGCTGCCGGTCGGCGACCCCGTCGAAGGGGTGAGCGGATCCGTGAAAGCGATGACGACGATGGTCAACGGCGGCCGCTCGGTCCTGCTCGTCGCCGGCGACTTCTCGAGCGCCGGCGGCATCGCCACGCAGTCGATCGCGCGATGGGACGGGACGAGCTGGTCCGCGATGGGAGCGGCGACGTTCGCCACGAGCGCGCAGCTGACCAGCGTCGCCGTGCACGACGACGGCAACGGAGCGACGGCTTTCGCCGCCGGCTACTATCGGACGCCCGTGGACCGGCAGGACGGCTACGTCGCGCGCTGGGACGGCAGCGCGTGGAATCCGATCGGACACGTCGCCGGGATCTCTGAGGACCCACCCATCGTGAAGGCGCTCGCCTCGTTCGACGACGGCTCCGGGCCGGCACTCTATGCGGCCGGCGACTTCATGTCGATCGACGGCGTCGCCGCGAACCACGTCGCACGCTGGCGGAACAACACGTGGAGCGCGGTCGGCACATCGGTTCCCGGCGGAGGCTTCCCGGGCGTCACGGTCGTGGACGCGCTCACTGTTTTCGATGACGGCTCGGGTGCCGCTCTCTACGCGAGCGGGGGATTCCACATGGCCGAAGATCACCCGGCTGACACCATCGCACGGTGGAGCGGATCCGAATGGTCGACGCTCGGCACCGGACTTCGAGGTGGGGAGTGCTTGTCGCTCACCTCGTTCGACGACGGCTCCGGGCCCGCGCTCTTCGCCGGTGGGCGGTTCCTCCTGGCGGACGGCGTCGCCTCGTCGACGATCGCCCGCTGGACTCCGGGCTCGCCGAGCACGCCGGGATCAAGCCGCGTCGGCTTCGCAGGCGGCATCGCGACCGACGTGCTGTTCGTGAACGAGAGCGCCGGCGGAGCGTCGCGGACCGTCGTCGGCTCGGTGGGTCAGCCGATTTCCGTGCGCCTCGACGCCGCACCGGCGGGTCCGAGCCGCGCCGCGTACGCGCTGTGGCTGTGGCGAGGCGCCGTCGCGTCGACGGCCGAGGTCGTCGTGTCGGGCGTGCGTCTCGGCTGCGCGGTCGCGCCGACGCCATTCGCGATCGCCGCCGCGCCTCAGCCGTTCCAATGCCGCCGCGGAGGGCTCGGGCCCGAGTTCGCCGCCGGAGTCGCCGCGTCGTACATGACGCCGGCGCGCGCACCGTGGTCGCTCGCCCGTGCGTCCGGCCTGTCGGCGCCGGTCGTGTTCACGCTCCAGGGCGTGCTCGCCGATGGTCACGCGTCGAACGCGCTCGGTCTCAGTCTCACGAACGCCGTGACGCTGCGCGTCGCGCCCTGAACGATCAGGTCGCCGGGCGCAGCGCGACCTGGCACTTTTGCGAGAAGTCGATCGACTCGGCGAGGATGCGCGCGGCCTCCTGCGGAGCATGAATGCCCGTCGAGTTCTCGGCCTCGATGAAGTCGACGTAGAACTGCGAGCGATGCTGGAAGTCGCGCGGCTTCGCGAGTTGCTCGTCCGTCTTCCCCGCCGCCTCGATGTCCGCGATCGAATCGACGAGCGCGTCCATCGCGAGATTGCGCATGTCAAAGGTCGGCGTCTGGATGGTGTCGACGCGCGCCTTCAGCTCCTCCTCCAGCCAGCGGTGGCAGGTCGGGCACGCGTGGTTCACGTTCCGGAGCGGGCTGCGCACGGGATGCCGTGGGCGCCATTGCGATCGCGCGCGGCGGCGATCGTTGAGGATCAGCGCGGCTTTTCCTCGAAGGGCCGTGGCGCCGGCAGATCCTCGTAGTCGAGCAGCGCGAGAAAAGGCGTGTGCGGAATGCACCGGCTCCTCTCGGCCGCCTTGTACGCGTCATCGGTCAGCCGACGGTCGATTCGCCCCTGTCCGTCGACTCTGGATCGCGTAGCGCTGCGCGTCCTCGGTGTCCGACTCCGATACCGAGGCGTAGCCGAAGCGGCCGCGCAGGTCGGTGTACCCGTCCTTGTGGAAGCGCACTTTGTCGTTCGGCAGGCGCGCGTAGACCTTCACTTGCAGAGCACGATTGCTTTCAATCCAAAGCCGTCTTTGAGCGCGCGGACCCGCATGAATACTGGTCCAAACAGGATTGGCGATCTTGCGCACGAACGGTCGTCTGGGTCCAGTCTCCCTGAATGTTCGAATCGGCGGCATCGGGTCGCGCCGGAACGCGGCGGCGGCGTAGGCGACAGAGGCCGCATCACTTGCCCGGCGGCGACACCTCGCGGATGACCGCGCCGTCGGCATCGCTCAGCACCAGGATCGCGTAGCGCTGCGCGTCTTCGGTGCCCGACTCCGACACTGATGCGTAGTCGAAGCGACCTCGCAGGTCGGTGTAGCCGTCCTTGTGGAAGCGCACTTTGTCGTTCGGCAGGCGCGCGTAGACCTTCACGTACACGCTCGGCAACGCCTTGCCGGTCTGCGCCTGCGTGACGTGGAGTTGGCCGTAGCTCTCAATCGTCTGCACCGCGAGCGTGTTCGCGAGATAGGGCTGCCGCCGCGTGAGTCCGCCGCCGCGCACCTCGACGAGCACGTTCGCGCGCTGGAACTCCTGCGGCAGATCGAACTCCAGCTCCTTCTGGCCCGGCGGCAGGCTCACGACGTCGCTGCGGTTCGGCTTGATGTAGGCGAAGGTACCGCTCCCCTGCTCGACGAACGGGTTCGTCGAGAACGAGAACTCGACGTCGAGGCGATAGTAGCTGACCTCACACTGTGTCAGGTTCTGGTAGCGCAGCGTGACGCGGCGCGCTTCGACTCCAAGGTCCAGCGCGGGCTCGGTGGCTGCGAGTTGCGTCTGTCGTTGCGTGCGATCGTCCGGATTGCTCGTCGCCGTCGCCTGGCCGTCGGCTTCGTCGAGCTGGTTCACGACGTCCTGGAACATCGCCTGCCAGCGCTCCACCGGGTACTTGCGGTACGGCTCGGCGATGCCGCGCGCGAGGCGGTGGTCGTCGGTGAAGAAGTCGAGATAGCACTTCATGTAGTCGTACTGGAGGCGCATGGGAAGCTTCGTCGGGTCGACGCGCTGGAAGCTCGCGAGCGCCTCCTCGATGCGATCCTGCAGCAGCAAGTCGTAGGTGACGGTCATCCAGTCCGCGTCGTCGAGCCGCGGGCGATAACAGAGGATGTCGATCAGCGTCGCCCATTGCGTGGCCACGTCGGCGTTCGGAATCCGGCGCTGGCGTCCGAAGCGATGCGCGCGCGCGTTGAAGAGCGGGTCGAACTCGATGAGCTGGTAGCTCCGCCGCTCGACCGGATCGATCGTCACCAGGCGCGAGTCGAGCGCGCGGCCGCACTGCGCGAGGAACGTGTACGCATGCCGCAAGTACTCGCGAGTCGCCGTCTCATCCCCGTGCAAGAGACCGTACGACCACAAGAGGTCGTCGTAGTCGAGGCGCTGCCGCAGCTTGTCGGTCACCGCGCGGAAGAAGCCGGCGTCGCGCAGGCGCCACGCGATCTTGCCGAGATCGAGGCGATTCAGATTCTCGCGATCGAGGAACGCGAGCACCGCTTCCGGCGCGGCGTCTTGCGACACGTGATCCCATGACGTCGTGTCGACGGCCGACGGCGCCGCGACGACGTGCAGCGTGACCGGCGCCGCAAACGCGACCAGCGCGCCGTCTTTCGCGACGTGCGCGGGATAGTGCGCGAAGTCGCCCGGGCTCGGGAAGTAGAACGCGTACTCGAACGACGTCGTCGCGAACGGCTGCAGCGCCACGGCGACGCCGCGCGTCGCGAAACCCTTCTGCACGGGAACGGCGCCGCGCGGGATCTGGAGCAGCAGCTCCAACTTCCGCGGCGTCGACGTCGGGTTCGTGAGCACGACCTGGCAGCCGTACGCGACGTCGACGAGGAACTCGCCGGTGACGAAGTTGTCGAGCTTCTCGCTGCCCTCGAATCGGTAGCGCTCGTCGAGCCGATAAAAGTTCTGGCTGATGAGGATCGGACTCTCGGCCTTGCCGGCTTCCGACGGAAGGACTTCCTTTCGCACCAAGAGGAGCGGCGTCTTCGCCTCGAGCGTCGCGCGGTTGCCCGCGCGCTCCGTCGCCGGCGCGTTCGCGTCGAACGGCAGATCGAGCACCGCGAGCGCCATCATCATCTCGCTGAAATTGCGCGTGGCCTCGGCGACGTGCGGCGAGCAGAACGGCGCGCCCGCCGGCGAGACCGCGTAGTCGCGCCAGAAGCCGTTGACCGAGATCAGATCCGCGTTCTGGTTGGCGATCGGAACGTGCCAGTAGTTGCTCTCGGCGTACTCGTGCGTGCGACCCGGCGAGCGGTAGATCTCGCGGAGTTGCTTGCGCCGCTCGACATCCTCGCCGCGGTCGCGCGCGGCATCGTCCTTGTCGGCGACTTCCGAGTCGGCCGTCTCCCGCATCGCCACGGCACCCTCGGCTTCCTTCTTCGCTTCCTTCTGCAGTTTCTCGCTCGCCTCGGTCGCGGTGTCGACGGCCGGCTGCGGTATCGGATCGTTCGGCGTCTTGCCCGTCGGCGGAACCTGTCCGACCGGTCCCTTGCCCAAGAGGAAATCGGCGCTGCCGGTGCGGTCGGCCTCGAGCGCGCGCCCGACGAGTGCCGCCGCGAACAAACGCGAATCCCGATCGGGATCCACCGGCAGGAGTTCGTACCCCTCGCGGACGTGGCGCGCGCCGGCGTCGCGCTGCGCCTGCAGACGGCGCGTCAGCAGAATCTGCTCGACGACGTTCAGCTGCCCGAACGCCCACGGCTCGACGTAGCCCGTGAGATCGTCCTCGAGAAGCCAATGATCGAGGAACGTCTTATGTGCCTTGTTCGCGAGGTACGGCTTCACGACGCGATCGAAGAACGCGCGATCCTTCATGTAGAGGAAGAAGTGGAGCTCGTGGCACGCGTGCTCCGAGTAGAGCTTCAATTGCTCCTCGGGCTTCAGCTGCGGCCAGCGCACGACGAACGCGAACGCGTCGAGGTCGGCGTTGCCGGAGAGCGTTTGCAACAGCGTGAAGATCTTGGCGAGCGAGCCGTAGCTCTCGAGCGTCGACGTGGTGACGTCGTCGACCGTGGACTTCGCACCGGCAGCGATGAACTCGATCCGCCGTTGCTCGGTGAAATGCTTGGAGGGATCGAGGCCGGCCGCGAGCGACTGGCTCTGCGGCGCGAGCGGCTGCTCGGCAAGTGCGAGCGTCGCGTAGACGGTGTCGCAATCGTC
>JACOTG010000133.1 GCA_016178505.1 Planctomycetota bacterium
CAGGGCGCTTCGTGTGACCCGCGCGGGAAGCGCCAGCTAGCCCTCCCGGAACTTCTGCGCGATCGGCATGCGCCAGCCGAGCCCGAACGCCTTGCTCGTGACGCGAAGTCCGGGCGCGGCCTGCTTGCGCTTGTACTCGTTTCGCTCGACGCGTGCGATCGTGTCGCGAACCCACTTCTCGTCGAACCCTTGCGCGAGGATTTGATCGATGGGCTCGCGCTTCTCGACGTAACGCTCGAGGATCTGATCGAGCGCGTCGTACGGGGGAAGCGAGTCTTGATCGGTTTGATTCGGGCGCAGCTCCGCGGATGGCGCCTTCGTGAACACGTTTTCGGGGATCGACGGCCGTCGTCGGTTGAGCGCGCGTCCCAAGGCATAGACGAGCGTCTTCGGGACGTCCGAGATCAAAGCGAGGCCGCCGCTCATGTCGCCGTAGAGAGTGCAGTACCCGACGGCGAGCTCGCTCTTATTGCCGGTCGTGAGCACGAGGTGGCCGAACTTGTTCGAGAGCGCCATGAGCACGTTGCCGCGGATGCGGGCCTGGACGTTTTCCTCGGTCGTGTCGGGAGGGCGGCCCTCGAGCGACGGCGCCAGCGTCTCGAGGTACGCCTGGAAGATCTTGTCGATCGGGACGACTCGGTAGCCGATGCCGAGCGCGTCGGCGAGAGCGCGCGCGTCCTCCAGGCTACCCTTCGACGAATAGCGTGACGGCATCGAGACGCCGAGCACGTTCGCGGCGCCGATCGCGTCGGCGGCGATCGCTGCGACGACCGATGAGTCGATGCCGCCCGAGAGACCGACGACCGCGCGAGTGAAGCCGCACTTTCGCATGTAGTCGCGCGTGCCCATCACCAGCGCGTCGAGCACTTCTTCCTCGTCCGCTCGCGCGAAAGGCTCGCGTGCCGGAGGCATCGCGCCGAGATCGACGAGGAGATCGTCGGCCGCAAACGCGCGACCCTCGAATCGAAGCGCGCCTGCGGAGTCGACGACGAGGCTTCGGCCGTCGAAGAGGAGCTCGTCGTTGCCGCCGACGAGGTTGACGAAGAGTAGCGGTTTTCCGTGCGTGCGCGCGTGCTCGCGAAACATCCGTACGCGAAGCTCGCCGCGGCCGACCGAATACGGCGACGCGGAAACGTTCAGGAAGAAGTCGACGCCCTGCTCCGCTTGCTCGCGGATCGGGTCGCGCGAGTAGTTGCGCGACCTCCAGAACTCGGGCGCGTTCCACGCGTCCTCGCAGATCGAGAGGCCGACGCGCTTACCGGCGATCGTCACCACCGACGCCGTCGTGGCCGGCTCGAAGTGTCGCCCTTCGTCGAACACGTCGTACGTCGGCAGGAGGCTCTTTCGCGCGACGGCCGCGACGCGTCCGCGCTCGCAGACCGCCACCGAGTTGAACAAGCGCTTGCCGGCGCCCGACTCGTTCCGCTCGATGAAGCCGATGACGATCGCCACGTCGGTGGCGAGCGCCGCGACGTCCCGAAGCGCGTGCTCGTTCGCGGCGATGAACGAGGGCTTTTCGACGAGATCACGTGGCGGATAGCCCGGTAGGAACAGCTCGGGAAACGCGACGACGTCGGCTCCTGCGGCGCCAGCGCGACCCATCGCTTCGCGGACGATCGCCACGTTCCCGACGAAATCGCCGATCGTCGAGTCGCGTTGTGCCAGAAGTATCTTCACGATGTTTCGCTCGGTTCTACCCAACTGACGCATACGGAGCCAGGAACCTTTTTCCCACTTGTGCCCGCGCGAGCGAATCGTCCCGGCACCCGATCGCGCGCCCGTGCAATCGAGCCGACGAATTCGCCAACTGAGAGAATCGATCCAGGCGCCGCGCGCCGGGTCGAAAGACGCCGGCCGGACGACGTGCGAAATAATCCGCCGGAGTTGTGCCTGGCTCCGTACGCGTCGGTATCATGCTTGGTCATGAGCGACAGGACGACGATCGAAGCGGTGCGGTTGGAAATCCCGAACGGGGCGAACGTCGTACTCGGGCACGCGCACTTCATCAAGACCGTCGAGGATCTCTACGAGATCGTCGCGGGCTCGGTGCCGCAGGCGAAGTTCGGCGTCGCGTTCTCGGAGGCGTCCGGGCCTTGCCTCGTCCGCCTCGAAGGCAACGATCGCGAGCTCGTCGAGGTCGCGCGAAAGAACATCGAAGCGGTCGCCGCGGGTCACACGTTCTGCATCGTGGTTCGCGACGCCTACCCGATCAACTTCCTGAACGCGATCAAATCGTCCTGCGCCGAGGTGTGCACCGTGCATTGCGCAACCGCCAACCCCGTGCAGGTGATCGTCGCGCGAACCGACCAGGGCGGCGGCGTCATCGGCGTCGTCGACGGCTCCTCGCCGAAGGGCGCCGAGACCGAGACACATCGCGTCGAGCGCAAGGCGCTCCTCCGCAAGTTCGGCTACAAGCTCTGAACGCGCGTTGAGCAGGCTCGGGGCGGCGCTCGCGGTGGCCGCCCTCCTCGCGCTTCATGCGGGGCTGTCCACGTGGAGCGCCTGGCAAGAGTGCGCCGCGCACGACGAAGGAATCCATCTCGCGGCCGGCATCGATGCGTGGCGGACCGGCGAACACCGCATCAGCCCCGAGCATCCGCCGCTGCTCCGCTTGATCGCCGCGCTCCCCCTCGTGATTTCGGGCGCCCGCTTCGACGCCGACGACTCGCGGGTGCGCGAGGGCGACCAAGCTCAGGCCGGCGCCGCGCTCCTCTACGAATGGAACGACGAGCACGCGGTGCTGCGGCCTGCACGACTCGCCCTTCTCGCGCTCACGATCCTCGGCGGGATCGTCGTCGCGCTCGTCGGCGGGTGGCTGTATGGCGCGAGCGCCGCCGTCCTCGCAGCCGCGCTCTTCGCACTGTCGCCCGAATTCCTGGCGCATGGCCACTACGTGGCGACGGACGCTGGAGTCGCCGTGCTCCTGTTCGCCGCGACCGCCGCGTGGTGGGCGGTGCGCGCGAAGCCGACTGCGGTGCGATTCGCGGCGGCGTCCGTGCTCAGCGGCTTCGCGATCGCATCGAAGTTCTCGGCCCTGCTCCTCCCCGCGTGGATCCTTCCGCTTTTCTTCGCGGATGTCGTTCGGAGCGAGCCGGGCGATCGCCGGCGAGTGCTCGTGCTGACGATCGCCGGCGCAGCGACGGCGAGCGCCATCGCGCTCTTCGTCACGTCCGCGATCTACGGCTTCCATCTTCGAGACTTCCTAAGCGGTGCGGCCCTCCGAGCCTCCACGCTCGATCGGTCGTGGGTCTACCTGCTCGGCGAGGGGTCCGACCGAGGCTTCTTCAGCTACTTCACAGTCTCGTTTTCCGTGAAGACCCCGCTGGCGCTCGTCGCGCTCCTCGGGATCGCCGGGTTTCTCGCGGCGGCTCGCAGCAAGGGCGCCGGGGCGCAACGCGAAATCGCGCTCCTCCTTCCGGTCCTCATCTTCTGGATCGCGGCGGTCGTGTCGCGGTTCAACGTCGGCCATCGCCACTTGCTGCCGATCTATCCGTTCCTCTTCGTGTTCGCGGCGAAGGTCGTCGAGGGACATCGGCTGTCGCGCGCGACGTGGCGCGGACCCGTTGCGGCGATCGCGTTCACGCTCTATGCCGCGTCGGTCCTTCGCAGCGCGCCTCATTTTCTCTCCTACATGAACGAGGCAGCCGGCGGGCCCGCCGCAGCGCCGCGCGTCTTCGCGGACTCGTCTGTGGACTGGGGTCAGGACCTCCCGTCACTGAAGCGATGGATGGACGACTTCCGCGTCCGGCGCGTGCGCCTCGGCTACATCGGCGCCGGCAGCCCGAGCTACGAGGGAATCGCGTGCGACCTACTGCCGGGGCGCGGCCGGCCGATGACTCCGACGCGAGACGTCCCGGCGGAGCATGCCTTCGCACCGATCCGAGACGGCGAATGGATCGCCGTCAACCTCGTCTGCCTCCACGCGGCGCGAAACGGGATCGAGCGCGAGTTCTGGCACTTCCTCGACGACCGGCGTCCCGACGTCCGACCCGTCGGATCGTTTCTCCTGTTCCATGTCGACCCAGACCTCGCGGAGCGCGGCAACGCGTCGCTGGCGAAGCTCGCCGGGGATCGCTTGCGACGACGCTGACAGTGACACCGAGAGTGCCCAACTTCGCGCCCCATCCCTCGATGAACGCAATCGACGTCGGTCGCGATGCCGTCGAGAACCTCGCACGCCCGACCGATTTGACGCTGCAGGCGGTTCTCGACGACAATGGGGCCGCCAGCTCGTTGCGGCGAAGCGTCAGCAACGCCGTGTTCCTCCGAATCCGTTGACGTCGACGAACGCAGCGATGCGGCGCCCGTACTCCGTGCGTCCCACGGCCCGTACCAAGGTGCGATCATGCGTTCGTCGATTTCGTTCCTCGGTTCGATGCTCATCGCTGCGTCCGCCGCCGCGCAGTGCGGCCCGTACGTCGTCGACCCCGACACCGCTGCGCTCTGGCACTTCGAAGAAGGCGCCGGAGTCACGGCCAGCGACTCGGCGCGTCGACTGATCGCGAGCTTGCAAGGCGCCACCTTCGTCGAGGCGGCCGCGCCCTTCGGCGGGAGCCGCTTCGCGCTCGACGTCGGCGAGAATCGCTTCGCTTCCGTCTCGGGCTTGCCGGTCTTGAATCCGCACGACGGCATCACCGTCGAAGCGTGGGTGATGCCGCGTTCGCTCGCTTCCGGTCACACGAGCGGGATCGTCCGGAAGAACGACGCCATCGACTCCGAAAATTACAGCCTCGAGGTTCGCGGTTCCGACGTCGTGCGATTCAGCGTGAACATCGGGGGCTCGATTCGCGTCGCGAGCGCAGTCGCACCGCTGCACACGAACGAATGGGCGCACCTCGCCGGCACGTGCGATGGAACGACCGTGCGGCTCTACGTCGACGGCCAGCTCGTCGCCTCGACGAATGGACCCGCCGGACGGATCGGCGGCGACTCGAGTCCGCTGTTCATCGGGCGGGGCGACTCCTCGGCGTGGTTTGACGGGCTCGTGGACGAGGTGCGCATTTCCGACCGAGCCCGTGCGCCTGATGAGTTGCACGCGGCTCCTCGGCAGCTCGATCTGTTCACCGATCGGCGCACCGCGCGGACCGGCACGCGCGCTCGCGCGACCCTCCACCTCGCGGCGCCGTGCGGCGGCGACTTCGCTCTCGAAATCACGCAGGAGAACCCCACGGGCAGCGTGCGCGTGCTCGAGCGACGCGCGCACTTGGTGTTGCCGATCGGCTTCGAACAATCGCGCATCGTTCGCGATCACGTCTTCGATGGCGCCGAGCACGCCGGCACGTGGCGCCTCCACGTCGTCCTGCGCGACGCGTCGACCGGCGTCGTTCTCCACGAAGAGTTCGCGTCGCTCTTGTTCACGCCCTAGCGGTTGACGGTCCCTCGGGCCACCGCTATCTTCGCTCCCTCTTTTCCGAGGATCGCCATGCCCGAGGCCCCGTGCGCCGTCGCCACTCGTGATGCGCGAGCGCTCGTCCGCACACTCGCAGGCGCCGGGCCCGTTGCGCTTGCCGTGCCGTACGATCGCGAATACCGCGACCTCGCAACCATCGAGGTTCCGTTCCCCGACGACTATTCGCTGCCGGAAGCGCTGGCGGCGACGCGCGCGAGCCTCACGATCCTCTGCAATCCGAACAGCCCGTCGGGGACGCGCGTGCCGCTCGATGGCGTGCGTGGACTCGCCGAATGCATTCGCGGCCGGCTGCTAGTCGACGAACGCGACCTCGATTCAGGCGTCGTGGGGGCGAGCACGCTCGGACTCGAGAACGTGACGGTGATTCGTTCGCCCTCGAGCACGTCGACGGCGAGCGCGGACGCCCTACGTGCCACGCGCGATCGAACGATCCGCGCCCTTCGCGCGTTTCGCTTCGACGTGTGGCCATCGGAGGCGCCCTACATCCTCGCGCGGGTCGGCCCCGAGGCAAGTTCACTTCGCGATGCGCTCGCCGAGCCGCG
>JACOTG010000141.1 GCA_016178505.1 Planctomycetota bacterium
CTCGGCATACTTGCGAGCCGCATCGACGCGAACGGGCTCCTGCCCGACGAGCTCGCGATCGAACATGCCGTCGATCACCTGCTGCGAGGTCATCTTGCGAAGCTGGCCGCTCTTGTCGAGCGACTTCACGTAGAGGCGAACCGGTTCGAGTGATCGAATCGGTGACGGCTCGGCTCCCTCCTCTTGCGCGAGCGCGATGCCCATCGGCAACGCCACTCCCGCGAGGAGCGTGCTGTACACACACGTTCGAACAAACTGTCCCAAGCTGTTGGTCATGTGTTTCCTTCTCCGGGTTAACTGGTGCGAGTCGACGCCGCTGCCTTCATCATGAAGCTGCAGTGCCGTCGCTCTACGTTGTGAACCTTGATTCTCCGGCCCTCCCGCCCCGCGCGGGAGTCCGATCCATGTGCAGGAACTCGAACTTCTTGAACGCCTCGTCGAACCCCTCCTTTCCCAAACGAACGCGCCATTCGACGTCGTCGCGCGGTCGCCTGGACATGCCGCTTCGCTTCGGCCGAGAGACTCCCGTGTGCGTGCACGATCCCTCGGCTCGAGCAGGGCCAACGGCCGCCCTTCGTTCGACATCCGAAACGCAGACTCTGGGAGAGCAGCGTGTGTTGACGAATCATCTGACGGAATCGATATCCCTTCTACCCCGTGCGACCCTTGCGCCTCCCCAAGCGCGTGGCGCACATGATACGGCAAGTGCCGAATTCAAGACTAGTCCTTATTGCTGCCGCGCTCCGCTGGGTGGACACCAGG
Organism: Planctomycetota bacterium; assembly: GCA_016178505.1. Classification (GTDB taxonomy): domain Bacteria; phylum Planctomycetota; class JACOTG01; order JACOTG01; family JACOTG01; genus JACOTG01. Next base: position 763 of record JACOTG010000141.1, read on the forward strand.
ATCGCGAAGCGCAGAAACCGAGTCCCCTCGATTGCATACCCCGACGCGCGGCAACCCTTGCTAGGAGCCGCATCCCACAAAAACCGTTCGTGATCGAGGACCAGGATAAGCGATCCCGCGGCCTGGACGCCAAGGATTTTCCTGGTTTTGCCGGCGGGTCGCATTCTGGAGGCGGATTTGCCGCTAGCCGGCATGCCGCTCGGGTCTCGCTCGGGGTATGGGTCCCAAAACGATCCAACGGGAACGGCTGCGGCTCGGTGTCGAACGGGAGTCCGATGCGCGATCGACGCGAGCCATGCACCGACGCGCGTGTCGAGCGAAACGGGTTCTCCGCGACTGCGGCGAGTCGGCGTCCTCGGCGACCGTAACGGCTTCTCGACGACGTCGATGCGGCGAGGTTCTTGCCGTCGACAACGGGTTCTCCACGATCACGATGATGTAGAATGCGCCGCTTGTCCGATCCCCGAACCCACCTTTCGTTGCGAGTCGACGACTCCGAACAGGGCCTCGATCTCGAGGAGTTCCTCGAGGAGCACTTCGTCGAGCACTCCGTCAGCCAGATTCGGAAATGGGTGCGGCTCGGGTACGTGCGCGTCAACGGCGTACCGTCGTCGCTCGATGCCTGGCTACAGCTCGGCGACGAGATCTCCATCGACCAGCGTGCCGAAGCCGAACGGACGTACCGAGCCGAGGATCTTTCGCTGCGCGTCCTGCTCGAGGGCGCGGGTTGGGTCTGCATCGACAAGCCCGCCGGAGTGCCCGTCATCCCCGAGCGCCACGGAAACGCGGCGACGGTGATCGACGGACTCCTGTTCCACATCGGGGCGAGCGGCCGGACCGGGGTGCGCCCGCGCGTGGTGCACCGCCTCGACAAAGAGGCGAGCGGCGTGCTGCTCGTCGCGCTCGACGCGGCGAGCGAGCGCGATCTCGGCGTGCAGTTCCAGAAACGCGAGGTCGAGAAGCGCTACCTCGCGATCGTCCGCGGCGAGATCCACGAACCGGGCGTCGTCGACCTCCCGATCGGCGCGGACTCACGCGACCTCACGCGGATGGTGATTTCGCGCGGGCGCGGCAAACCGGCGCTCACGCGGTTCGAGCCGATCGAGGTCTTCCGAGGGTTCACGTTGGTGCGCGTGGCTCCGGAGACGGGGCGCACCCACCAGATTCGCATTCACATGAGTGCACTCGGACACACGCTCGCCGTCGACAAGCTCTACGGCGGCGGGCCTTCGCTCAACTTGTCCGAGATCAAACCCGGATATCGCGCGAAGCCGCGCGAGCCCGAGAAGCCGCTCATCGCGCGGCTGACGCTGCACGCAGAGTCGCTCGAGTTCCGCGATCCGGCCACGGGCGAGCGACGCCGCGCCGAGGCCGCCATTCCTAAAGACTTCGCATTGGCGATCAAGATGCTCCGCAAGTGGGCGCCCGGAGGGCAGCGGGAGGAAGGGGACGGCGATGTCGACGAGTAGCGTTCGCGAAGTCTTCGGCTCATCGAAGCCGATCATCGGCATGGTGCATCTCGCCGCGTTGCCCGGCAGCCCGCGCTGGGGCGGCTCGCTCCAAGACGTCGTGCGTCGCGCAAAGGCCGACGCGCGCGTGCTTCGCGACGAGGGAGCCGACGGCATCCTCGTCGAGAACTTCGGCGACGTGCCGTTCCATCCGGGCGCGGTGCCGCCGGAGACGGTTGCGTCGATGGCCGTGGTCGTGGGCACGCTCGTCGGCGAGTCGAAGCTGCCGCTCGGCGTCAACGTTCTGCGCAACGACGCACGAGCCGCGGTCGCGATTGCCGCGGCGACCGGCGCACGATTCGTTCGCATCAACGTCCACACGGGCGTGATGGTGTCCGATCAAGGGATCCTGCGCGGACGAGCGCATCGCACGTTGCGCGCGCGCGCGGCGCTCGGCGCGAACGTCGCCATCCTCGCCGACGTTTTCGTGAAGCACGCAGCACCGCTCGTCGAGCGCCCGGTGGAGGACGTCGCCGAAGAAACGGTGGAGCGCGGTCTCGCCGATGCGCTCGTCGTCACCGGCCCGGCGACCGGACGGCCGCCCGACGTGTCGTTTCTCGAGCGCATCAAGTCGGCGACTCCGCGCGCTCCCGTTTTCGTCGGCTCGGGCGTCGACCCCGACAACGTCGCGGAAATCCTGCGTTTCGCCGATGGGCTCATCGTCGGCACGTCGCTGAAGCGCGGCGGCGTCGTCACTGCCGCCGTCGACCCGGCACGCGTGCGCAAGCTCGTCCGCGCCGCGCGCGCATAGTCCGATCACGCGCACTCACGCAACAAGAACGATATCGAGTCCGTCCGCGTCGAAAACACGATTGGCGATCTTGTGCGTTGCGCCGCCTTCGTCAGACTCGGCGACTCGGGTTTCCAGACCGAAGGTCGGTGCGCGTCAGCGAGAGCGGCGGCGACGGATGGCGAAGGCCTCCGCCAGCGATTCCGCGAGGCGCGCGCGCTGGTGCTCGACGTCGCGGACGCCGAGAGCTTCGAGGAAGGCGCGGTCGATCGCGGCTCGGTCGGTCGGGGGAGATTCCGCGACGCGGACGCGACGAGCATCGACCACCGGAAGTCGCGCGAGGTACGTCGGGTTCGCCTTGAGCGCGCCTTGGCCGAGGTTCGACGGCAAATAGAACTCGCGCGCGAGAAGTCCGAACGTCGATGCGAGGCTCGCGAAGAGTGAGGCGGCGGAGGCGGGGGGCGTCGGCGTGATGAGATCGAAGTTCGCGTCGATCCAGACGCGTCCGTCGCCCGCGACGAGGAACGCGCCCGGCCGTTCGTCGACGATGAGCGAATGCAAGAGCGGCACGTCGGGCGACGGCGGAAGGTTCCACCACGGCTCGCGGCCCTGCAACGACGGTCGCGCCGCGATGCCGGACCTCTCGGCATCGAGCACGTGCCGCTCCGCGTCGGTTCCGCGGAGGGCCTCTCGACTCGCCGGCAATCGCAACACGCGGAGCGCCACGTCGTCGCGCCGCATGACGGGGCCGCGCAGGTCGCGCGGCGAGACGAGCGCGGGCTCGAGCCAGGCGCCGGGCACTCGAAGCGGCGCGTTCGTCTTCGGCGAACCGAGCGGACGCACGAGCCACTCGCCTTCGGGATCCGATGGCTTCGCCTCCACGGCGACGTAGAAAAAGGAATTGGCGCCGGTCTTCCCGCCGAACCGCACTCGCGCGACCTCGCCGAGCGGCACCAGCCGATCTTCCGCTCGCTCGAGGATCTCGAGGAAGACGTCGGGCGCGCGAAGCTCGAGCGTCCACGGCGGCCCGCCCTCTTCCTCGCGGCGTGCGAGAACGTCCCGGTCCATGCGGCGCGTGCGATAGACGGGCGGAGCAAACGGCTCCGTAGCGGCGTGATCGATCGGCCCAGTCGGGCGCGCCGCGGGCACAGTGGGCTCGGCGCCGTGGTCATCGAGCGCCGTCGTGCGCACGACGAAATCCACGGGCGTCGCCGAGCGGTGCAGGGCGCGTGGGCGTCGCAGCACGACGACGAGCCCGTGCACGTGCGCGTCGCCGAACCATCGCTCCGCGTTGGTCTCGAGCACCGTCACGATCTCGAGTTCGCGGAGCAGGAACCGCCGCAGCCCCGCGCCATACGCGGTGTGGAGCCACGAGTTCGACGTGACGATGGCGGCTCCGCCGCCGGGCGCGAGGATCTCGCGCAAGCGAAGGAAGAAATAGACGAACAGATCGGATCGCTTCGAGACCGGGCCCGACTCGAGGGTGGCGAGGCGCGCGTGGAGTGCGCTCTTCGTCGGCGCGTCGATCCGCTCCTGGCGAACGTACGGCGGGTTCGCAACGACGACGTCGAACTCGTCGGCGAAAGCGCCGCACCGCTGTTCGAGGCCGTCGCCGCAAACGACGCGCTCGTGAACGGGAGCGAAGGGACGACCGTCGGCGAGATCTTCGGCGATGAGTCGCAGCCGCGCGAGGTGCGTTGCGGTCGCGTCGCGCTCGATGCCGATGATCTCCGCGTTCGGGATCGCTCGTCGCATCTCGACGAGGAACGCGCGCGCACCATCAGGGCCGCGAGCGGCGGCGGCGTGTAGACGATGCCGTGCTGCTTCGACTCCTCCAGCAGCGACAAGCCGGAAAGCGCCGGACCGAGGGCTGACGGCTCGGCCGCGAGCGCGTCGAAGATCGCGCTCGCGTGAGGCGCAACGAGGCCCTCGGCCCTCTGCACCGCTTTTGCGTCGATCCCCGGCAAGTCGACGAGGTCAACCGCGTCGTCGAGCGGAAGAATCCCTCGTGTGAGTCGCCGAACGGCGCCGCGCGCGACCGCGGCGATGGCGACCCGTCGATCGAGTGCGTGCGCACGCATCGCCTCGTCGGCGGCCGCTCGAAGACTGGCCGCCAAGCGCGCATCCGTTCCATCGGCGATCGCCTGCGAACGCTCTCCCAAGTCCTCTCCAGTCGATGACAGGACGACGTCCGGAACGGGTGCGTGCCGGTGCGGCACGGCGGAGCGGAGGATTATATCTGGAAAAGAATCAGCCCAAGTCGGCGGACGGCGTTGGTCGATGAGAGGGGATCGGTCCGACTGTCCCGACTTGGCGATTCCCCTCGGGAACGAATATGCCGAACTACCCGTCAGCCTCCGCTTGCATCGCGCACGACGACATCTTCCGTCGCCGAGCGTTCTCGGGATTCATCGTGGCGACGCTACTCGTTCTTCTGGGTGCGGTCGGCGGGGAGATCGTGATGTCTCGAGCGTGGTCGCGCGGCGAGAACGTGCAGCGATCGAAGGCCGCGGCTTTGTGCCGCCGGGCCGCCCGATCCCTCGCGGCCGGCGACGCGACGGCTCTTGGCCCGATCGCATCGGATGCGGACGTCCTCTACGCGGCGATCGTTCGCGGAGACGGTTCGCTCGAATCGGCGGCCGGGCCGCTGGCGTCGTCAGCGCCCGCGCTCGTGCCGCTCGGGCCCAGTGCCGGGGTCAGCGAGCCGGCGATCTCGGAACAGCGCGAAGCTCCCGGCGTGCCGCTGCACCTCGAGGCTGCGCTCGCGGTCCCCGAATCCGGCGGCGTCGTTCGAGTCGCCGTGTCGCTCGAGCCGCTGGAGAACGATGCCGCCGCGACTCGTCGCGCCGTGGCCGCGACCGCGTTCGTCCTCTTCGGGTTCGGCTTCGTCGTGGGCTTCGGGCTGGTTCGGCCGCGCGCCGAGGAGACTCGACGAGATTCGCTCTCGACGATCCCCATCGTGCCGCGCGACTTGGGGCCCGTCGGTCCCGCCTCCGGCGATGCGAGTCGACCGCTCGTCCTCGTCGTCGAGGACGATCTGGATTTCCGTGCGTGCCTCGAAGGCGTGCTCGAGCGCGGCGGATTTCGCGTTGCCATCGCGGGAAACGCCGATGAGGCCGTGCGACTCGCCAAGTCCCTGCATCCCATGGCCGTGACGCTCGACGTGGGGCTGCCGATGTCGCCGAGCGCGCGCCACGCGTCGGCCGCTGACGTGATTCGAGCGCTGCGAAGCGACTCGTCGACGCGGCACGCCGCGATCGTCGTCGTCACGGGCCAGGAAACGCTGGCGACGCGCGCTTGGTTGTGTCGCGAGACGGGGCTCGAAGCGCCCGAAGTCTTCGCGAAGACGGTTCGACCTCGAGAGCTCTTGGAACGACTCCACGCGCTGCTTGCGAACGGCGGTCATGACATGCCGCCTCCTCCGGGCGGGCGCCGGCGAATCCTCGTGGCGGACGACGACCCGGACGTGCGTTGGTTCCTGTCGAAGGTCCTTCCCCGGGATCGTTACTCGCTCGAGAGCGTCGAGGATGGACAGCAAGCGCTCGACGCTCTGTCGGGAAGCGCGCGCAAGCCCGATTGCCTGATCCTCGACCTCGTCATGCCGGTGAAGGACGGGATGTCCGTGATCCGCGAGCTGCGCGCGCGTCACGGGACTGCGCCAGTCCCGATCATCATCGTCACGGGTTTTGCGGAGGCGCTCGAACGAGACGCGGTGACGTCATTCTCCGGCGATGGCACGGTCCAAATCATCACGAAGGAGGCTCTGCACCTCGATCCGTCGACGTTGCTTCGGGCGCTCGACCGGGCCTTCGTGGAGTTCGTCGGTCCCGCGGGCCGGGAGGAAGTCGCGTGAGCCAAGCACGAATCCTGATCGTCGAAGACGACAAGATGAATGCACAGTTCTTCGACATCGCGCTCACGCGTCGCGGAAACTACGCCACCTACATCACCGAGAGCGTTCCCGAAATCCTCGATCGCGCGCGACTCGGCGAGGTCGATCTCGTCGTGATGGACGTCTCGCTGGCCAACAGCTCGTACGAGGGGAAGCGGATGGATGGGCTCGGCATTGCTCGGCTCCTGAAGACGGACCCGCGCACGTCCCACATCCCGATCCTGTTGGCGACCGCACACGCGATGAAGGGAGACCGCGAGTCGTTTCTCAAGCAGTCGATGGCCGACGACTACGCTTCGAAGCCGATCACGAATCCGCAAGAGCTAATCGACAAAGTGAAGGCCCTGCTCGCACGACGAGACGGCGAATCGACCAAATAATCGACTAGATGATCCGCTTGCCGAGGGCGGAGAGGATCAGTTCCACGCCGAGATCCGCCGTCGAGTTCTTCACGTCGAGGATCGGGTTCGCCTCGACGACCTCCAGCGACGTGAGCCGCTTCGACTCGGCGATCAGCTCCATCGCGAGGTGCGCCTCGCGGTAGGACAGCCCGCCGCGCACCGGCGTGCCGACGCCGGGCGCCAGCAGCGGGTCGACGACGTCCATGTCGAACGACACGTGAAGAGCCTGCGTCCCGTTCGTCGCGATCGACAGCGCCTCTTCCATCACGCTCGAGAAGCCGCGGCGGTCGACTTCGTTCATCGTGAAGACGTGCACGCCCGATTCGGTGATGTTCCGCCGCTCGCCTGGATCGAGATCGCGCACGCCGATGAGTGCGACCTTGTCCGCGATCAGCTTCGGCGCGAATCCGCGCATCTTCACGAACGAATCGGCGCCCATTCCGAGGCTGATGGCGAGAGGCATGCCGTGTACGTTTCCGCTCGGCGTCGTTTGCGGGGTGTTCATGTCGCCATGTGCGTCGAGCCAGACGACGCCCATCGTTTGATGCTTGTCGCGATAGTGCTCGGCAAGGCCCGCGAACGTTCCGATCGCCATGCTGTGGTCTCCGCCGAGGAACAGCGGAAAGCTCCCGCGTCCGAGGATGTCGACGACGAGTTCGGCCGTCGTTTCGCAGAGGCGGAGGATCTCCTCGGCGTACTTCAGCTTCGGGTCGCCGACGGGGATGATCTCGGGGTTCGGGCAGAAGACGTCGCCGAGGTCCTGGACGTGAAAGCCGAGCGCTGCAACGCGCTCGAGCACTCCCGCGATGCGAAACGCCGACGGCCCCATGTCGACTCCGCGTCGTCCGAAGCCGAGATCGATCGGCACGCCGAGGACGCTGATGCTGGGCTGCATGTCACCTCGTCTCAGAACAAGCGCTGGATCCAGTCGACTTCGAGGAGCACGCCGGCGGCGCCGAACGCGAGAACCGCGACGTAGAGCCCGAGCGCGATCACGACGATGCGATCGCGGGTCGGGCTATCCGCACTCGGCGACGGCTCCACTCGGGTCATTTCTTTCCGTCGACCTTTTCCGCGAGCAGTGCCTGCACCGCGCTCGCGAGCGCCGCGCGCGGGAGGTTGAGGAAGCGGACGATGCCCTTGCGGTCGACGAGCACGCTCGCCGGGAGCGTTTCGATTCCGTAGTCGAGCGCGATCGCGTTGTCCCATTCGAGGCCGTCGGAGTAGATCGGCCACGTGATCTTCTCTTGCGCGATGAATCGCCGCAGCGCCTGCTCGTCCGGCCCGTCCATCGCGACGCCGGCGACCTCGAAGCCCTGGTCGTGAAACCGGGCGAGGATCGTCTTCAACGCGGGGACGTCGCGACGCCAGGGCTCGCACCACGTCCCGCAGAAGTCGACGAGAAAGACCTTGCCCGCGAGCGCCGACGTGGAGAACGGCCTGTCGTCGAGGTCCTTCTTGTCGAATGAGGGGACCGGTTTGCCGACGACGAGCCGCGCGCGTGCATCGATGAGCTTCAGAGCTCGCCGGATGCGCGGGGCGAACTCGTGGTTCGGGAATTCCTTCAGGAAGGACTCGAACGTCCGCTTCGCGCCGGTCGCGTCGGAGTTCGCTTGCTGCGCTTGCGCCAACAGCATCAGCGCGGCGACCTTCGCCTCGGGTTTCTTCGCGGCCGCGGCGGCCTTCTCCAACATCGCGATCGCGCTCGCGCCTTTGGAGCGCCGCATCTGGATCGTGGCGAGCTGGAACCGCGCCTCCGACTCGAGGTCCGTTCCGGCAACCTGAGTCACGAGCGCATCGAGATCGCGCTCCACGGCATCGAGGAGTTCCGCGGCCTTCGTTGCGTCCGCCGGGATCGCTTTCGGCGCGGCGCGCGCGACGATGCGATCCAGCTCGGCCTTCGGGTTCGCGGGTTGCGTGTCGTCGCCGGTCGCGAGCAGCAGCACGGTGGCGAGGCGAAGCGCGATGGCGATGATCATGCGTGACCGTCGTCGTGAACCGGGCGCCGGAGTACGTCGGCACCCGTGGGTTTGAGGTTGGTACCCCTAGGAGGAATCGAACCTCCGCAAATGGTTTCGGAGACCATTGCTCTATCCACTGAGCTATAGGGGCGACGCGGCGAACGACTCCGGATTATCAATCATGAACCCAGTTGCGTGTTGTCGTTCGTCATTGCGGCGGGATTCTAGCGTTCACCCCGTGCAGCGTCTACCGGCGTTCGAGGGCGTCGAGCTTCTGTTGCACGTCTCGGTCCGAGGGGTCGATCGTGCGGGCGCGCTGAAGGGCTTCCTTCGCCTTGTCGCGATCGCCGCGCTCGAAGTAGAGGAGCCCGAGCGGCTTCCAGATCAAGAGATCGGTATCGTCGAGAGCGCGTGCCTTCTCCAGCTCGGCGATCGCTTCGTCGCGCCGCTCGGCGGCGAACAAGTTGACGCCGAGATACGCGTGGGCGACGGGCGACCGCGGGTCCAGCTCGACGGCCCGTCGGAGTTCGCGAATCGCCGAGTCGGAGTCGAGGAGCTTCGTGAACAGGCGGCCGAGCTGCAATCGGAACGCGAACACGTTCGGACACGAATCGACCGCGCGTTGGGCCAGCGCAAGGGCCTCGTCGACGCGCGAGTCCGCGACGAGCTGAGAGACGAGATCCGTGACGACGATCGACAGGTAGCGGTAGTCGCACTCGGCTCCGAGCGCCGCGGAGTACTCCTCCATTTCGCGGTGGAAGAGCTGCGCCACCTCGTCGCGCCCCGTCGTCCGCAGGCGCTGCATGCGGAAGAGATGACCGCGCACGAGCCGGCGCGTGGCCTCTGAGAACGCGTCGAGCCGCCGCTTCGTCGCGTCGTCGGCTCCGCTCGCGATTCGAGCAGGCGAACTCCAGAGCGCGACGAGCGACACGAGATTTGCCTCCGGAAACGTCGGGCGAAGCGCTTCCTTCCGCGGCGAGCTGAACTCGATCGTCGGTCGATCGCGGGTCGCGGTCGCGGCGGCGGCGATCGCCGGGGCCCGCGCCAGCGCCGGCGCATCCGCGACGTGCAGCGCGAGCAGCTCCTCGGGCAGGTCGAGCCCGCACTCGTGAAGGAGCGCCGCGTCGCCGCTCTTCGTCCGTGCCGCAAGCGCCGCAACGTCCACGGAAAGCGCCGATTCGGATCCGACGAGCGCCGCGATCGGGGAGAGGGCGTGCGGGTACGCGATCCAAAGCGACGCCAGCGGAAACGCTTCGAGGAACGTGTGCTCGATCACGGCCACCTCTTCCGGCGAGAGCTGATGGAGCGGAAGCCACTGGCAGAAGAGGCCGCCCGGCGCGAGGGCGCGCCGCACTTCCTGGAAGTGCTCGAGCGTGAACAACGCACCGGCGCCGCGCTCGCCGGGGTGGAAGAGATCGCCGATGACGAGGTCGTACCGCTCCTTCGTGAACCGCACGAACGACACCGCGTCGTCGACCCGGATGCGCACGCGCGGGTCGTCGTGCACTCGAAAGTTCGTCGCGGCGAATCGGCGCGACAACTCGACGACGCTCGGCAGGATCTCGACGACGTCGACCTGGAGATCCGGGAAGCGCGAGAGGGCTCCTGCGGTGTTTCCGGTCCCGAGACCGAGCACGAGGGCGCGCTTCGCGGACGGATGGAGGAGCACCGGAAGGAGGGCCTGTCGCCGCTCGATGAGCAGTCCTTCGCCGCCGCCTTGCGAGAACGTGAAGTTGGTGCGCAGGCGCATCGAGCCGTCCACGCTGCGAACGACGGCCACGTTCGCGTCGGGTCCTTCGCGATAGTCGACCAGCGTCTCGCCCGGATCCGCGAGCCACACGCGCAGGTCGGTCGGCGCCGACGTCGCGAGAATGCCGACGAGCGTTGCGGGGACGGCGAAGAGCACGAGCCGCGCCGGAATCGACGCCTGCGTGCGCCATGCGAGGATCGCCGAGATCGCGAGGCTGGCTCCGCCGGTTGCGACAAGGGCGTTTCGAAGTCCGAGCGCGGGGAGGAGGACGAAGCCGGCGCCGAGCGCGCCGACGACGCCCGCGAGCGTGTTGACGCCGAGGAGCGCGCCGATCGGCCGCGCCGGAGCCCCGCGCTCGCCCGCGAGCCGGAGCGCGATCGGGAAGAACGCACCGAAGAGGAGAGTCGGCAACGCGATCACGGCTGCCGCGAACGTCGCCTCGTACGCGACGGTCGCGCCGAAGCTCGTGGCGTCCGCGCGCGGCATCTCGAGATGGCGACGGAAGAGGTAGATCGTGAAGATCGTCCACGCCGCGATCGTGGACTGCACGAGGGCGCCCCACGTCGCGGGCCGCTTCATGCGACGTTCGATGGCCGAAACGACGGCGCTGCCGAGCGCGATCCCGAGGAGGAAGAGCGCGAGCACGATCGCGAACGAGTAGACGCTGTTCTGGAAGAACTGCGCGAATGCGCGCGACCACAGCACTTCGTCGGCGAGGGCGACCATGCCGCCGAGTCCGTACGCGAGGAGAGCCAGCTTCGCCGGCTTCGCTGCCGAGTAGCCGACCGACGAGGTCGGCGCAGCGGACGCGCGCCGATCGAGCGCGAGCGCGGCGACTCCCGCCATCACGCTCGCCGCGGCTCCGACGCCGAGCGTGAGGCGCGTTCCGAGCGCCGGCATCAGCAGGAATCCCGCGAGCGCGGCGCCCAGGGCTCCGCCCGCCGTGTTCCACGCGTACAGGGATCCGGCGCTCTTCGCGAGCCGCTCCTCTCGAGCCGCCGCGGCTGCGGCCGGAAGCGTTCCGCCGAGGAGCGCCGCAGGCACGACGAGCAGGAGAAATGCGAAGCCGAACCGCACACCGTCGCTCGAGGCCCCGCCGACCGCGGCCTCGATCCACCCGAGTGCGAGCGGCGCCGCGAGCGCCGTTGCGGCCGCGCCGATCTCCATCCACGCATAGAGACGAAGCGGACGACGTGAGCGCGCGGCGATGCGACCGGCGGCGAGTGCACCGATCCCCATTCCCGCGAAGAACGCTGCAACGACCGCCGCGACCGCGCGAGCGTCGCCGCCGAAGCAGGGCGAGAGCAGCCGGAGAAACGTGACTTCGTACACGAGCGCGGCCGCGCCCGAGAGGAATAGGATCGGGCGCAGCGCCCACGGCGAGGATCCGGTGTCGCTCACAGGCGCGGCATCATATCGCGGATCGAACGCGAAGCCGCTCCTTCGCACATTCCAGCGACGCCATTCGAAATGGCGACGGCGAGTTTCCGCCGCAACCGAGACCTGCAGGAGCGGGCCGCGCGAACCTCGTGCATTCGGGTGGGTCCGCGCCCCTGCGTCGCGAGCGCGGACGAGAGCTGGTGGGTTGGTTCACACGGAGAGAGGCACCATCGCGGCCCGCTCCTCCAGATCCCGATTCGGTAAGACAGTCGCTCGCGCCCTCCGGAGGTTGCAGAAAAAAACGCACCGCCACCCACGGTGTCCGACGCGCGACAACAACATCCGGCTATTGGGGTCTGACCCCATTGGACGGGAGGCGGGCGCCGGTGGCGCGAACGGGACGTGGCGGTGAGGCGCGCAGCAAAGGAGATCGCGTATACTCCCGGCCAATCTGTGGGGAGGCAATCGGTCGATGCGACGACAGCGGCTCAAGTTCGGGGCTTGGGTTCGGTTTGCTCTCTTTCTCGCACGCGAATTCCGCTTTGCCGCGATCGTCTTCGCTGCGCTCGTCCTGTCCGTCGGCTATTGCTTCTCGCGCAGCGATCCCGAAGCCAAGGGACTGGTCAAGGGGATCTGGGACGCCTGCTCGCTCGCCTTCTTCCAGCCCCCGGGTCGCAGCTGGCCGACGAACTTCCCCGAACAGCTCCTCTGGTTCTTGGTACCGATCATCGGCATGGGCGCGATCGCGGACTCCGTGACGCGGCTCGGATATTTCGTCTTCACGTCGAAGCAGAAGCTTCCGGAGTGGCACCGCATGAACGCACTGTCGCTGCGCGACCACGTGGTCGTTTGCGGAGTGGGAAAGGTCGGCTACCGAATCCTCGAGGAGCTGCTCGCGCTCGGCCAAGACGTCGTCGCGATCGAAAAGGACGGCTCGAGCATGCTCGTCGCCGAGATGACGGGTCGCGGCGTTCCGATCATCGTGGGTGAGGCGCGATCGAAGCGCACGCTCGAGGACGCGAACGTGGCGCACGCGCGCACGGTGATCCTCGCGACCGACGACGACCTCGCGAACATCGACGCGGCGCTCACCGCGCGCGAGATTCAGCCTGGAGTGCGCGTCGTGCTGCGGCTCTTCGACGATACGCTCGCCGCGCGCTTCGGCAAGGCCTTCGACATGATCACGATCTCGACCGCGTCGAGCGCCGCCGCGGCGTTCATCGCTCACGCGACGGACCGTCGCATCTATCAGTCGTTCCAGCTCGGCGGGAAGAAGCTGCACGTCGCCGATCTCGCGCTCGTGGCGCCGTCGTCGCTCGTGGGCCGGACGATCGGCGACGTGCAAGAGACGTTCGCCGTGAACGTCGTTCTCCTTCACGACGTCGACGGCACGACCCTCGTGAATCCGGGGCACGAGGTGCGGCTACGCGGCGGGGATCATGCGGTTGTCATCGCGCCCGTGGAAAACGTGAGCCGCCTCGAAGAATCCGCGAGGACGAGCGCGGCGGCGGCGCACCGCGGTTGACTCGAGAGGACGATCCGCCTATCTTCCGCGCGCCGACCATGCGGACGTCGCCAGCAACCTCCTCGCGCTCGTTCTTTCGCGGCGAGCCGCTCCGGCTCCTCCTCGTCGTCCTCGTGGTGCAGCTCGTCGCGTTCGCGCCGCACCTCCTTCGCGGGCGCATTCTGTCGGGGGCCGCACTCGTTCGGACGCATGCGCCCTTCGAGGGAAGCGCCGCGCTCGCGACCGCCGGCACGCCGAATCCCATGTTCGGCGACGCCGTCTTCCAAAACGAGCCGTGGTCCGACGAGGTGGCGCACCGCGTCGTGGGCGGCGAGCTGCCGCTGTGGAACCCGTACCAGTTCGCGGGCGTGCCGCTTCTCGGAGACTCGCAATCCGCCACGTTCTATCCGCCGCAGCTCCTGCACGTGGTCTTTCCGCGCGGTCGTGCGAACCTGCCGATCGCGATCCTGAAGCTCGTCGCGGCGGGCTGGTTCACGGCACTCCTCGCCCGACGGCTCGGTCTCGGGTTCGCTCCATCCGCACTCGCGGGCGTCGCATTCTCGCTCTTTCCGTGGCTTCACCTTTGGTTGCCATGCACCCCATCGAACGTCGGAGTGCTCCTGCCCGCGGCCGTGCTCGCCGCCGACGTGCTGGCGGCGGAGGCGTCGCTCGCGGCTGCGGCGGCGCTTGCGCTCGTCTTCGGGTTGCAGCACTTCGGCGGACATCCGGAGACCGTGGTCCACTCCACCGTGTTCACGACGGTGTGGTTTGCGTTTCGCGCGCTCACGCTGCCGCGCGACGGGGGCCGAACGCGTGCGATCGCACGGGCATCGACGCTCTTCGTCGCGGCCGGCGTCGCCGGCGTTCTCCTCGCCGCCGTGCAAGTGCTGCCGTTCCTCGATTACTTGCGGGAGAGCGCCGCGTGGCGCGATCGCAACGCTTCGGCGCCTCACGCCGCGATCGGGACGGCGATCGGCTGGCGCTGCCTCAGCTTCTTCCTGCCGAACGTGTTCGGCAATCCCGCGCACGGCGATTACCGCAGCGGCATCGCGTACCGCGAGCTGATCCTGTACGTCGGCGTGCCGACCCTCTTGTTCGCCGTGAGCGCGATCGCGGCAGGGCGAAGGCGCCGCGACGTCGCGTTCCTCGGCGCGAGCGCCGTGGCGTTCCTGCTCGTGGCGCTGCGCTTCCCGGGCGTGCACGAGGTCGTCCGGCTCGTGCCGCTCTTGTCCATCGCGGCGAACTCGCGGTTCACGATGATCGTCGGCTTCTGCCTGGTGCTGCTTTCGGGGTTCGGTCTCGATGCCTTGTTGTCCGGCGACGAGGGCGTGCGCCGACGCATTCGGCGGACGCTCGTCGCGGGCGCGTTCGTCATCGCCGTCATCGCCGTCGTCGGCGTGCTCGCAAACCGCGAGGTCCTGCGCGAGCTGTCGAGCGTCGACCGGCTCGCGCCGCAGGCCGCCATCCTCGGCGCCCTGGTCGTGGCGACGATCGGCCTCGCGTTCGCGCCGCTCGCGCGGGCTCGCTGGATCGCGGCGCTCGCGATCGCCCTCACGGCCGCGGACCTCGTCGCGTTCGAGTGGCCGATGCATCCGGGACTCGAGGCCTCACAGCGATTTCCCGAAGTCGAAAGCCTCGCGTTCCTTCGCGCGAAGGCGAGCCCGCTCGAACCGTGGCGGATCGCTGCACTCGACCGCACGTTGGCGCCGAATCTCGCGACCGCGTATCGCCTCGAAGACGTTCGCGGCGACGACGCGATGACGCCGTGGCGACAGGACCTCCTCCTGCGTCGCACCGATCCCGTGCTCGCGGATCCCGCGCGCCATCGACTGTCCGAAGAGCTCGAGCGCGTGGCCACGCAGTTCTTCCTGACCGGGGACGAGGCCCTGCTGCAGAAGCTTCCGCGGCCGCTCGACCGTACCCGCATCCGCCGTCTGCGCGACGAATGGTCGAAGTCGGATCTCCCTCCCGACCAGTTCTTCCGAACGAAGACGCGCGGCCTCGCGCACGAGTTCCTGCTCCGCGACGTCTCGTCGCCGCTCCTCGACCTCCTCGGCGTGCGATTCGTGATGGCGGCGGCCGACGACGACGGCGCGTCGGGCCTCCGTGAGCCGCGCTTCCGACTCGTCCACGAGGACACGGTGCGCGTCTTCGAGAACTCGAGTGCGATGCCGCGCGCGTTCCTGCTTGGCGCGGCCGAGGTCGCGGCGTCGCCCGAGGCCGCGCTCGATCGCCTCGTCGATCCGGGCTTTGATTTTCGAAAGACGGCTGTCGTCGAGGTGCGCCTCGATCCCGAACCGGCGGCGGCGGGCACGGCAACGATTCGCGCGCGCGAGCCCGAGCGCCTCGTCGTCGAGACCGAAGCGCCGGGGCCGTCGCTGCTCGTCGTCACCGAGACGTTCGATCCGGGGGTTCGCGCCGAGTGCGACGGCAAGCCGGCGCCGGTGATCGTCGCGGACGTCGCGTTCCGCGGCGTCGCGCTTCCGGCGGGCCGCCACGAGGTGACGCTCCGCTATGCGCCCCGATCGCTCCGGCTCGGCATCGGGCTCTCACTCGCGACGGCGGTGATTCTTCTCGGAATCGGCGCGCGCCATCTGCGAATCCGCCGGCTCGCTGCGTTGACCGTTCGAAAGACGTCGTGATAACGTCCGGCGCGATTCGACGTGCGAAAGGGAGGGCCTTTCCATCACGGACGTAGGAGCCACCGCCGTCGTCGCACCCGCGAGCGGCGATCCGATCATCGAGCTTCGCGATCTCGAGGTGCGCTTCGGCAAGGTCCAGGCGCTCGCGGGGCTCACGCTTCGCGTCGCGGGCGGCGCGGTCGGTCTCCTCGGTCCGAACGGCGCCGGCAAGACGACGCTCATCAAGACCCTGCTCGGCCTCGTGGCTCCGTCGCGCGGATCGGCGTCGGTGCTCGGGCTCGATGCCCGCCGCGATCCGCGTCGCATCCGGCAGCTGATCGGGTACATGCCGGAGCGCGACTGCCACATCGCGGGGATGAACGCGGTCAACTTCGTCGCGTACGCCGGCGAGCTGACGGGCATGCGCCGCACGGACGCGTTCTCGCGCGCTCACGAAGCGCTCTTCTACGTCGGGCTCGAGGAAGCGCGCTACCGCAACGTCGACACGTACTCGACCGGAATGAAGCAGCGCATCAAGCTCGCGCAAGCGCTCGTGCACGGGCCGAAGATCGTGCTCCTCGACGAGCCGACGAACGGCATGGACCCGAAGGGACGCGACGAGATGCTCGCGCTCGTCAAGGACATCGCGACGAACAAGGGGATCCACGTGATCCTGTCGTCGCATCTCCTGCCTGACGTCGAGACCGTCTGCAAGCACGTGGTCGTTCTCTCGCGGGGCAAGGTGCTCGCCGACGACGACATCGCGCGGCTGAAGGCGGGCGCGGGCGACGCGTTCGTCGTGCGCGTGAAGGGCGACGCGGCGCCGTTTCTCGCGCGCCTGGTCGGGCTCGGCCACGCGGTGACGGCGGCGACCACGAGCGAGGGCGCGCATCGCGTCGTTCTTCGAAACGGCGATGGCTCGGACCTCTTGTTCCGCACCGCGCGCGAGTCGGGAGTCCAGATCCGCCACTTGATTCCCGAGACGCTCTCGCTCGAGGACGTCTTCATGAAAGCGCTGGAGGAAGCCTGATGCCGATCTTCGATCAAGGCTTTCGCGCGTTCGAGGGGACGCTCGCGCCGCCGACGCATCGGTTCTGGACGATCACCAAGGCCGGCGTCCGACTCGCGATGAAGAAGAAATGGACCTGGGTCGTCGTACTGCTGGCTTCGATCCCGTTCCTCGTGTTGCTCGTCACGATCTATCTGCGCGGGACTGCGGAGCAGGCCGGCAACACCCTGGACCAACGAATCGCGGCGACGGCTCGGGACGTCCTCGTCATCAACGGCGAGCGGTTCTGGCTGTTCTTCTTCCAGTTCCACGCCGGATTCATCGTTCCGATGATCGTGCTGTTCGTCGGCGCGGGACTCATCGCGAACGACCGGCGAACGAACGCGCTCGAGATCTACTTCTCGCGCCCGATCACCAAGCGCGACTACATCTTTGGAAAGCTCGGAATCGTTCTCACCTTCGGGCTGTTCGTCACGCTCGTCGAAGGCGTGCTGCTCTACGTCTTCCACGTGACGATGAAGGGCGAGATTTCCTATCTAGCCGAATCGTACGACCTCTTCCTCGGGATCGTGGCGTGCTCTCTGATCATCACCGTGCCGTCGGCTGCGGCGATCCTCGCCATCTCGTCGTTCGTGAAGAGCGCGCGATTTGCGGGACTCACATTCTTCGGCACGATCATGCTCACGGCCGCCGCCGGCGAAATCCTCCACGGAGTCACGGGCACGAAGCAGTTCTGGGCGGTCTCTTACATTGCGAACGCGCAACAGCTCTGCACGCAGATCCTCCTCGACAAGCCGCAGTTCGACTTCCCTTGGGGCGTCTCGCTCGCGGTCCTCGTCGGCATCACGATCGTTTCGTTTGCAGTGCTATGGCGGCGCATCCGCCCCGTGGAGATCGTGAGTTGAGCGCCGTCATCGAGGTGAAGAGCGCGTCGCGCTGGTACGGCGACGTCATCGGCATCAACGACGTGAGCCTGGAATTCGGCCCCGGCATCACGGGGCTCCTCGGTCCGAATGGCGCCGGCAAGTCGACGCTCATGCGCTTGATCACGGGCCAGCTCCAATCAAGCCAAGGCGAGGTGCGCGTCTTCGGCGAGCCCGTGTGGAGCAACCAAGGGCTCTTCCGCCGCATCGGCTTCTGCCCCGATCAGGACGCGTTCTACGAGACGATGTCGGGCCTCGAGTTCGTGCGCACGCTCGCGATGCTCTCGGGCATTCCGCGGCGGGAGGCTCGCGAGAAAGCCGAGCGCGCGCTCGACGCCGTGAAGCTCGCGCCCGACGCGTGGGGTCGCAAGATCGGCGGATACAGCAAGGGTATGCGGCAGCGCACGAAGCTCGCGCAAGCGTTGGTGCACGACCCGGAGCTGCTCGTCCTCGACGAACCGCTCGCCGGACTCGACCCGGTCGGTCGGCGCGAGGTGCTCGAGCTGATTCGAACGGTTGCCTCGGGCGGGCGCACGGTGATCGTCTCGAGCCACATCCTCCACGAGGTCGAAGCGGTCACTCGATCGATCGTGATCATCCATCATGGGCGCCTCCTCGCCAGCGGCGACATCACGCAGATCCGCGAGCTGATCGACGAGCACCCGCACCACGTGTCGATCCACTGCTCGGATCCGCGTCGGCTCGGCGCCGCGCTCCTCGCGGGGGACGACGTGATCTCGGTGGCGTTCGGCCGCGAGCCGGGATCGATCGTCGTCGAGACGGCGAAGCCCGACTCGTTCTACGGTCGCGTCGCGGATCTGGTCCTCGCCGAAGGGATCCGCGTGCAACGCCTCACGTCTCTCGATGACAACCTTCAGGCCGTTTTCAGTTACTTGGTGAAGTGATGGCGACGACTCTCGCGGCGTCGGGCACGGGCCCGCTCTCCTGGGGACGAAGCCTGCGCGTGCTGGTCACGCTCGGCCTCCGCCTCGCGTTTCAGGGAAAACGAGCGCTGTTCGTCTCGCTGTTCCTCGCGGCGCCCGTCGTCCTGGCGATCGCTTTGCGTTACCTCATTCCGAACGTGCCGCGCGCCCTCGCGTCGTCGGACGAGATGATCGTGAACTTGTCGCTGATGGCCTATGCGCAGGTGCTCGTTCCGTTCGTCTGCCTGCTCTTCGGGACGTCCGTCGTGTCGGAGGAGTGGGACGACAAGACGCTCACGTACCTCTTCACGCGACCGGTTCGAAAGTCGGCGGTCGTGGTCGGAAAGGGGATCGGCATGTGGCTCGTGAGCGTCGCGTTGATCGCGATCTCGTTCGCGATCACGGCCATCGTCATCGGATCGAAGTCGCTCCCTTCGGATTTTCAGAAGCATCCCATGCTCGTGCTTCAGCTCCTCGGCATCCTGTGCCTCGCGACGCTGCCGTATTGCGCGCTCTTCGTGTTTCTCGGCACCGTTCTCCGCCGGCCGCTCATTCCTGGGCTCGTCATCATCTTCGGCCTCGAGAAATTCCTCGCCTGGATTCCCGCTTCCGTGCAGCAGCTCGCGCCGTTCCACTACCTTCGCGCGCTCCTCCTCCCGTTCGCGGACGTGAGCCGCCTCGTTCGCGACATCGAACGCGACGTCCTGCGGCTCACCGTGCAGCCGACGCCGACCGCAGCAATCGTGTGGCTACTCGGCTTCACGCTCGTGTTCGGCGCGCTTGCGGGATGGGTCGTCAGCAAGCGGGAGTACCTGCTGACGAAGGAGTGAGGCGCCTGCCTACACCGCGGCCGGCGGCGGCCGGTTCGGTCCCTTCTCGACGAGGCGCTGGACGTCGTCCAGCAGCTTTTGCGGATCGAAGGGCTTCGTGAAGACCCCGGCGAATCCGATCTCGAGCAGGCGTTCGTGGTCCGATCGCGTCGGCTTCGCCGTGAGCGCGTAGACCGGTATGTGTCGCGTCGACGGGCTTGCTTTGATTCGCTGCGTGGCCTCGGTCCCGTCGAGGACCGGCATCATGATGTCCATCAAGATCAAGTCGGGTTGGTTGTGCTCCGCCGCTTCCACGGCTTCGAGACCGTTTCGGGCTTCGACCACGCGGAAAACCTTGCCGAGCTTCATTCGCAGGAGGAGGAGGATTTCCGGGCGATCGTCCGCAACGAGGATCGTGTGCTTTGCTTCGATCGCGGACAACGCGTGCACGACGCGGCTCGGAGCCGGCGCGGCTCGTGGCGCCGTCGTCGGCGCGGACGCGGAAGCGCTAGAGCAAGGCAACGTGAAGAAGAACTGTGTGCCGTGGCCGATCGAGCTTTGCACCCAGATGCGACCGCCGTGGAGTCGGATGATCTCGCGCACGATCGCAAGCCCGAGTCCCGTGCCCTTGACCGGACCGGTTCGCCCCGCGCGACCCTGATAGAACTTCTCGAACAGGCGCGCCTGCTCTTCTTCGGGGATGCCGATTCCGGTGTCGCTGACGCAAGCCAGGATCTTCGAGCCCTCGAGCTTGGCCGACACTTCGATCGTCCCGCCCTCGCCGCAGAACTTGATCGCGTTCGAGATGAGGTTGATGAAGACTTGGACGATCTTCTGCCGGTCGGCGTCGGCGCTCGGCAGCCCGTTCGGGACTCGAACGCGGACGTCGACGCCGCGCGCTGCCGAAAGCGACGCGAGGTTCGACACGACGTCCCCGACGATCGAGCCGAGGTCGACGGGCTCCGTTTCTAGCTTCACGCGTCCCGCTTCGAGCCTCGATAGATCGAGGAGGTTGTTGAGGAGATCGAGCAGGTACTGTCCTTGGGTGACGATGCGGTTGATGCAGTCTCGCTGCTCTTCGGTGAGCGCGCCGAGATCGCCGTCCTGGAACAGGCGGGAGAAGCCAAGGATCGACGTCAGAGGCGTTCGCAGCTCGTGCGAAACGTTGCTCAGGAAATCGAGGCGACGTTGATCGCTCACGCGCTCGCGAGTGACGTCCCTCATGAGCACCGTGACCCTCGTCCGATCCGCGGAGGCGCGTGCGGATGCCAGGGCGACGAACGGCGGCTCCTTGCGATCGAACTCCGCCTTGGCGCCGAGACTCTCGGCGGCGCAGGCTTGTGCGGCGAGACCGCGGATCTGGTCGAGGAGGCTCTCGTCCGCGACGATCGGCTCGGCGAGTGGGTTCGCGGCGAGAAGGGTGCCGCTTGCATCGACGGTGCACGCCGGGTCCGGGAGCGAATCGAGGATGGATCTTGCCGACTTGCCGCCCGCGCGTCCGGGGGAGCGCTCGATCGCGACCAGGGCACCCGCGACGACGAGCAGCGCGCCGGAGTACGTGAGCGGGAACGCCGCCACGTGGACGAACGCGCCGGCGCCAAGGGCAACCGCACCCGCGGCGGCAAGTTCCATCGCGCGCCGTTCGACGCCGGCATCGCGCCGGGCGAGCACGAGGCTCGCGGCCAAGACGAGCAGCACCCCGGCTCGCGTCGCGACCCACGGTCCGCTCTCGAGCACCGCGTCGCTGGCGAGCACGGAGAGTGGCAGCGCGACGGCACCCGCGGCGGCGATGATCAGTGAAAGCTTGGTTTCAAGTCGCACTGGTGTTCCCTTGCACCCCCGACGCCGGCGTTCCCGTTACGGGCAATTGCACGGTCACCGACGTGCCTTGATGCTTCTTGCTGTTGATCGTGAGTGTCCCGCCGTGCGCTTCCGCGAGCTTGTGTGCGTTCGACAGTCCGAGCCCGACGCCCGGCAGTTCGTGAGCCGCCGTCTCCTCGCGGAAGAAGGGCTCGAAGGCATGACGGATCGCGGCGTCGGAGAGTCCGATGCCCGTGTCGCGAATCGTGATGTGGACCGAATCGCTTTGAATGGTCACGCCGATCTCGACCCGCCCACCCTCCGACGTGAACTTCACCGCGTTGTCGAGCAGGTTCGAGAAGAGGAGCAGGAGCGCGCCGCGGTTGCCGCGCACCGTCGGCAAGTTCGCCGGCAACGTGGCGCCGAACGCGACGCCCTTGCGCTGGCAGGCGTCCCTCCAGTTGCGACAAACGGAGAGCAGGACGTCGCGCAGGTCGACGTCCCACATCGGCAGCGGCTCGCCCGACTCCGTGCGCTTCAAGTTCAAGAGGTCTTCCACCAGCTTGTTGAGCACGCTGCCGTTGTCGAGGACGGTTCGCAGCAAGTCGCGCTGCGTATCGACGTCGATCTCGGGCTGACTCTGCAGGATCGAGACGAGTCCCTGGATGATCGTGAGGGGCGTTCGCAGCTCGTGAGAGATCGACTCGGCGACGCGGGCCGAGAAGCGCCGCTCCGATTCGCCCGTGATCTCGGCGACTCGCTTGAGCCGCGCGCGAATCACGAGCAGGAGCTCTTCCACTTCGAACGGCTTCGCGAGGTAGTCGTCGGCACCCGCGTCGAAACCCTGCAGCTTGTCTTCCTTCTGCCCCTTTGCGGTGAGGAAGACGAACGGGATCGCGCGCCACTCTTGGCGTTTCCGCACCGACTCGCAAAACGACACGCCGTCCATGCGCGGCATCATCACGTCCGAGAGGATGAGGTCGGGGCGCGATTGCTCGATGCGCTCGAGCGCCTCCACGCCGTCTCCGGCGCGGGTGACCTCGAAGCCCTCTTGGATGAGGCAGAACTCGATCTGGGAGGCGAGATTCGGCTCGTCTTCGACGAGGAGGATCTTGTTCATCACTCTGCGAGTCCTTTCCCTGGTGACTTCTCGATCATGGATCATGCGACTGCAGGCGACGTGACGTCCGTTGCGGTTCCCATGGGGAGGATCACCCGAAAAACGCTCCCCTCGTTGACGCGACTCTCGACGCGCACGACCCCGTCGTGCGCCTCGACGATTTCCTTGACGATCGCGAGGCCGAGCCCGGTGCCCGGAACGGTCAGTTGAGTGGCATGTCCGCGGTAGAAGCGTTCGAAGATGCGCGACAACACCTCGTCCGACATTCCCACGCCCGTGTCGCGCACTTCGATCACGGCAGCCCGTCCCCTCGGATGGCTCGGCGACGCGATCGACTCCACCGATTCGGTGAGATCACAGGAGACGCTCACCTTGCCGCCGGCGGTGGGGGTGTAGTGGATCGCGTTGACGACGAGGTTCGTGACGACCTGCCGCAGCTTTCCCCTGTCGGCATTCATCGGTATCGGGTCTTGCGGGACGCGAAGCTCGATCGCAAGTCGAGCTTCGTCGGCGCGCGCGCGCAGGCTCTCGGCCACGTCGTGCACGATTTCACGCAGGTCGAACTCGGATCGACGCAGCGTGAACGAACGCGATTCGATGCGCGCGAAGTCGAGGAGGTCCGAGATCAGCCCCTCCAGCCGCGCGTTTTCTTGGCCGAGCGCCTCGAGGACTTTTCGTCGCTGCTCCTCGGCGATGTCCTTGTATCGGAGGAGGTTTGCAATGCCGACCTTCATGATCGAGATCGGCGTTCGGAGCTCGTGCGAGACGTTCGAGATGAACTCGCTCTTGGCGCGCTCGGCCTGGCGCAGTTTGGTCACGTCTTGGAGGATCGCGACGACGCCGCGAACGCGATTCGTCTCCGCGCGCATGACCGCCGTCCGCGTGTGCATGATGCGCGTCGCCTTCCCGTCACCACCGGCCAGGGCGACGTTCACGTCCGCTTCGACGCCGTCCGCCGTTTCCGCGGTCTTGCGCAGAACGGTGAGGAGCTGATCGTCCGAGATGACCTTTTCGACCGTGTGGCCGATCGCGGCGCGCGCTTCGAAACGAAGAATGGACTCGGCCGCCGGGTTGGCGAGGAGCAAACGTCCCTCGCCGTCGATCACGATGAGGCCGTCGATGACCGTTCGCAGGATCGCGGCGAGCTTCGACTGTTCGCGCGTGATCTCGTCGACCTGGATTGCGAGCATCTTGTTCGCGTGCTCCAGCTCGCCCTGCTTGCGGTGGACTTGAACGGCCATGCGGCTGAACTCTCGAGCCAGCTCGCCGATTTCGTCGTCGCGACGCACGCGAAGCTTCAGGCTGTAGTCGCCGTCGGCGATGCGGGCGGCGCCTTGGAGCAGCTCTTCGAGTGGACGCGAGATGTGGCGCGCGAGGAGCGCGATCCCGATCGTCCCGAGGACGAGCACGACCGCCGAGATCACGATCGCCATCATCACCATCGATCGCAGCTCGGCGAGGATCGGCTCCAACGAGTAGCCGACGCGGACGGCTCCCCAGCGCGCCGCGGAATTCTCCAGCACCACGGGCACCGCGACGTCGAGCACTTGCTCCGGCTGCGATTGCGGACTCTCGTACGAGACGGCCACGACCGACGCTCCGCCGTCGTCGGCGCCGTCGGCGCGCGCGGCGGCCGTCGGATTCGGATCGTGGGACGGGTTCCAACCGCGGGACGCGCCCACGGCGTTTCCTTTGCGATCGAAGACGACGACGTATCGAACGTTGTCGCGCGTCGCCTCGTCTGCGATCCGTTTCAGATCGATGTAGTTGAAGTTCAGCAGCGATCCCGCGCTGAGGTTGGCGATGTTGCTCGCGAGGGCGAGGGCCTCGCTGCGCGCGTAGGACTGCAGGCGATTCGAGAGGCGAAGGACTCCGAGGAGGCTCAGCGGCACGACCGCGCTCACGAGGAGCGCGGTGAACGCGAGCCAGAGGCGCGTCTTCAATCGAATCGAACGCAGTGGTCGCTTCACCGCTGCTCGTTGACTCTCGATCGGCCCGGGTCGAGCCATCACTCACATTTCTCCCTGCTAAGTCCGGATCCACCGCTCGCAGTGTTTCGAAACGTCGCCGAGAGTCCGCTCGGCGGATGTCGATGGACCGGCCATAGCGCGCACCGTTCGGAAATGTA
>JACOTG010000142.1 GCA_016178505.1 Planctomycetota bacterium
GCGACGCCGACCACGATCGCCGCACCGACGACGTCATCGCCGCGATCGTCGCGTCGGGCGAAGCGTTCTTCGGCGGGACGACCTGGCGCGGCCGTCGCGCGATGCGCGTGAGCGTCTGCAACTGGCGCACGAGCGACGCGGACGTCGACCGCGCCGTCGCCGCAGCCGAGCACGCGATCGCCTCATCTCGCGAGAAACCTCGACGCTGACGCCGCGGCGTGGATAATCCGGCGCCATGGCGACACCCCAAGCGAAGATCTCGTTCCACGGGGCCGCGGGCACCGTGACCGGCTCGTGCCACCTGCTCGAGTACGAAGGGCGGCAGATCCTCCTCGACTGCGGCACCTTCCAAGGCGGCGCCGACCTCGAGGCGCGAAACGCTCAGCCGTTCGGCTTCTCGCCGAAGTCCGTCGAGCGCGTGATCCTCAGCCACGCGCACCAGGATCACGCGGGCCGCTTGCCGAAGCTCGTCAAAGAGGGATTCCGCGGACCGATCCACTGCACGCACGCGACGAAGGACATCTCGCGGCCGATGATTCTCGACGCGGCGCACATCATGGAGACCGAGGCGGGATGGAAATCGAAGCGCCTCCGCCGAGCGGGCCGCGAAGGCATCGAGCCGATCTACACGACGGAAGACGTGGAGCCGTGTCTCCAGCTCTTCCAAGGTCACGACTATCACGCGGACGTCGACCTCGGCGGCGGCGTGAAGGTGCGCTTCACGGACGCGGGACACATCCTCGGATCGGCGACGGTCGAGCTGCGGCTGCCGTGGGACGGAGGCGAGCGCCGCTTCGTCTTCTCGGGAGACATCGGCCAGTGGGGCCAGGCGATCATCCGCGATCCCGAGGTGCCGGCCGCGGCCGACTGGCTCGTGATGGAATCGACGTACGGCGACCGCTCGCAGGAGGCGCCGACGAACGTCGAGCCCGAGATGGTCGCGATGCTCGCCGACACCGCGAAGACGAAAGGAATGATCCTGATCCCGTCGTTCGCGCTCGGCCGCACGCAGGAGATGCTCTTCTACTTCCACAAGCTCGCCGCGAAGCACCAGCTCGATCGGCACTCCGTCTATCTCGACAGCCCGCTCGCGAGCCGCGTCACCGAGGTGTATCGCGCGCACCCGGAGTGCTTCGACGAGGAGACGCAGAAGCTCATCGCGACGCAGGGCGAGGTCCTCGACTTCCCGGGCCTGCGCTTCGCCGAAACGCGCGACGACTCGATGCGCGTCGACTTGGTGACCGAGCCGCGCATCGTCGTCGCGGCAAGCGGCATGTGCGAAGCGGGTCGCGTGCTCCATCATTTGAAGCACAACCTCTGGAAAGCTTCCACGCACGTGGTCTTCGTCGGATTCCAAGCCGAAGGGTCGCTGGGTCGACGGATCCTCGATGGAGCGCATAGCGTGCGCGTGCTGGGCGAGACCGTTTGCGTCTCGGCGAAGCTCCACAATTTCAGCTCGTTCTCGGCGCACGCGGATCGCGAGGGCCTGCACCGCTGGACGTCCGCGATCACCAAGCCACCGCGGAAGACCTTCATCGTGCACGGCGAAGAGTCGGCCGCCGCAACTCTCGGTTCCTGGCTCGAGCACGATCGCGGCTTCGATGTCGAAATCCCCGATCACCACGACTCCTTCATCCTCGACTAACCCACAAGTGACGCATACGGAGCCTGGAACCTTTTTCCCAGTTACGGCCAAGCGCGCGTGCGAGCGGAACGCGCGTCGATTCGTTGCCGACGCAGAAGGCGACGAAAGCACGAGGCGTCTCGGCTAAGTGAAAAAAATGTTCCAGGCTCCGTACGCGTCAGTTCGGCTCAACTTGGCGGATGCGGTGTTCCGAAGACAGTGAACGAATGAGTCTGCAAGTTTTCAAGTTCGGCGGGACGTCGGTGGGGTCGAGCG
The DNA here is from genome assembly GCA_016178505.1 of Planctomycetota bacterium. Lineage (GTDB taxonomy): Bacteria > Planctomycetota > JACOTG01 > JACOTG01 > JACOTG01 > JACOTG01. Next base: position 1,901 of record JACOTG010000142.1, read on the forward strand.
AGGCGATTCGGCTCGCGGTTGGCCACGTCGCGGAGGCCGCGCCGGACGTTGCGGTGGTCGTCTCGGCAATGAGCGGCGTCACGGACTTGCTCCTTTCGGCGGCCGCGGCGGCGAAGCGCGGCGATGCGAAGGGGGTGCGCGACGCGGCTCGGCAATTTCGCGCGCGCCACGCCGACGTCGTTCGCGAACTCGCGTTCTCGCGGCGGCGGCTCGGCGACCTTCGCAAAGAGATCCTCCGATCGACTCGCGAGCTGGAATCGGTCTGCGAAAGTGTTCGCGTGCTGCGCGAGCTGACGGCGCGCACGGAAGACGCGATCGTCGCCCGCGGCGAGCGGCTCAGCGCGTTCCTCTTCGTCACGTTCCTCGCCGAGCGGCGCATCCGCGCGGCGTACGTCGACGCGACCGAGATCGTCTTCACCGAGCGCCGACTCGGCAGCCTCTGGCCGAGCTTCCAGCGTTGCGAGGCCGCCGCGAAAAAGCTCGTGCGGCCGCTGCTCGACCGCCGCATCGTCCCGATCGTGCCGGGCTTCATCGGCACCGGCCCCGACGGCGAGGTCGTGACGCTCGGCCGCGGCGGGTCCGACTTCTCGGCGACGCTTCTCGCGCGATCGATCGGCGCCCGCGGCGTGACCCTGTGGAAGGGAGTCGACGGGCTCGTGACAGCCGACCCGCGCAGCGTGCCGGACGCGCGCGTGCTCGCCGAGCTTACTACGGCGCGAAGGTCCTCCACCCGCGCGCGATGATTCCGCTCCTCGACCGCGCGATTCCGCTGCGCGTCCGCAACACGTTCGACGCGACGCAACCGGGCACGCGCATCGCGGCCGACGTGAAGGCCGGCTCGTACCCGGTGAAGGCACTCACCGCGGTCCCCCATCAAGCGCTCATCTCGATCGAGGGCGGCGGCATGATGGGCGTGCCCGGCATCGCCGGGCGCACGTTCGGCGCACTCGCCGCAGCCGGCCACTCGGTCGCGATGATCAGCCAGTCGTCGAGCGAAGCGAGCATCTGCTTCGTCCTCCCGGAAGCCGAAGCCGCGCGCGCCGTGCAAGTGCTGTCGGACGCGTTCGAGTTCGAGCTGCGCCATCGTCTGATCGACGTCGTGCGAGCCGAGCGCGACATGGCGCTGGTCGCGGTCGTCGGGCTCGGGATGCGCGGCACGCCCGGCATCGCGTCGCGCACGTTTGGGGCGCTCGCTCGCGAATCGATCAACGTCGTTGCGATCGCACAAGGCTCGTCCGAGCTGAACATCACCGTCGCGATCCATGGCAAGGACGTGCCGCGCGCGCTCACCGCTCTCCACCGCGAGTACCAGCTCGATCGCCGTTCGGCACTCGCAACGCCGCGGGGGCGCGAGGCCGCCCTCACCCTCCTCGGATTCGGACAGATTGGCCGCGCCCTCGCGCGCCAGCTCGTCTCGCAATCCCGATGGTTCCGCAGCGACCTCGGCCTCGAGCTGCGATGCGTCGCGGTCGCCGATCGTTCGGGAGTGAAGGTCGACGAGAAAGGGTTTGCGGGCCGCACCCTCGTTGCTCTAGCGGATCGAAAGGAACGAACCGGTCGGCTCCTCTCGCGCCGGCGGACGCTCGACCTCGACGCGATCGCCGGCGAAATGCGCGAGCGGCTGTGGCCGCTGCCCTCGAATCGCCCCGTGCTCGTCGACCTGACGGCCGAGGAGACGCTGCCGCTCCTCCTCGAAGCGCTCGATCGCGGCTCGCACGTCGTGCTCGCGAACAAGAAGCCGCTCGCCGTTCCGCAGCGCGACTTCGACGCGCTCTTCGAGGTTGCACGCCGCCGCGGCCTCTCCGTGCGCTACGAAGCAACCGTCGGCGCGGGACTGCCGGTGCTCGACACGCTCGCGAAGCTTCGCGAGGCGGGCGATCAAGTGCTCTCGGTGTCCGGCTGCCTCTCGGGCACGATCGGCTACATCCTCACCGAGGTCGAGGCGGGCGTCGCGTTTTCGCGCGCGGTGCGCGAGGCACACACGCTCGGATACACCGAGCCCGACCCGCGCGACGATCTCTCGGGCATGGACGTGGCGCGCAAGGCGCTGATCCTTGCGCGCACGCTCGGCCGCCGGCTCGATCTCGACGACGTTCACGTCGAAGCGCTCTTCCCGAAGCGGCTCTCGCACGCCGATCCCGAGAGGTTCATGATGAATCTCGAGAAGCTCGATGCCGAGTTCGCGGGCCGCGTGGAGACGGCCAAGCGCGCGAAGAAAGTGCTGCGCTACGTCGCGCGGATCCGCGGCAACGCGATTCGCGTCGGCCTCGAAGCGGTGCCCGAGACGACGCCGATCGGACGGCTTCGCGGCACCGACAACCAGATCGTCTTCCAGACGCAACGCTATCGCGTGCACCCGCTCGTCGTCACGGGACCGGGCGCGGGCGTCGAGGTCACGGCCGCGGGCGTGCTCAACGATCTCGTCGCGATCGCCACGGGCGAGGCGCGCCACCCCACCGAGTCGCGGAACGGAGCGCGACGTGGGTAAGGGCCCGCGCAGAAACAAATGCGTCAAACACCGAGGCCGAGCGAGAAGGCCGCTGGCGAGGAACGACGACGAAGCGTATCAACGGTGGGATACGGTGAGGAGGAGAGACGAAGTCCAGCGGCCTTCGCAGCCGGCCGAATGTAGCAGTTGTTTCTGCGCGGGCCCTAAGGGCCGCGCGACGGTCTTCGCGCCCGCGTCGATCGGCAACGTCGGCCCCCGGATTCGACGTGCTCGGGCTCGCCGTCGCCGGCCTCGGCGACGTCGTCTCGCTCGAGCTGACGAAAGGGCCGACTCGCATCGCATCGATCACGGGGCGCGATGCGGACCTCGTGCCTCGCGATCCGGCGCGCAATGCGGCCGCGATCGCCGCGCGCGCATGGTTCGAACGCGCGGGCGAGCCGCGGTCGTTCACGTTGCGCATTCGAAAAGGCCTGCCCGTCTCGGGTGGCCTCGGCGGCAGCGCCGCAAGTTCCGTCGCCGGCGCGCTCGCCGCCGCACTCGCGACCGGACAACGACACGATCGCGCATCGATCCTCGACGCCGCCTTCGCCGGCGAATCGGCGGTCGCGGGGCGCCACCTCGACAATGTCGCCGCGTGCGTCCTCGGCGGCCTCACGCTCGTGCGCTCTCTAGATCCGATCGACGTCGTCGCGCTCCCCGTGAACGCGAAGTGGTGGGTCGTTCTCTTCACGCCCGGCGTGCGCATCGAGACGAAGGCGGCGCGAAAAGTCCTTCCCCAGCGCGTGGGCCGCGAGGTATGGGTGCCGCAAATGGCGAACACGCTGGCGCTGGCGCACGCCTTCGCGACCGGGGACGGCGCGCTTCTCTCCCGCGCGCTCGACGACCACTTCGCCGAGCCGGCGCGTGCTCGCCTGATTCCGCGGTTCGCCGAGGTCAAGGCGGCGGCGCTCGCGGCGGGCGCGTTCGGTTGCTCGATCAGCGGATCGGGGCCCACGATGTTCGCGCTCGACCCGAGCGAAGCCGTGGGGCGGCGCTGCGCGGCAGCGATGCGGCGGGCTCTCGGCCGAGCCGCGCCGTCTCGTGCACACGTCGGCCGAATCGCCAGAAGAGGAGCGCACGCGAAATGACCGCCGAATGGCTCGAGTGCATCGCGTGTCACGCACAGTTCGCGTCGACCGAGGTTCGCTACACCTGCGACTGCGGCGCCCTTCTCTCGCTCGAGCGGCCGGCCGGATTCGCGGCCAAGCTCGCGACGCGCACGTTCGACGCCCGCCTCGCGAGCCGTGACGACGTCGACCGAAGCGGTGTGTGGCGATTTCGCGAGGCCGTCCTCGACGTCCCGACGAGCGCGATCGTCTCGCATCCCGAGGGCGCGACGCGGCTGTACCGGCGGCCGAGCCTCTCCGCGTACGCCGGCGTCGAGCCGCTCGCATTCAAGCACGAGGGCGAGAACCCGACCGGCTCGTTCAAGGACCGCGGCATGACCGTGGCCGTGACGCAGGCCGTGCGGCTCGGCGAGCGCGCGGTCGCGTGCGCGTCGACGGGCAACACCAGCTCGTCGCTCGCCGCGTACGCCGCGCAGGCCGGAACGCGCGCGATCGTCTTCGTGCCCGCGGGCAAGATCTCGCTCGGCAAGCTCGCGCAGACGCTCGCGTATGGCGCCCTCTGCCTGAACGTGCGCGGTGACTTCGACGCCGCGATGCGGCTCGTGAACAAGGCGTGCGCGAAGCTCGACATCTATCTGCTGAACTCGATCAACCCGTTTCGCATCGAGGGACAGAAAACGATCGTGTGGGAGCTGCTGCAAGATCGCGGCTGGCGCGCGCCCGACTGGATCGCGCTGCCGGCGGGAAACCTCGGCAACACGAGCGCATTCGGGAAAGCGCTGCGCGAGGCGCTCGAAGGCGGCTGGATCGATCGCGTGCCGCGCATCGCGGCGATCCAGGCGAGCGGCGCGAACCCGTTCTCGCGAGGCTTCGCCGAGGACTTTCGCACGCGCCACCGCATGAAGGCCGAGACGATCGCGAGCGCCATCCGCATCGGCGATCCCGTGAGCTGGGACAAGGCCCGCGCGGCGATCGCCGAGACGCACGGCGTCGTCGGCGAGGTCACGGACGCCGAACTTCTCGAAGCGAAGCGCGCGATCGACGAGGCCGGCATCGGCTGCGAGCCGGCGTCGGCGTGCAGCCTCGCCGGAGTCCGCAAGCTGCGCGCGGCCGGCACGATTCGCCCGAGCGACGACGTGGTGTGCGTGCTCACGGGCCACGTCCTCAAGGACCCGGACGTCGTGCTCCACGCCCCGGGCATCGATCGATCCAGCCAAACGATCGAGATCGACCCGACGGTCGCCGCAGTCGAAGCCGCCCTGGCGAATCGGCTATAACCAGAAGCTGGCAAACAGACCGCGCCGATTGGCGTAGCTAGGCCCTCGATAGTGGGAGCCGTCCCCCCCAACACGTTCGGAGGATCGTCGATGACCCGTTCGCGCACGCTCGCTGTCCTCGTTGGCATCGTGGCCATCGGCTTGGTGATCTATCTCTTCTATTTCAAGTCGGACAACGCGCCGGAGGGGCCCGCATCGGCGGCGCGAACCGAATCGACGGCCGCCGAGCGCAAGCCGGCCGAGAAGCCCGCGCCGCTTCCGATCTCGACGAAAACCGAATCGCCCGCGCCGGCCGTCGAGGTTCCCGCAACGACGACGTCCCCGAGCGCCCCCGCTGGATCGCTCGTCGGTCGCGTCATCGACGACGCGGGCGCGCCCGTTTCGGCCGCGACCGTCAGCCTCTATGACGAGAAGCCGAACGAAGTCTCGACGCCCATCGCGAGCGTCAAGACCGACGATGCGGGGAGGTTTCGATTCGGGGATCGGGCCGCTGCCGACGGCCTTGCGATTCGCATCGAGGCACGCGACTTCCTTCGAGACACCGTCGACGCGCTCGCGATTCGCGCGGGCGAGAAGACCGACGTCGGCGACCGACGGCTCCGACCCGGCGCTCGCTTGTCGGGCGTCGTCGTCGATCCGGATGGGGCGGCGATCGCGGGCGCCGAGGTCCGCAATTGGGGCTTCGGTGTGGCTCGCCCGGCCGACGAGGCACCGCGCGTCACGGACGACGCCGGCCATTTTCGAATCGGGGGACTCGCTGGGGGAACCTACGGACTCAACGTCGAGGCGAGCGGCTTCGCGCCGGGGTCCCTCGACGACGTCAGCGTGAAGGCGGATCAAGAAGTCTCCAACCTGCGCGTGGTGTTGCAACGCGGGCTTTCGATCTCGGGACACGTTTTCGGTCCCGACGGAGCACCGATCGCCGCCGCGCGCGTGCGATACAACAACGACACGTTCGTCGGCATCGGTCCCGGCGACGACGCGCATTCGGTCGAGACCGATGCCAGCGGGCACTTCGAGCTCCGTGACGTTCCCGCCATGGCCGGGAGAGTCTTGGCCAAGGCCGCGGGGTTTGCCGACGCTTCGGCCAGCGCGGCCGGCGGGGCGACCGACGTCGTGATCTCGCTCGTGCACCAAGGCAGCATCCACGGGCGCGTCGTCGACGCGAATACCGGTGCCGCGCTTGCATCGTTCGTCGCGTGGGCAGATCGCAGCGACTCGGAGCGCACGCTGATTTTGGGAATCGGCCGAGTCGAACGCCAACACGATCACGAGGCGACGGTCGAGGGCTCGACCGACGGCACCTTCACGATCGCCGAACTGGACCCCGGGACGTACTCGGTCCACGCGGTGGCGAGCGGTTTCGCCGAGGCCGCGAGCGAATCCATCGTCGTCACGCCGGCACCCGACGTCGCCGAGACGCAGCTTTCGCTGGTCCGCGGAGGCTCGATCCTCGGCATCGTCGTCGAAGAAGAAACGAACAAGCCGATTTCCGGCACGACGATCACCGCGAGCCGCGCGGGCAAGAGCCGATTCGGCGACATCGACTCCGACAACGTCGCCGTGATCGTGAGCGGACCGGCGGGCCGCGACATGGACGACCTCTTCGGCTCGTCGCAGGCGACGACCAAGACGGGCGACGACGGCAAGTTCGAATTGCGAGATCTCCCCGCGGGCAAGTATCGGCTGCGCGCGCGCCAGGCGGATCACGCGAACGGCGACGTGCCGGGAGTCGAGGTCGTCGCCGGCGAGAACGCGGGGCCGATCACGATCACGCTCGGCGCGGCCGGCGCAATCGAAGGATTGGTCAGCGACGTCGACCGAGCGCCCGCGGTCGGCGCGCGCGTCAGCGTCCGCACAGTGAAGGGCTTCTCGCGGTCGGCCACGACCGGAGACGACGGGCACTACGCGATTCGAAACCTCGCGCCCGGCACCTACTTCGTGCAGCGCGAGGCGGAATCATCCGGTGCGACGTTCATGGCGGTCAGCATGGTGGCGACGCGAGACGGAGACGGCGGACCGCCTGGGATCAAGCCGCCGGGAATCGAAACGAGGGTCGTCGCCAATCAGACCGCCCACGTCGATTTCTCGGATGCCGACCTCGGCGCGATCGCCGGCCGGGTTCTCGACGGCGACAACCCCGTCGAAGGCGCGAGCGTGGAGCTGACCCTCGACGGACAGTTCGGGCTGCCGAAGCTCGCGCGCACCGACTCCGATGGGCGATACGACTTCGATCGCCTCGATCCGGGCGCGTTCGCGCTCGGCGTGCGCGTGCCGCCCGAGACGCGCGAGATCGTTTCCGAAAAGGTCGCGGTCACTGCGGGCCGGCGCATCGAGAAGGACCTGCCGCTTCCCAATGGCTCCATCGAAGGCGTCGTCCTCGACATGCTGACGCACCGCGGAATCGAAGGCGCCGTCGTGCGCGTGGAAAGCCAGGGAGACGGCCCAGACGGCGGAACGCGCATGGTCTTCAGACGCGGCGGCGGCAGCAATCCCGAGGGCATCACGACCGACCGCGACGGCAAGTTCCGCGTCGGCCACCTCGCGCCCGGGAAGTATCGCGTGACGGCCGCCAAGGAAGGGTTTGGCCAGGACTCGAAGGGGCCGATCGAGGTCTCGAAGTCCGCGTCGCACGTGACCGGCACCGAAATCCAGCTCGGCGCCGGCGGCACATTGGTTGGCCGCGTCGTCGATTCCGAAACGGGAACGCCTATCGAGCACGCAAACATCCAGGGCCGTGATTCGTCCGGCGGTGCGCTCATCCTCTCCGAGTTCGTTCAGACCGACTCGGATGGTCGGTTCCGCATCACCGGCGTGCGCCCAGGGACCTGTTCGCTCACGGCGTTTTCCATGGGCTACCAACCTTGGTCGGGCGAGGCGACGATCGCACCGAACGGCAACTCGACCCTCTCGATCTCGCTGCTGAAGAACCGCTGATCGACCTTACTCGCCTCGACCCGCCGACGCGCCGACGGCCGAAGTCGACGTTGCGCTCTTTCGCTTCGGCGTCGGAGGCAGGTCGTTCCAGTTGAGGATCGCGTTCGTCGCCAGGCGGAAGTCCGAGTGGTTGAGATAGCGGTGAAGCGGATCGAACGCGAAGAGGATCACGCGCCCTTTCCCCGCCGGCACGTCGAGGATCGCGGGCTTTCTCTGCAGCACGCCCTCGCCCTTCACGAGACCCGAGAGACACAGGGGCTCGTCTTTCGCCGGCTTCGCGTCCTTCGCGTCGGTCTCGTCGTCGCCGGGCTTCGTCCCGAATTGCAGGACGACCATCGCCTCATCCTTCTCGTCGACGGTGAAGATCGGACCGTTGCCGCGGAAGATGCTGATCGTCTCATCGTAGCCGTACGCGATCGGATGCTCCGGGCGGCGGAACTTCGCGCGCACCTCCGAGCCCGGCGTGAAGACCTCTGGCGAACGAAACGTCGAGATCCCGCGCACGAGCCCGCCCTCGACCGGCAGCGTCCCCGCGTTCGCGATCGCGACGAGCACCCCGCCCGCGTCGAGGAACTTCTGAAAGTTCGCGAGCCCGAGGAAGCCCATCCCCCCGGTGATGTCGGCAGACGCGTCGGGCACGCCGTGGCTCGGGAACTCGGCGGTCTTCGTGTACGCCATCGGTCCGTGCTTCGGGTCGATGCCGTGAACGATCGCCTTGAGGTCGCCCCACGTCTCGGGGAACAGGATCACGTCGAATCGATCGCGAAGACCGCCCGCCTTCACGTCGTCGTCGTTGATGAGCGTGTACGGGATGCCGTCGTGGTCGAACGTGTACCGCACCCAGCCGCAGTCCTGCGTCGCGATCCACGTGTGGTAGACGCCGAGTCGCGGCAGGTCCAGCGAGTGGCGCGTGACCTCCGGCGCGGCGCCGATCGACTCGAAGTCGAGACCGAATTCGGCCGCTGCCTTCTCGAGCCGCTCGCGCACGCCGCGCCCGTCGCGGACGATCCAGCTGCCGGCCGGGTACGTGACGTCGCCGACGTCGAACGCGGACTCGGCGGCCTCGACCGTGACGTCGCGAAGCGCGAACCGCGCTGGCGCGATCGATTCCTGGCCCGTGTCGCGAAGCGCGAACACCGGGCCGTCACCACTCACCTTCCCGGGGAATGCGATCGGGCCGCTCACGCGATCGACCGAGACGTCGAGCATCTTGACGTCGTCGATGCGCTTTCCCTCGACGCCGTAGAGGAGCGGCATCGTCCACGCCACGTCGTCGTACGGCGGGTTCGGTTCGTCGGCCGGGAACTTCTGCTCGGTGAGGAAATTGAACGCCGCGTTGCGATACGGCTGATCCATCCGCACGACGAACGTCCCCGCCGGCCACGTCCCCTCGGCAACGGTGAACGCGGCCGTCGCGCGATGAACCTCGACGTGGTGCACCGAGAGCTGGTTCACGAGGTATGCGAGGCGACCCCGGTCCCGCTGATCGGCCGGGAAGACCCACGCATACGGCTTCTGGCTCTTGCCGCGTTCGACCGCGCGAGTTCCCTTGATCCAGAAGTCGCGCAGCAGCTCTTCGCCGTGAAGCGACGCATACGAAAGCGCTTCGAGCACGCCCGCTTCCATGTAGTTCGTGTTGTTGCGGAGCGACCAGGTCACTTTCTCGTCCGGCGGCCACGGGCGATACCACTGAGCGTCGGTGATCTTCTTGCCGAGGTACTTCGCGTCTTTCAGCTTTCGCTCGAAGGTGTCGGCGGCAGAGTTGCCGAACGTCTCGTAGAAGCGGCCGATGCCGTTGTGATTGTTCGCGATCGAGAAGAGATAGCCGGGCCACCATCCGTCCCAGAATCCCCACGTCCACACGCCCGGGAGTCCGTCGGCCTGGAGCGCGCTCGACTCGTGGTACGCGAACTGCGTCCACTCGGCGACCGTGACGGGATCGATCGCTTCGCTGTAGGGACCGTGGCCCGTCATGATGTAGAGGAGCGGGATCGATTCGTGGAGGTCGTGAACGACCGTCGGGTGGTAATCCCAGTACATCTGGTTCACGGCCTTCGTGAGCGCGAGCGTGACCTGAATGCCGTCGCGGTTGTTGTCGTGGAACGCATAGTGGCCCCAATAGGGCACGTCGCCGAGCTCCGAATAGTCGTCCCACGAGAGGTTCTTGCCGCGCGCGTAGCGGTCGTACCATTCGACGACGCGGTCGCGGCCGTCGGGCTCGCTCACCGGGTTCACAAGGACGATCGTCTTGTCGCGGATGCGCTGGATCTCCGGGCGCTCGCTCACGGCAAGACGATACGCGAGCTCCATGAGCATCTCGGGGCTTCCGGTTTCCGGCGAGTGCAGGCCGCCATTCAAGTAGTAGATCGCCTTGGCCTTCGAGAGGACGTCTTCCATCTTTGCGCGGTCGCACGTGCGCGGGTCGGCGAGCGCGGCGGTGTAATCGCGGTAGCGGTCGAGATCCGCGAGCGTCGCCGCATCGGAAATCGCGGCGAGGATCATCTCGCGTCCCTCCTCGCTTTTGCCGAGCGAGAAGACCTTCACGCGGTCGCTTGCCGCATCGAGTGCGTGGAAATAGCGGTCGACGTCCGCGGTTCGCGACAACACGCCGGGTGCGCCGATCTGATGGCCGAGCACTTTCTTCGGCGACGGCACCGTCGACGAGTCGGGGACGTAGCTCACGCTCGCGGGCAGGTACTTCGCATCCGTCGTGAATTGGCGAATCTCCTCGATGCTTCCGGGCTCCGGAAGGTCGGGAGCATTCGGGCTCGATGCATTCGGCGGTGACGTCGAGGCCGATGCCGCGCATCCGAAGCAAACGAAGATCGTCGATCCGGAGACGACCACGGCGGCCACACTTCGAGCGCGACGAAGCGTCATGAGACAACCTCCTGCGAGTTGTTTCGACGGCGACTGCCAGCCCGAGGCGGCCATCCTACCCGCTTCGCGCAGGGACGGAAGCGGGCGGGCGAAAGGCGAGTCGCGTCGCAGAGAGTCGAAGAGCGCTCGACGAAACCCTCGGGCTCGCTCACCAACCCGACGAACGCGAAGACGCGCGCGACAGCGTCTAACCGAGCACGATTGAGCGTTGTTACGGGCCCACGTGCAGGATCACCGCGTTCGTGATGCTGTACCCCTGTGGGATCTGCGAGCCGTCGTCCTGAATGAACCCCTGGAACGTGATCACGTGCGAGACGCCGAATCCGCGGGAGAAATTGAAAAACGTCGTCGGCGCCGGCGACGACGGGAAGGTCGGCTGTCCGATCACGAACGGGAACCCGATGTTGTTCCAGATGGTGTTCGGCTGAGGCGGAGTGCGGTGATTCAGCGGGGTCGGCAGGCACATGATTCCGAGCCCCGACGGCTGCACGCTCATCGTTCCGCCATTCGGGAAGCGCGCCCAAGCGTAGACGGCAAAGCGGGCCGTCACGCGGCTCGATGGCGTTGCCATCGCCGCGGATATCGGGGAAAGCAAGGGCGCCGACACCTCGCGGAACGCGTTGCCCGTGCTTCCGTTGACCGTGAGCACGTTCTCGCGATCGCCGCGCGCGACGTTCACGTTGCCGAAGCGCGCCGCGAGCGTCGCGTCGACATAGGTGTAGGCGGCCGGCAGGACGGCCGTTCCGTTCGAGTTCGTGACCTCGACGTCGGCCGTCCCCGAGCCGGCCGGCGTTCGGAAACGGATGTGGCTCGACGTCACGTCAACGATCGAAGCCGAGACGCCGCCGACGCGAACGGTCGTGTCCCCGGCGGTCGTGAATCCGCAGCCGAAGATGTTCGTGAGATCTCCGCCGAGCACCGTGCCCGTGTTGGGCAGCACCGACGTGAGCGTGACGTTGCCGACCGTCACGTTGAACGAGCAACTCGACGAATTCCCCGATCCGTCCGTCGCCGTGCAATCGACTTGCGTGAGGCCGATGGGGAAAAGCGTCCCCGACCCCGGCACGCACTCGACCACGGGCGCCGAATCGCAAGCGTCGGTCGCGGTCGCATCGAACGTGATGATCGCGCCTCCCGACTGCTGGCAGTTGGCGGTGACGTCGGTCGGACACTGAATCGCCGGTGCGGTCGTGTCGACGATGGTGACGTCGAACGAGCAGCCCGACGCATTGCCCGAGACGTCGGTCGCGGTGCAGGACACGCTCGTCGTGCCGAGCGGAAAGACGCTTCCAGACGCGGGCACGCAGGCGATCGCCGGCGCGACGTCGCAAAGATCGGATGCGGTCGCGGCGAATTTCACTGCCGTGCCGCTCGGCGTCGCGCACTCGACGCTCGACGGACTCGGACATTGAATCGCCGGCGCAACCGTGTCGAAGACGTGAACGGAGAACGAACAGGATCCCACGTTTCCGGCCGCATCTTGCGAGCTGCAGACGATGCTCGTGGTGCCGAGGGGGAACGTGCTGCCCGATGCCGGCACGCACCCGACGGACGGCGCGAGATCGCAGACGTCCGTGGCCGACGCGCCAAACGACGCCACCGCCCCGGCCGGTCCCTCGCACTCCACGGTCAGGTTCGACGAACACGAAACCGACGGCGCGGTCGTGTCGACCACGTTGACGTCGAACGAGCACGTGGAGACGTTGCCGGCCGCGTCCGTGGACGTGCAGCTCACGGTCGACTGGCCCATCGCGAACGCGCTTCCCGACGAGGGCGCACAAAAGACCGAAGGCGCTCCGTCACACACGTCGGTCGCGGTGACGGAGAACGATACGTCTGCCCCGCTCGGACGAGTGCACTCGGCGGTGACGCCGCTCGGGCACGCGAGCGTCGGCGCCGTGGTGTCCGCCATCGTGACGCCGAACGAACACGTCGCGACGTTGTTCGAAACGTCGGTGGCGGTGCAGTTCACCGTCGTCGTTCCGAACGAGAAGACGCTTCCGGACGCCGGAACGCACACGACCGTCGGATTTGGGTCGCAGCCGTCGAACGCCGTGACGGAAAAGGTCACCGTGCCGCCGCCCGGCTGCGAGCACTCGGCCGTCACGGCCGAGGGACATTGAATCACCGGCGGAGAAACATCGACGAGATCGTGAACGAAGACGTCCGAGACGGCGTTCGAGTCGCCCGTCACGATGTTCGTCGCCACGCTGGAGAAGACGGCCACTTGACCATTGTTCGAAACCGACGGATCGCCGCTGTCGTCGTTCCCCTGGATTCCATTGGAGTCGACGCTCACGCGCGATGTGGTCGCCGTTTGGCGATCGTAGACGAAGGCGTCTGCGCGCCCGTTGGTGTCACCCGTCACGAGGTTGGTCGCGGTGCTCCGGAACGCGGTGAACCGCGCGCCCGGCGAGATCGCCGCGTCGGTGCTCGGCCCGTTGGCTTGCGCCCCGCCCGAGCTCACGCTGATTCGCGCGGTCACCGCGACGTTGCGGTCGTGAACGAAGATGTCGGTGACCCCGTTCGTGTCGCCGGCGACGAGGTTCGTGGCGTCGCTCTGGTACATGACGAACCGCCCGTTGCCCGAGATCACCGGCTCGCTGCTGGCGCCGTTCGATTGCACGCCCGACGAATCGACGCTCACTCGCGTCGTGGCGCTCGACACGCGATCGAAGATGAAGACGTCGGAAACCGCGTTCGTGTCGCCGGCCACCAGGTTCGTCGCGTCGCTGTCGAACACGACGTACCGTCCATCGCTCGAAAGTGCCGGCGCGCGACTCTGTGCATTCGCCTCGGCGCCGCCAGCCCCGACGCTCACCCGGCTGGTCGTGGTTGCGCCGGGCTCGTCGAAGATGCCGTCCGCATCCGCGTCGCGATCCACGAGGAAGACGTCGCGAACGCCGTTGGTGTCGCCCGTGATCAAGGTCGAGGCCTGGCTCGCGAACGCGATGAATCGTCCGTCCGTCGAGATCGACGACGTCGAGCTGGCCGCGTTTCCCTGCACGCCCGCCGAGCTTTGGCTCACGCGCACGGTCGTGGCGGCTTGCGTGTCTCGGACGAAGATGTCGTCGACGGCGTTCGTATCGCCCGCGACGAGATTCGTTGCCGAGCTCCGGAACACGACGTATCGACCGTCGGACGAGATCGCGGCTCGAGCGCTGTTGCCGTTGCCTTGCACGCCTCCCGACGTCACGCTCACGAGCACGGTCGTTCCCGACTGGCGGTCGCGCAGGAAGACATCGGACCGACCGTTCGTGTCGCCTGCAACGAGGTTCGTCGCGTCGCTGTCGAACGCGACGAAGCGCCCGTCGCCGGAGATCGCGACGCTGTCGTCCGAGATGCCGCTTCGCGCGTTGCCGATGACGTTCGACGAGTCGATGCTGACGATGGTCGTCGTGCCGCCGAAAGCGGTCGCGGAAATCGCGAGGATCGACAGGAGCCCGAGTGCGAGACGGCGGACGCAAGACGGAGTGAGCATGCCATACCCCCGAAGATCGAAAAGACGACGTGGAGTGGACCGGCGCCAAATGCGCAGGATCACATCCCCTTGAAAATCCGCGGGGATTCTAAGCCCAGACCGCCAAACCAGGCAAGTCCTGGCTTACGTGACGATCGTCTTTCGAGGGCGAGGCGGGCTCACGGAACGACGTGGAGGACCACGGCGTTGGTCACGCTGAAACCGTCCGGGCCGAGCGAGGCCGGATTCTCGACGAGGCCCTGGAAGGCGAGCGCGGCCGGATTTCGCGGACCTCGCGAGCGCCCGAGGACGAGCGACGGCGCGGGGCTCGATGGCGACGTCGGCAGTCCGAGGCGCGCGAATCGACCGACGTTGTTCCAGATCCGGCGCGGCTGGGGGACGGCGCCGGCGAACGGCGTCGGGAAGATCATCGAGCCGAGCCCGCGAGGCAACGCGGTGAGCGTAGTCGCGTCGGGCTCCCCGACCCACGCGTAGAGAACGAAGCGCGCTGTTTCGAGCCCGGATGGCGGGGTCACGTAGATCCACAGGGGGTCGCTCACGCGCGCCGTAAGATCGCGCTCGAGGTCGCCCACGTTGCCGTCGACCAGGAGCACGTCTTCGCGTCTGTCGCCCGCCGCACCGACGTTGCCGAATCGCGCGGCGACGTGCGGCGCGACGTAGCGGAACGCGGACTCGTGGGTCACGTTGCCGAAGGAGTTCCGCAGCGCGACGTCGACCTGACCGGTGCCGGGGGGCGTCCGGACGAGGACTCGCCGACACGACACGTCGACGATGTGCGCCGTCGCCGTTCCGAACGCCACCGTCGTGTCTTCGGGATCGGTGAATCCGAAGCCGTCGATGGCGACCAGGTCGTTGCCCTCCTCCGATCCGACGATTGTGTCGAGCGACAGCGACGTCCCGATCTCCCCGAGGCTCCACGTCGATTGCGACGACAGCGTCATGCCGCCGAGCGCGAGCATCTCGCCGCACCGGTCGTCGAACGCCATCACCCATTGGCCCCGCGGATCGGGGCTGCGGCTGGCGACGAGGCGCGTCCATTCGCTTCCGTCCCATGCCCACGTGTCCGCGACGTCGTCGCCGTCGGACCCGCCGCCGAACAGCACCATGCGCCGGTGGAGCGCGTCGTAGGCCAGCGAGTGTCCGAACCGCGCGGATGGGCTCGTCTCGGGATATCGCTGTCGCCAGCTCGTGCCGTTCCATTCCCAAGTGTCCGCGAGGAGTTGTCCTCGGGCATCGGCGCCGCCGAAGAGAACCGAAACGCCGCGGTCGGGGTCGTAGGCGAGCGCGGGCTTCCATCGTGGCGACGGACTCGCTACCGGCGTCCGCTCCAGCCACTCGTCGCCGTCCCACTCCCACGTGTCGCCGAGTCGCCCCGTGGTCAGCGAAGAACCGCCGAAGAGAACGACGTGGCCCCGCCTCGAATCGAACGTCATCGAGTGACCGACGCGGTCGATCGGACCGCGCTCGGTGATCGATTCTCTCCAGACGTCGCCGTCCCACTCCCACGTTTCGCAGGGCGACGCCGACGTCCTCTGCCACTTGCCGCCGAAAAGGACCGTCTTCCGACGGACCGAATCGAACGCCATCGCATGACCGGATCGCGCGGGCGGGCTGGTGACGGGCTCCCGTGGCTGCCAGTTGCTTCCGTCCCATTCCCACGTGTCGGAAAGCTCCGACGCATCGCGGACGTTGCCGCCGAAGAGGACCGCTCGTCCGCGCCCCGAATCGAAGGCGATCGCGGTGTCGGTTCGCTTCTTCAAGGGATCCGGCGACGCGAGCGTCCAGGTTGCGCCGTCCCATTCCCACGTGTCTTGCCGGTATTCCCCGCGCATGTCCGAACCGCCGTACGTGACGAGTCGACGACGCGCAGAATCGTAAACCATCAAGGCATAGTCGCGCGGCTCGCGGCCGGGAGTCGCTGAAGGCGTCCAATCGTGTCCGTCCCAAAGCCAGATCGTCGCGCGCGAGGGGATTCCGTCTCGACCGAAGAGAACGGTGCGCGACAGGCCGGCGTCGAAAGCGAACGCGTAGCTGTCCCACACGAACGGCAACGTCGTCGGGTGCATCTCGGTCCAGTCGTTGCCATCCCATTCCCACACGTCGGACCGCGTGCGCAGGTCTCGATAGAACCCGCCGTACAGGACCGTTCGATGGCGCGCGGAATCGAACGCGAGATAGTGAGATCGGCGCGGCGGCG
Source organism: Planctomycetota bacterium (assembly GCA_016178505.1). GTDB lineage: Bacteria > Planctomycetota > JACOTG01 > JACOTG01 > JACOTG01 > JACOTG01. Next base: position 18,228 of record JACOTG010000142.1, read on the forward strand.
GAACCGACGCGGGATGACGCTCGATCCAGTTCTCGCCGTCCCATTCCCACGTGTCCGACATCTGTCGTTCGGTCCGCGACTCACCGCCGAAGAGCACGATGCGCCCGCGCGCGGCGTCGAAGACCATCGCGTGACCCGCACGTCCGGGAGGGCTCGAGTCGGGATGGCGCTCCTGCCAGTTCGTGCCGTCCCATTCCCAAGTGTCGTCGAGGTCGGCGCCGGCGTCGTCGACACCGCCAAAGAGGAGGACTCGCCCGCGAACCTCGTCGAACGCGAGCGAGTGGCCGTGGCGCGCCGACGGGCTCTGCGAGGGAGCACAGCGCTGCCATCGCCTCCCGTTCCATTCCCAGGTTTCCGAGGACGTCGGAATGGGCCAGTAGCCGGGACTCCCGGCGAAGTGAACGGTCACGTGACGAACGGAGTCGTAGACCATCGCCGAGCTGATCCGCCCGGGTGGACGATCCGTTTGCCGGAGCGCCCAGTCGACGTCGGCTGCACGCGCCGCGGCGCACGACGCAACGACGAGGAAGCCCTCGATGAACGCGAACGAGGAGCGAAACAGGTCGAACCGTACCGCCATGGCCCGCCTCCGATAGGGGCGCGTGGGCGATCGACAATCGCCACGCACTCTGGGCGTGCTCTATCGGAAAGCCTGGTTCGAATGATGAGCTACGGTGCGATGTGGAGCACCACGGCGTTCGTGATGCTGAATCCATCGGTCGAAAGTGAACCGCTGTCCTGAATCAGACCTTGGAGGGCGACGACGGCGGGAGCGCGCGCGCCGCGGGGTCGGCGGAACAAGAGCGACGGAGCGGGGCTCGACGGGGCCGTCGGGACGCCGATCCTCGCGAATCGGCCGATGTTGTTCCAAATCGCGCCCGGACGAGGCGTCGTCCCCGCGAACGGCGTCGGGAAGATCATCGTCCCGAGACCACGTGGCAACGGCGTCAGCGAGGTCGCGTCGGGTGCGCCGAGCCACGCATACACGACGAAGCGAGCATCCGTCCGGCTCGAGGGCGCCGCAACGTACGCGTCGATCCCCTGGCCGACGCGAACGGTCAGCTCGCGCGCGACGTCGCCGACGTTTCCGTTCACGAGCAATGGGCTCTCGCGCGCTCCTCTGCCCGCGTTCACGTTTCCGAATCGCGCCGCGACCGCGTCGGGGACGAACGTGAAGCCCTGCACGAGCGTCGTCGTGCCGAGCGCATTGGTCACCGTGACGTCGACGATTCCCGAACCGGGCGGAGTGACCACTCGCAGGCGACGGCAGTCGACGTCTCGCAGGACGCCGAGCGCGCCGCCGAACGCGACCGTGGTGTCCGCGGATTCGGTGAACCGATCGCCGAGTATGTCGACGACCTCTCCCCCGCTCTCGGCGCCGAGCGCAGGCATCGTGGAAGCCACACCAGGAGGCGGACCGAGCACCCACGTGTCGACGAGGCCGAGCGTCGACGAATCGGCGCCGCCGAAGAGCAGCACGCGCCGGCACGTCGAGTCGTACGTCATCGGCTGCAAGTAGCGCACGGGCGGACGTCGCGTCGTCGCGATCGCCGACCAGGTCTCTCCGTCCCACGCCCACGCGTCGTTTCGAATTCCGCTCGCGTCCGCTCCGCCGAAGAGGACGGTGCGTCCCCGCGCGACGTCGTACGCGAGGCCGTGGTACAGGCGCGGCGTCGGGCTCGCGGGCGGAGCGCGTTGAATCCAGTCGTCGCCCGTCCACTCCCACGTGTCACCGAACACCTGATTGGGATCTGCGCCCCCGAAGAGCACGGTTCTGCCGCGTGCTACGTCGTAGGCGAGTCGATGGTTGGCCCGCGCGGGCGGACGATGCGCCGGCGTGCGAACGATCCAGTCCGCGCCGTCCCACTCCAGCGTCTCGTCGAGGTATCCCGCCGCGCCGAACCCGCCGAACATCACGGTTCGCGAGCGCGTCGAGTCGTACGCGAGCGCAAAATCCCATCGCTCGGTCGGAATCGTCGGCGAGGTCCGGAGCAGCCAGTCGGTTCCGTCCCACTCCCACGTGTCGTGGAAGCCGACGCCGTCGGGGCTCGGCCCGCCGAACAAGATCGTTCGTCCTCGGGCCGAGTCGTACGCGAGCTCGGTCGTGGGACGCGGCGGCGGCACGGCGCTCGTCGCTCGCTGCTGCCACGCGACGCCGTCGAACTCCCACGTCTCCGACGTGGCGCCGTAGCCGCTGTAATAGACGGCTCTCGAGCGAGCCGAGTCGTACGCCATCGCGCTCTGGGTTCGACCGCCGGGGCTCGACGTCGGATGGAGTCGCGCCCATTCGACTTGAGCCGCGCTCGGTGTCGCGAGCGCGAAGACGATCAGCGCGGTGACACGCGACGACGAGAGCGGAGATGTCACGGGTCCTTCCGAGTCATGCCGTGCAATGGGATCACGGAACGACGTTCACGACGACGGCGTTGGTCACACTGAATCCGTCGCTCGAACGGGAGCCGTCGTCCTGGATCAGCCCCTGCAACGCAACGGCGCCGGGCGCTCGCGCGCCGTGCGGCCGCCGAAACACGAGCGACGGCGCCGGGCTCGATGGAGCGGTCGGCGGACCGAGGCGGCGGAACCGTCCGACGTTGTTCCAGACGGCGCGCGGCTGCGGGATTGCCGCAATGAACGGCGGCGGGAAAACCATCGCGCCGAGCTGCCGCGGAAGGCGCGTAAGCGTCGTCGCGTCGGGCGCACTCGTCCACGCGTAGAGCACGAATTGCGACTCGGCTCGGCTCGACGGCGACGTAACGGCCGCGTCGATTGCCTGGCCGACCCGAACCTCGAGCTCGCGGCTTACGTCTCCCACGTTGCCGTTCACGAGGAGCACGTTCTCGCGATCGCCGCGCCCGGAATTCACGTTGCCGAATCGCGCGGCGATCGCGTCGGGCACGTACGTGAAGCCGGCGGTCAGCACCACGCGACCGAGGGAATCCGAGATCGCGACGTCGACCACTCCGCTGCCGGGCGGCGCGAGCACGCGGACGCGCCCGCACGCGACGTCGATCACCGTTGCCGCGGCGCCACCGAAGGCGACCGTCAGGTCCGAAGCCTCGGTGAATGCCCCGCCGTCGATCACGACGAGATCGCCGCCGGATTCGGCTCCAACGGACGGAACGATCGTCGTCGCCGTCGGCGGAACGCTCAGCACCCACGTGTCGGAGAGAGCAACGGGTCCTTCGTCGGCTCCGCCGAACAGCACGGTTCGCCCGCACGAGGAGTCGTACGCCATCGTCATTCCGAATCGCACGGACGGCGCGCGGGTCGGCACGATGGGCGACCAGTCGACCCCGTTCCACTCCCAGGCGTCGTTCTGCAGGCCGTTCGTCGTGAGCCCGCCGACGGCGATCGAACGCCGTCTCTGCGCGTCGTAGTCGAAGCCGAACTGCGAACGAGCCGGCGGAATCGTCAGCGGGAAGACGTGCACCCAGTCGTCCCCGTTCCACTCCCAGGTGTCGTTGAGCAAGCCGAGCACACCGCTCCCCCCGAACAGAACCGTTCGTGCGCGAGCGAGGTCGTAAGCGAGCCGACCGTTCTCGCGCGCGGGCGGACTGTGGAGTGGTGTCCGCTGCGTCCAGGTCGCGCCGTCCCATTCCCACGTTTCCGCGAGGAATCCGGACGTATCCGATCCGCCGAACATCACGACGCGCCCGCGGCCGGAGTCGAACGCCAACGCGCCGTCCCACCGCGGTCCCGGGCTCGTCGGCGGAAAACGTCGCGCCCAATTCGTTCCGTCCCAGACCCACGTGTCCGCCAGCGGACCCGGGCCCTGATCGGGACCGCCGAAGACGAGGCACTCGCCACGAACGGAGTCGTAGGCCATCTGGCTCGTGAGACGCTCGGGTGGGCGCGTGCGCGGGAACAGTCGCCGCCACTCGAGACCGTCCCATTCCCACGTGTCACTGAGCGCGAGGTATCCGCTGAAGAGGACCATGCGCGAGCGCGCGGAGTCGTACGCCATCGCTCCGTGCGATCGGCCCGCGGGGCTCGTCGGCGGGTGAAGCGGCGCCCATTCGACCTGTCCCACGGCCACCGACGACCCCGACCCAACGGCGAGAGCGACCCCGCACGCATACGCCAGCTTCGAGAACATGTCGACCCTCCTCGAGCATTCCTTCGGGACGCGATGCGGTCAGGGAACGATGCGCAAGACGATGGCGTTGGTGACGCTCACCCGATCGGCCGTGAGCGATCCGTCGTCCTGGATGAGGCCCTGCAGAGAAACGATGGCCGGCCTCGGAGCGCCGGTCGCGCGCGTGAACACGATCGATGGCGCCGGGCTCGATGGAAGATTGGGCACGCCGAGCACTCCGGCATGTCCGAAGTTGTTCCACACGGCGCGCGGCTGCGGGACGGATCCAGCGAACGGCGTGGGACAGATCATCGCGCCGAGTCCGCGAGGCAGCGGAGTGAGCGTCGACGCGTCGGCCGCCACCAGCCACGCGTAGAGGACGAAGCGCGCCGACGCCAGGCTCGACGGCGGGTTCACGTCGATCGAAATCGAGTGATGCACCTGCACGGTCGCCTCGCGGTTGATGTCGCCGACGTTTCCGTTCACGCGAAGCGGGTTTTCGCGGTCGCCGATTCCCGCGTTCACGTTTCCCAGTCGTGCGGCGATCACGGGGCTGACGTACGTGAAGCCGCTCGTGATCGTGGTGGAGCCGTACGAGTTCGCCATCGTGACGTCGACCGTGCTCGTTCCCGGAGGAGTGCGGACGATCATGCGCGCCGGCGCCACGTCGACGACAACGCCGGGCGAGCCGCCAAACGTAACCGACGAATCCGCAACGGACGTGAACCGGGCGCCGAAGAGCTGCACGCGATCGCCGCCCGATTCGGTTCCGCTTGCCGGCGCGAGTCCCGTGACGTCGGAAGGCGACGACAGGGTCCACGTCTCCGCGAGCGTGTTCGCCATCGCGTCGGTCCCGCCGAAGAGGAGTCCGACTCCGCTCGCCGCGTCGAAAGCCAGCGGCATGTTTGCGCGCGCCGACGGACTGCGCGCAGGAGTCAGCAACGTCCACGCCGTGCCGTTCCACGTCCACGTATCGGAAAGATAAAAAATGCGGAAGACTGGCCCTCCCTGGACCCAGAAGCCACCGAACAAGATCACGTTTCCATGCAACGAGTCGAAAGCCACCGCGGCCTTCGAGCGGACGCCCGGCGCCGTTGGGGTCGCCGCCTGCACCCAGTTCGAGCCGTCCCACTCCCACGTGTCGTTCATCCAGTTGCACGTGTACATCACGCAGCCCGCCTCGCCGCCGAAGAGCACGGTGCGAGCGCGCGTCGAGTCGAACGCCATCGCGTGATCCTCTCGCGGCGATGGACTCGATGCCGGGCTTCGTCGCAGCCAGTTCGTGCCGTCCCATTCCCACGTGTCGCCGGTGAAGCCGCTCGTATCCATCCCACCGAAGAGCACGACGCGCTGGCGTACCGAGTCGTACGCCATCGCGTGACCCGATCGCGGCGACGGACTCGATGCGGGCATCTGCAGGGTCCAGAACTGCCCGTCCCATTCCCAAGTGTCTCCGAGCGGTCCGAACGCGTCGATTCCTCCGAAAAGCACCGTTTGGTTCCGAGCGGCGTCGAACACCATCGCGAACGACTCCCGCGGGCTCGGCGCGACGGCAGTGAACAGGGGAAACCACGCCGAACCGTCCCACTCCCACGTGTCCTGAACGACGTTGCCTTGGTCGTCGCGGCCCCCGAAGAGAATGGTGCGACCGCGAGCCGAATCGAAGGCCATCTGGTGTCCGTTGCGTCCGGGAGGTCGCGGGGCAGGGTCGAGCTGGAACCAGCCGAGCTGCGCGTGCGCGAAAGGCGCCGACGCCATGCCCGCGACGAGAATCGTGCGGACGAGCGAGCGCGAGAGGATGGGGCTCGAGGCGAGAAATCCGGTGGCAGCCATGGCACCCCTTTGTTGGAGATGCCCGTCGATCCTAGCCTCGCCTCGAACCCGTGTGAATGCTCTGTTCACGGAGTGATGCGCAGGACGACGGCGTTCGTCACGCTGACACCTTCGGGAATCATGGAGCCCGGGTCCTCGATGAGGCCTTGAAACGCCGCGGTCAGAGAACGGGCAAGGCCGCCCGGGCGATTGAACAAGACCGACGGCGCCGGACTCGATGGAGCCGTCCGCACACCGAGGATGGCGGTGTGACCGAGGTTGTTGAAGAGGGTCCGCGGCTGCGGAGTCGTGCCGGCGAATGGCGTCGGAAACACCATCGAGCCGAGACGGTGCGGAAGCATCGTGCGCGTCGCCGCGTTCGGCGACCCGAGCCAAGCGTAGACGCAGAACCGCGCGCTCGGAGTCGTTGACGGCGAATTCACGAATGCTCCGATGGGATCTCCGACGCGGACCGTCACGACCCGATTCACGTCGCCGGTGTTCCCATTGATCAGAAGCGGGTTCTCGCGATCGCCGAGCCCGACGTTGACGGCGCCGAAGCGCGCCGCGATCTCGGGAGCGACGTACGTGAACGCGCCGCGAAGCGAGGACACCCCCGTCGAGTTCGTCAGGGTGACGTCCGCCACCCCCGACCCTGCGGGCGTGCGCACGAGCGTCCTCCCGGGCTCGACCAGGAGAACCACGGCGTTGGCGCCGCCGATCGTCACGGTCGTGTCGGCTCGGTTCGTGAACGACGTCCCGTAGATGCTGACGGCGTCACCGCCGTTCTCCGAACCGTCCGCCGGAGCGACCGACGTGAGACGCACGGGCTCGCTGATTACCCACGTGTCGTTCTGAGTTCCGGAGTTGTCGAGCCCGCCGAACAGCACGGTTTCGTTGTGCGCCGAGTCGTAGACCATCCGGTGTCCCGAGCGCAAGGTCGGCATCCGAGCGGGGCTCAACTGCGTCCAGTCGGTGCCGTCCCAGGACCAGGTGTCGTCTCGCGAAAAGCAGCCGAACGACGCGCAGAAATTGCCGCCGAAGATCACGGTCTGCCCACGGCGCGAGTCGTAGGCGATTCCGAATTGATCGCGTGCGAACGGAGTATTGACGGGGCTCAGCTGCGACCAATCCGTGCCGTCCCACTCCCAGGTTTCGTGCGAGTAGGGACAGGTGAACGTGCACACCCCGACGCCGCCGACCAAGACGACGCGATCACGGACGGAATCGTACGCCATGGCGTGGCCGCCTCTCGCCATCGGAGTCGTCGCCGGCGACAGCGAAAGCCAATTCGATCCGTTCCAAGCCCATGTGTCCGAAAGGACGTTCGTTCCATCCCCGCCCCCGAACAAGAGGATCTGCTGGCGCGCAGAGTCGTACGCCATCGCGTGAGATGCGCGCGCCGACGGGCTCGACGCGGGGGCGTGCGGCGTCCAGGTCGTTCCGTCCCAGTCCCACGTGTCCGCCATCAAGCCCGCGCCGTCGGCTCCCCCGAACAGGACCGTGCGCCCCGTCGCCGCATCGAATTCCATCGCGGCGCCCGAGCGCGCGCTCGGCGACGTCGCCGGAGTCATCTGCATCCAGTTGGTCCCGTCCCATTCCCACGTGTCGTTGAGATAGCCCCCCATCCCGTCGAAGCCGCCGAAGACGACCACTCGACCGCGCGTCGAATCGAACGCCATCGAGTGCGACTGGCGCACCGGCGGGCTCGTCGCCGGGCTGAGAGGCGACCACGTGATTTGAGCCGAAGCCGTCGCGACGAAGAGAGACAAGGCCGCGGCGACGCCGGCCGCCGTTGACCCTGGATGACGAACGAACGTTCGAGGCGACATGACACCCTCCTTTTCCTTCTCGATCTCGATCACCGCGAGTGGGGACGCACGCCGCGGCGATCGCCATACGGTCCGGGATGGCGCCAGATACCCCACCGATCGAAATTGGATTGCCTGCCGTGAGGGTTCACAGAACACGCACCCCTCGGGGCGGAGGCAATCGGGCGCGCAGAGCCCGAGCGGACCGCATTACCAGAAGCTATGGCGTGACGTGCAGAACGATGGCGTTCGTGATGCTGAAGCCGCCCCCGTTTTGGGAGCCGCTGTCGCGAATCACACCTTGGAGGGAGGCCGTGATGGGATTGTTGAAGCCGTGGTTGCGGCGAAAGATCGTGGACGGCGCAGGCGTCGACGGGAAGTTCGGGACGCCGAGTCGCGGGAGGTGTCCCGCATTGTTCCAGATCCGTCGCGGCTGCGGCGTGCAGACGCGCGTGAGCGGCGTCGGAAAAATCGTCGTGCCGATCCCGAAGGGCTGGACCTTGAGCGTGCTCGCGTTCGGCGCGCCGAGCCACGCATAGAGAGCGAAGTTCGCCACCGTTCGGCTCGAGGGCGTCGCCATGTCGGCCTCGATCGCCGTCCGCACCGGCACGTTCAACTCGCGGCTCGCGTCGCCGATCGATCCGTTGATCGTGAGCACGTCTTCTCGGTCGCCGCGGCCGACGTTCACGTTTCCGTAGCGCACCGCGATCCCCGGATCGACGTAGGTGAACCCTCCGACGACCGTCACGCTGCCGTTGGAGTTCGTCACCGTCACGTCGACCGCTCCCGTTCCGGGCGGCGTCTGCGCGCGAATGCGTTCCGGCGTCACGTCCGTGACCTGCGCGGCCGCACCCCCGAACGTCACCATCGTGTCGGCGAGATCCGTGAAGCCGAACCCGTTCAGCGTCACGACGTCCGCGCCGGTTTCGGCGCCGCGATTCGGGAGGATCGACGTCACCGCGACCCGTCCGACCCGGACTTCGAACGAACAGCCCGAGAGGTTGTTCGCGGAGTCGATGGCCGTGCACGCGACGGTAGTCGCTCCAACCGGGAAGAGGCTTCCGGAAGGCGGCATGCAGTTCACGCGCGGGTTTGGATCGCAGGCGTCGGTCGCCGTCACGGTGAAGTCGACGATCGCACCGCTCCCCGGCATGCCGACGGTCGAGATCGTTCCCGGGCATTCGATCGCCGGCGCCGTCGTATCGGCGATGACGACGTCGAAGGCGCACGTCGCGACGTTGCCGGACGCGTCTCTCGCCGTGCAGCCGACCGGCGTGCGGCCGATCGGAAAGGCGCTCCCGGATGGCGGCGTGCAATCGAGCGAGGGCGCGATGTCACAGTCGTCGGTGACGGTGACCTTGTACGTCGCGGCCGCACCCGTCGGGTCCGCGCACTCGACGGCGACCGAGGACGGACACGTCAGCGTCGGCGCGGTGACGTCGAGGACGTTCACGCCGAACGAGCAGGTCGATGCGTTGGTCGAATCGTCCTGCGCTCCGCAGACGACGGTCGTGTGACCCACCGCGAACAGACTCCCTGACGCGGGAACGCACGCAACCGTCGGCGTCGGATCGCACGCGTCCGCGGCAGTGACGTTGAACGTCGCGATCGCTCCGCTCGGGCCCGCGCACGGAACGTCGACCGACCCGGGACACGTGAGGGCCGGCGCCGTCGTGTCGGCGACCATGACGTCGAACGCGCACATTCCGACGTTGCCGGCCGCGTCGGTCGCCGTGCAATGAACGGTTACGGTTCCGAGCGCAAACGTGCTCCCGGACGCCGGGACGCAGGAAACGATCGGGCTCGGATCGCACGAATCGCTCGCCGTGACCGTAAACGTCACGACCGAGCCGGCGCTCGACGCGCATTCGACGGTTTGCGCGCTCGGGCACTCCATCGTCGGCGGCGTCGAGTCGAGTCGATCGACCATGAAGACGTCGGAGACGGCGTTCGTGTCGTCGCCGACGAGGTTCGTCGCGACGCTGGCGAAGGCAATCAATCGGCCGTCGGTGGAGGTGGATGGATCGTAGCTGTTTCCGTTTACCTCGAAGCTCGACGAATCGATGCTGACGCGGGTGGTCGTGCCGGTTTGAAGGTCGCGGATGAAGACGTCGCTGCGGCCGTTCGTGTCGTTGGCGACGAGGTTCGTCGCGATGCTTCGGAACACCACGTAGCGACCGTCGCCGGTGATGCTCGCATCGTCGCTCGCCGCGCCGGCCTGCGCACCCGCTGAATCCACGCTCACGCGAATCGTCGTCGAAGCGCCGGCCTCGTCGAAGATCCCGTCGGCGTCGGTGTCGCGATCGCGGACGAAGATGTCGCGGGCGCCGTTCGTGTCGCCCGAAACGAGGTTCGTCGCGTCGCTCGCGAAGACCACGTAGCGGCCCGTTCCCGAGATCACGGGGTCGACGCTCGCACCGTTCGCCTGCAAGCCGCCGGCAGTAAGGCTCACGCGCGTCGTCGTCCCGGCGATGCGATCCCGGACGAAGATGTCGGTGGCGCTGTTGGTGTCGCCGGGGACGAGGTTGGTCGCGTCGCTTTCGTACGCCACGTACCGGCCATTCGGCACGATCGAGGGCTTACGACTTTCGTCGTCGCCTTGCACGTTCGCCGTGCTGATGCTGAGACGCACGGTCGCGATGGCACCCGGCTCGTCGTAGATTCCGTCGGCATCGGCATCGCGATCGGTGAGGAAGATGTCGCGCGTGTTGTTGGTGTCGCCCGCCACGAGGTTCGACGCGAAGCTCTCGTAGACGACGTAGCGACCGCCGGACGAAACCGCGGGAGCGAAGCTCGAATCGCTCGCCTCGACTCCTGCGGTGCTCACGCTCACCCGGACAACGGCACCGGTCTGGCGATCCTTCGCGAAGACGTCGTCGACGCCGTTCGCGTCTCCGGCGACGAGGTTCGACGCGGAGCTCCGAAAGACGACCCAGCGGTCGTCGATCGAGATCACCGGCTCGACGCTCGTGCCGTTCGATTGCGCGCCGGATGCATCCACGCTCATGCGGATCGTTTCGTTGGTCAGCCGATCCCGAACGAAGACGTCGGATCTCGCGTTCGTGTCGTCGGCGACGAGGTTCGTCGCGTCACTGTCGAAGACGACGAATCGGCCGTCGGCCGAGATGAGGAGTCGATCCAGCGTCGCGCCGCTGCGCCCGTTGCCTTGCGCGCCCGCGGAATCGACGCTGATTCGCACGGTGCCGCCCGTGTTGGCGAACGACGATTCACACGCCATCGCGAGCGCGACGCAGAGCGCTACCGTAGATGGAGAGATCACCTTGGACGACAGGCGATACATCGATGTCCCCACGCATGAGGTCAGCGCCAGATCGTATCCCGAATCCGGCGCGGTACGTCGATCCCCTGAACCGCGCGACATTGTATGCGCCAGTCGCCGCCCACGCTACGGGGCAAGGGCTGGCAATCCTCCGCCGTGGCGGCGAGACTCCACGGCATCCCCATGGATCGGCGCGGAGTGGAACGATGTGGCACCCGTTGGTGATCGCTGCGGCGATCGCCGCGTTTACGGGAGAAACGAGCGATTCTCGGGCGCTCCCGAATGGCGCGGTTCGACGGCTCGGCGCGGCTCCGTTTTTCGAGCGCGGCGGACCGTGGTCGGTCGCGTTTTCGCCCGACGGCAAGCTCGTCGCGACCGGCGGCATCGGGCAGGTTCGTGTCTGGGATGCGACGACGGGTGAGCTGGTTCATCACCTGGCTGGGCCCGGAAACATGGCGGCAGCGTTGGCGTTTTCGCCGGATGGGAGACTGCTCGCGGCGGCGGACGGGCCGAAGCTCTTTCAGTGCGGAAACGCGCCGGACCTGACGCCTCGCGAGGACCCGGCGATTCGCCTCTGGGATGTCGCGTCCGGTCGCCGCCTCCGGAAGTGGATCACGAAGCCGTCGTATGCGGAGTTCGTCGCGTTCTCACCGGATGGCGAGCTTCTCGCCGGGGCGTCGTCCGGCGGCGAGCTGGCGCTTTGGGACGTCGCGACGGGCGACGAGGTGCGGCGCCTTCCCCACCCCTGGAAGGGCTCGACCCACGTCGCGTTCCTTGGCGACGGACGGACGCTCGCTTGCTCGGTGGGCGATCGCACCGTCCATTTCGTGGACGTTGCCAGCGGCGCCGAATCGCGCGTCGTCGATGCGGGACTGGACCGCGTCTACGACTGCGCCTTCTCGCACGACGGCACGCTCGCCGTCGTTTCGGATCCCAACGACGTCGTTCATGCGATCGACATGGCGTCGGGGCAAACCGTGCCGTTCCTCGCGTCGGAGACCAACGTGCGGTTTCCCGTCGAATTCTCTCGCGATGACGCCCTCGTCGCGATCGGCACGGTCTCGGGTCTGCAATTCCGCGTCGAGGTCTGGCAACGGAGCCCGGCTCACCGACTCTTCGAAGTGCGCAATGTACGTCCGCACGACGTCGCGTTGTCGCCGGACGGAAAGATCCTCGCGGTGCCGTCGGACTCGCGAGTTCGCTTGTTCGACGTCCCGAGCGGCGACGAGCGGCTCCCGCGGCGCGGCCACACGGGAGTCGTGACGTCTCTCGTCTACTCCGCAGACGGCGCGACGCTGACGTCGGCAGCGGCGGACGGAACGGTCCTCACCTGGGACCCGGCGAACGGCGAGGAGATTTCCATGCGGGACGCGGGGCCGGTGCCGTTGGCTCTCTCGCCGACCGAGGATCGCATTGCCATCGGCAAGAAGAACGGTTTCTTCCTCGGGGTCGTGGAGAGAGCCCGCGATGTCGCGTTCGCTCCGCTCGTCGGGCACGACGCCGACGTGGCGGCGGCGGTCTTCTCGCGAGACGGTCGCACGCTCGCCTCGTCGGGCCGCGACGGCACGATCCGGATCTGGAGCCTCGACGATCGCACCGAGCGAGCGCGGATGTCGATCGCCGAGAAAGCGGGTCACGCGATCGCGTTCTCGCCGGACGGTAAATTGCTCGCCATGCCGGGACCGGATCTCACGATCGCCATCGTCGACGCGACGACTGGCGTGCGCGTGCGGCGGCTCCCGGGCCTCCTCGAGGCGGCGAGCGCGATCGCGTGGTCACCCGACGGCGAGCGCATTCTCGCAGCGGACTCGGACGGACTGACGCGCACGTGGCGAGCGCGCACGGGCGAGCTCGAGCGAACGAGCGTGTCCCACGCGGCGGCGATCGTGGCGATCGCGTTCTCGCCGGACTCGCGGCGATTCGCGACGGCAGCGTGGGATCGATCGGTTGCGATTTGGGACGCCGTCACCGGCGAGCGGCTCGGCGAATTCCACGGCCACGACGAGCGAGCCGAGTGCCTGGCGTTCTCTCCTGACGGCGAAACCCTCGCGTCCGGCGGCGACGACGGCACGATCTTGATGTGGCCCGTGCCTCGGGCCAAACGATGACGATGCGTCACGACTCACGGGGACGACGATGATGCCGGCGCTGATCCTCGCGGCGATGCTCGTCGCGTCGGACGATGCGGGCAGTGGTCTCCCGCCGGGCGCGATCCGTCGGCTCGGGTGCAACGCGTTCTTCGAGCGCGGGACGCCCATGGCGATCGCGTTTTCCGCCGATTGGAAGCGCGTCGCGACCGCGAGCCCGCTCTACTCGGTTCGCGTTTGGGATGTCGAAAGCGCACGCCTCGTCCGCTATTTCCCGGACTCCGAAGGAAGCGTCGGCGCCCTCGCGTTTTCGCCCGATGGCACCCGACTCGTCGGCGAGGATCGCGACCTCCCCATGGTGTGCGGAACCACGAATGTCATCCGGCGCCCGACGGGCGTTCCGATGGTGCGGATCTGGAACCTCGACACGGGCGCGATCGTCGCGTCGATGAAGAGCACGAGCGCGCTGCGCTGTTCCGTCGCCTTCTCGCCCGATGGCACGCTCGTCGCCGGCGGAAACGAGGACCGCACGATTTCCCTGTGGGACGCCGCCAACGGCCGCGAGGTGCGGCGGATCCCGCTGTCGTGGAAATCCGCGGAGGGCTGGCAGTCGTCGTTCTGCGTCGGGTTCGTCGACGCCGGGCGCACGCTCGCCTGCACGGTCGCCGATGGCGCGATCCACTTCGTGGACGTCGAGTCCGGGCGAGAATCGCGACGCGTCGAGAGCGGGCTCGCGTCGATCTACTGGACGCTGCCCTCGCCGGACTGGAAGCACGTCGACGTCGGCGGGCCCGACGGCTCGGTGCGCTCGATCGACGTCGACGGCGGGTCGTCGTCCCCCGCCGTCGCCCTGCCAAAGGATCGCTCGGAATTGCCGCTCGCGGACTCGTCCGACGGACGGCTTCGGGCCGTCGTCTCGTCGACGCGCGTCGGATCGGTCTGGAAGAGCCGCCTTGCCGTGCGCGAGATCGGCACCGCGACGAGTTTGCTCGAGATCGACGGTGCCGACGATGCTCCCACGACTGTCGCCTTCTCGCCGGACGGGAAGTTACTGGCTGTCCCGGCGCACGGCGGACTTCGCCTCGTCGACGTGCCGTCGGGCGTCGAGCGGCGCCCGCGACGCGGGCACGAAGGTCTCATCCGCACCGTAGAATTCACGCGGGACGGGAAGTGGGTCGCGTCGCGCGGCGCGTGGGATGGCACCGTTCGATTCTGGGGTGTCGAGAACGGCCAAGAGATCGGCAACGCAGATTCGATCTGGGGAGGCTTCGCCCTGTCGCCCGAGGGTGTGTGGTTCGCCGCCAATCGAAACCGCTCGATGAACATCTCGATGTGGAATCTCGGGACGCGTACGAAAGCGTGGGACTTCGGCGAAGGAAACGCCGAGATCGTTTTCACGACGTTTTCCGTCGACGGTTCCACGCTCGGGGCAACGGCCGCGGACGGAACGATTCGAATCCTCGATGCGGCGAAGCGAGCCGAGCGCGTTCGGTTTTCTCGACCGACGAGCGCGGCGACCGGATTCGTCCTTTCGCCGGACGGCCGTTTTCTTGCGTCAACCGGCCCCGAGCGATCGGTCGTGGTCGTCGACGCGACGTCGGGCGTCATCGTGCGACGACTCCGCGGTCTCGACGACGATGCGAAAGCCGTCGTGTGGTCGCCGGACGGTGAGCGCATCGCCGCGGTCGACGGCGCGGGTAGCGCGACGACGTGGCGCGCGCGGTCGGGCGACGTCGACCGTCACTGGATGGCGCACACGGCCTCCGCGGGCGCGATCGCGTTTTCTCCCGACTCGCGGATCGTCGCCACGTCCGGTGACGACCACGCGACTCGCATTTGGGACGCGACGGGCGGCGCGCGACTCGCCGAGTTCTCCGGGAATCAGGAGTGGTCGGCGTGCCTCGCGTTCTCACCCGACGGAACGACGCTCGCGTCGGGCGGCGACGACGGCACCGTTCTGCTGTGGAAGGTGCCCGCGCCGCGGCGCTGACGACGACGCCGAACCCCGGCTACCGTTGGATCGTGAACGTGTTTTCCGTGATCGCGCGCGCGCACTCGACGAGTCGATCGGCATCCAAGAGGCGCGCCTGCACCGCATACGCCCGACCCGACTCCAGAGGCGGAACGATCGTGCGCAGCTGCAGGAGGAGCCGCCGCCTCGCGGTGCCGTCCAACGGAACGTGAGGAACGGTGACGACGCGCGCCGCCGGTCGCACGACGACGCCGTCCTGGAGCACGTCGAGGTAAACGCGCAGATTCCGCCGGCTACCGGCCGGCCCGAGTCCTTGGGCTTCCATGTCGACGCGCACGGGCTCCGTCGCCGGATTCTCGATCGTCACGGAGCCCGGAGCGATCGCGCTGCGAAGCGTCACGAAATCGAGCGCGACCGCATCGAGCTCGAGGTATCGGTCGTTCGCGGCCGACTGATCACCGGTCGTTCCGTCGACGGCATGCAAGCTCGCCGCGTCGTGCGTCACGACGAGCCCGTAAGAGCCGCAGTCGGAAAGCACCCCCGCCGCGAACGGGACGCGCACGGTAGCCACCGCGCCGGGCGCGAGACTCTGAGTGCCCGGCGCGGGATCGAAATCCGACACCGCCAGGGACGAGAGGCGCGAACCGTTTCGCGGGACGGCGAGGCTGCACCGAACGACGGCGCCGTCGATCGCGGTGGTCCCGTCGTTTCGGATCGTGACCACGACGTCGACCGCCTGTCCCATGGCCCCGACCCCCGTGTCCACGTCCTCGTCCGCAGGATCGAGGTCCACGACCGCGGACTCGATTGCGAGGTCGCGCGCGGCCGGCGGCTCGCCGTAGACTCGAAACTCCGAGAAGTCGAAGAAAGTGTCGGGCACGGTTTTCTGGATCCGGATGTACTGAAACGCCGCCGCCTCGGACAGGGCCTGCGTCCAGGCATCGAACGGCGGAAACGGCGTCGATCCCTGCGAAACGAGCACGCGAACGCCCGTCGCAAAATCGGGATCGTTGCTGCCGAGCACGTCGAAGTCACGGCGTGCTTCCGGTTCGTCGAGATCCGGCCGCGACTGGATCGAGATCCGGCGAACGCGCGTCGGCACGCCGAGGTCGACCTGCCACCACTCCCTCTCGCCCGAATTCTCGACGCTGTGCCACCCGCTCGTTTGGCCGGAGCCGTTCGTGACGATGCCGTCGTTCCCATCCTCGGGCACCCCCGTGAAGTCGGGGAACGTCATCCACGAGCTCGCCGTCGCCGGACGACCGAGCGCGGCGTTGTCCGCAGGGTAGATCGTGACCGAGCTCGACTTGCCGAGACCGCTCGAGTCCGTGGCCGTGAACGCGATCTCGTAGAAAAGGACGTCGTCGTCGACGGCGCCGTGGTCTTCGGTCACGAACGATCCACTCGGCCCGAACGCGTCGAGCAGCGGATGCACGTGATCGTTGTGGTGAAGGAGCACCGACCATTGTGCCGCGTAGTTCGGCAACGGACCCTCGTCTGGATCGCGCGCGAATCCCGCGAAGGCGACCGTCTGGCCGGGCTCATAGCGGAATCCATCGTGCGGCAGGAGGATCACGGCGCGCGGCGGACGGCTTCCCACCGTCACGGGCGTGATGGTCGTCCGTGAAGACGTGCCGTCACTCACCGTGAGCGCGACGCGATGCGTGCCGTTCGAGTTGAAGCGATGCGGCACGCTCTCGAGCATCGAGGTCGTGCCGTCGTCGAAGTCCCAGCGAACCGTGAGCGGCGTGCCGTCGGGATCGTACGACCCTGCGCTCGACAGCGTGACGTCGAGCGGCGCGTAGCCGCAGCAGGGCGTCGCTCGAGCGCTGGCGACCGGCGAGTGATTCCCACCGCCGATCCAGCGGATGCGCGTGAGCGCGCCCCTCTCGCCCACGAAGTGAGTCGCGATGTTGAGAACGTAGAGGTTTCCGTCGGGGCCTTCCGCGAGATCGACCGGGAAAAACGTCTCGTCGCCTTGCCCGAACGGCAGTACCTGGCTGAAGTCGCCGGAAGGAGTGAGGACGCATCGCGCGATCGTGTGCTTCGCAAAGTCCGCGAAGAAGTAGTCGCCGCGGTATTCGCCCGGATAGTTCGTGCTCGTCGCAAAAGCTCCGCCGGTGATGCAGCCGCCGCCGTCCCGATGGTCGTAGGCAAACCACGGCGACGTGACGGTCAGATTGTCGCAGAGATCCGGAAACGCATCGTGATAGTCGGGCCGCAGGAGAAGTCCTTCCCAACAGGGCCAACCGAAGTTGCCGCCGGGATAAACGGCATCGACTTCTTCGTAGGCGCCCCATCCGACGTCGTTGACGAAGAGCCGCGAGGTACCCGGTTGGAAGACGATGTGAAACGGATTTCGAAAGCCGAGACACCAGACCTTCGAACGAATGGCCGAGGGACCCGCGAAGAAAGGATTGTCGGGCAGCCCGTCACCCGTAGCGGGGTCGATGCGAAGGATCTTCCCGTTGAGGCTGTCGATGTCTTGCGTGCGGAGAGCAAACGTGTCGACTCCATGGAAGTGAGACGCGTCGCCCGTCGACACGAACAGCATCCCGTCCGGGCCGAACGCGAGTGCACCTCCGCAGTGGCTGAGGCTGTCGCTCGGGATGCCGTCGAGCAATACGTGCTCGCTCCCGACTCGAGCGACGTCGCCGTTCGCCGTGAACCGCGACACACGCTCGAGAACGGATTCGGGGCGCGTCGCACCGGGCGGACGGATCTGCGTCACGTAGTTGATGTAGACGAAGCCGTTCTCGAGGAACTGCGGGTCGAGCGCGATGCCGAGGATGCCTCGGTCACCGAGGTCCGTGACCGCGACCGTCAGGAACGGAGCCGGAAGCAGCGTACCGGAAGGTGTGACGACGCGGACGCGTCCGCCTTTCTCCGCGATGAAGATCCGTCCGTCGGGCGAGATCGCCATCGACGTCGGCCTCGCCAGCTCCGACGCGACGAGGTCCTCCTCGAATCCGGGGGGCAAGTCCACCGCGAACGCCGGGGACATGGAAACGCAGATCAGGGCGAGAACGCAGCTCACCCCGCGCAACGTGGAACGCGACATCCCCTTCTCCTCGAATCGCAGTCGCCCCCGTGACCATTGCGGGCCCAACTTCCCGCACCGTCTACCAGCGACGCACCATTTTATGGGAAGGGCCGACCGAATCGCCAGCGCGCTCGGGGGCGAATCTCGGCGTCGCGACCGCGGAGGGATGTGGCGCGCCTGAGGACGATCGAGCGATCACGCCATCGAACCCCGAGCCGAAAGCCGCAAGAACGTGGCCAGTGGTTTTCCGCAAGCCAGCCGAATTCGAGAGCCGCGTGAACGATTCGTCGCGGCATCCGACTTCCCCTGTGTCGGTGCTTCGATCGAATGCATGCGTTGGACGTTGAAACGGTCGCTCGTCGCGTGGTCACTTTCCCAACGCGCTCAGCTTCGCGCGATACGCCGCGGCCTTCTCCTCGTTGCCCCACTTCTCGTAGAGGCCGATCAGTCGCTCGAGCGTCGAGCGAATGGTCGCGACAGTGACGTGCCGAGAAACGCGCATGCGCTCGTAGCTCTTCACGAGCGGCAATTCCGCCTCATCAAACCTTCCCTTAGCCGTGAGGGCTTCGCCGAGGCAACTCAGTGTCTCGAGCAAATCCGAGTCGTCTTCGTCATGCCTCCGTTCGTATGCCGAGGCGATTTGTCGATAAGCCTCTATCGAGTCTTCGTACCTGCCCGAATTGAAGTAAACACTCGCCAGATACACCCACGATTGGAGCGTCTCGGGATGATCGGGCGGAAGGATCCTTTTCTTACTTTCGAGAGCCCGCCGAAACAACGGCTCGGCTTCCTCGTTCTTGCCCCCTAGATATAGGACGAGCGCAAGTGCGGCTACGGTGTCGACGGTGTCCTTGTTTTCCTTGCCTAGTAGATTCTCGCGAAGTTGAAGGTTCTGCTTCAGGAGCGCTTCTGCATCGGACGTGTTCCCCTTACTCTGTAATAGTGAGGCGAGATTGTACTGAGACGTGAGCGTCTGCCCGTTTTCATCCTTGAAGAGTTTCTTTCTTCCGTCGAGTGCACTGCGAAGGAGCGGCTCGGCGTCGTCGAGCTTCTGCTGCTTGAGGAGCACTGTTCCGAGGTCGTTCATCGTCGCCAACGCATCACTCGTATCCGGTCCCTGGACCCTCTTTCGAATCTCGAGCGCTCGTCGATACATCGACTCGGCCTGTGAGAGTTCTCCCTTGGTCATTAGGATTCGAGCAAGCAGGCACAGCGACTCGAGAGTGTCCGTGTTTTCAGAGCCGAACTGTTTCTCTCTCGCCTCGAGCACTCGGCGACACAGTGCCTCAGCCTCGGGAAGCTCGTTCAATTCGTAGAGGACATTCGCGACACTATTCCCGGACTCGAGTGTTGCGGCATGTTCGCGACCGTTCAGCTGCTCGCTGAAATCGTAGACGCGTCGGAGCAGTGGCTCCGCTTCAGAGAACTTCGACTCGAGCATCAGGATGTGACCGAGGGTGCTCATCGACCCCTGGGTGATCGGATGCTCGAGACCGTGCACCATTTTTTGTCCTTCGAGCGCCCGGCGCGCAAGGTTTTCCGCCTCGTCGAACTTGCACTCGGCCTGCAGCACACCAGCCAAGTTGGCCATGCTGAAGAGTCGGTCCGGGTTTTTTTCGCCCAGTCTCCGCTTGCGGATTTCCAACACCGATCGAAGGAGGTCCTCGGCGTCGGCATACTTCCCATCGTCCTTCAGGACCGTCGCCAAATTGTTCATCGTATTGAGAGTCGCAGGGTCTTCGGGGCCCAGCTTCGATCGATAGTACTCGAGCACTCGACGATCCAATTGTTCAGCGGCATCGAGGTTTCCCTGCGCGGCCAATAGACCGGCGAGCGAATTCATCGTGTCGAGCGAGTCCGAATCGTCTTCGCCGATCGTGTTCTTCTGCCGCTCGAACGCGTTCTTGAGAAGCGGTTCGGCCTCCTCGAATCGCTTGTCGTACATGAGCAAGCATCCAAGTTTGCTCATCGATCGCAGGGTGTCCCGATGGTCCCTCGGCAGAATGCGCTGTCGAATGTCGAGGGCCGATCGAAACTGAGGTTCAGCCTTCTTGTAGAGCCCGATTCGGTAGTAGGTGATGCCGATCCTCTCCCGAAGCGTCGCGGCCACTTCGGGCTGATCGGCGAAGATCGCGTCTATTTGGCCCGACGCCCGTTCCATGACGTCCGCGACCTTCAACTGATCTTTGTCGAGCGACGACAGCATGCCGTTCAGGAACTCGTCGACCGCTCTGGCCCGCGCGTTTTCGGCGACGGCGAGCTGCTTCGATTGCAAAGCCGCATCGCGCTGCCGATCGGCCTCGGAGTGTTGTTTGGCCTCCGCGGCGCGAGCTTGCTCCGCAGCGTCTCGTTGCTTCTGAGCCTCGCTCTCGGCGACGAGCGCCTTGTTGGTTTCCCGTTGGGCCTTGAAGTACAGCGCCGTGCTGACGGCGATTCCGACGAGGAGAGCGAGCATGACCGCGACCACTGCGCCGACGATCCGCCGGTGCTTGCGCATCAGCTTCTTCAGCCGGTAGGCGGCACCGGGTGGGCCCGCGGTCACCGGCTCGTCGTTCAGGAATCGTGTGATGTCTGCGGCGAGTTCCGCGGCGGAGGAATACCGCAGAGTGCGGTCCTTCTCCATCGCCTTCATCGTGATCCAGTCGAGATCGCCGCGAATCTGCTTCACGAGCGCGCGGGCGTCCGTCTGGCGCTTTTGCGCGGCGACGTGCGAGTCCTTGCCGAGAGTGCTGATCCGTGTGCTCGGCGTCGGGGGATCCATTTCGCGAATCTGCTGGCGCATCGCGTTCGGTCCCTGCTGCCGCAGTCCCTGCGATTCGAAGGGCAGAGTGCCGACGAGAAGCTCGTAGAGCAGCACGCCGAGCGAATAAACGTCCGTGCGAGTGTCGATGTCGAGCCCGGTCATCTCTGCTTGCTCCGGGCTCATGTACTCCGGCGTGCCGATCAATCGCCCGTGCTCCGTGTAGTTCGCGTTGCCCGTCAAACGATGATCGGTCGCCCGCGCGATTCCGAAGTCGATGATCTTGGGAACCGGCTGCGCGTCCTGAAACATTACGAGCACATTCGAAGGCTTGATGTCCCTGTGAATGATCCCTTTCTGATGGGCGTGCTGCACCGCGTGGCAAACCTGCGTGAAGAGTTCGAGCCTCTGGCGCGTGCTCAGGCGATGCGTGTCGCAATACTCTGTGATGGGGACGCCCGGGACATGCTCCATGACGAAATAGGGTCGGCCGCTGTCGGTCGTTCCCGCGTCGTAAACCTGCGCGATGCTCGGGTGGTTCATCATCGCGAGCGCTTGCCGCTCCGACTCGAAGCGCGTGATGACTTCGGCGGTATCCATTCCGACCTTGATCAGCTTGAGGGCGACACGACGACGAACGGGCTTTTCCTGCTCCGCGAGGTAGACGGCGCCCATGCCTCCCTCGCCGAGCACCTCGAGGAGCTTGTAAGGGCCCACCTGCGTCGGACGGCGCAGACCCTGATCGAAGGTTCTCGGGAGCGTGTCCGAAACCCGCGTTTCCGCCGTCGGATCGGACGGGTCCCGTCTAGCGTTCGAGTTGTCGGCAGCCATCCGCATCCCTCAATGGAAGATCGTCCCGCGGGCCGGGGCAAGGAAGACGGGCACGACGCAAACTACCCAATCGAACGATCACGATCGATGCGCACGGATTTGGCCTGCGATCGCAGGGTGTTGGACGAACAGTCGGATCCCGCCATCTGGCGTCGCCCGGATCAACTGAGCGTCGAAGCCGACTTTCGCATGACCGCATAAGCGACGACTCCCATGACGATCAGCATCGCAATGATCCCGGGGACGCCGAGAGCCGGAGCAGTAATCGCGCAGTTCACATTCGTCGTCAAATTGCCGACGCTCGACATGAAATTGATGCTGCCTGAACCTGTTGAAGGATTTGCGCACGAGACCATGAAAGTAGCGGTGTTGGTCGCGCCACCGCTGGAATTCATCGATGTGCTGTTGATGCTAATACTCGAGGACCCCAACACCATTGCCGAGATCGAAACGACGCTCGTACCACTGGCCGTGAGGGTCACGGGAACTGGCGCGGGAGAAGTCACCGAAATGAAAGTGGGACCGGTCAGAGTCCGGGCGTGGGCGACCCCGGCGAGACTCAACACGACCGCACACACGACGATTCCAACGCAAGCGATCGATTTCACGATTCCATCCTCCTAGATCGCGTTCACCCGGCGACGCTCGATGGAGGGCTATTTTCGATCGAGCCTGACCGCGCCGCCTTGCGAAGCGACGTTGCATTTATGGGCTCGGAACACGGGCGCCCGGGGAACCGCCAATACGATGTGCGTCTTCGAGCACACTCCTCCGTCACGAATCTCCAGAACATTCGGCGATCTGTTTGTACCAGAACGGCGCAGATTCTCGGTCGGGAAAGTGGCTCGAGGGCGTCGAAATGGCCCCGACGTTGCGATCTCGATCAAACGTCGATCAGAGGTAGGCGCTGAAAAGGCTCGCGCCCCACTCGAGAAGACGGTCCCAGCGCGATCGCGCGGACCATTCTTCGAGCGTGATCGGACGAGCCTGGGCGAGGTCGCGCTCGAACGCGCGACGCATGGCTGA
>JACOTG010000137.1 GCA_016178505.1 Planctomycetota bacterium
TCTCTCGGCGTCGTTGCTCCTCGTCGACGACCCTCCAGGTCGCCTCCTTCGTCGCGCCTCGCCTCGCGCGAAAATCCCTCTGCAAAACGCACACGTTATTTCGTGACGGGCCCTAATCGGCGTTGGAACGCGGCGCGATTGTACGGTATGTTCCGCTTCGTGAACGCCTCCCACTCGCCGCGCTATCTGACCTCCGACATCCCCGGGATCGGCGGCGTCCTCAAGGCCGAGATCGAGGACTTCGTCGTCGAGGAAGTGCCGCTCTACGAGCCGTGCGGCAGCGGCGAGCACGTCTATTTCCAGATCGAGAAGCGCGATCTCTCGACGTTCGAGGCGATCGGTCGCGTCGCGCGCGCTCTCGGCGTGCGGCCGCACGAGATCGGCTCGGCCGGGCTCAAGGACTCGCGCGCGGTCGCGCGGCAAACGTTGTCGGTTGCGCTCGTGTCGCCCGAGCGCGTGTCGCAGCTCGCGGTTCCCGGAGTGCAGGTGAAGTGGGTGACGCGCCACGGCAACAAGCTGCGCATCGGGCATCTGCGCGGCAACCGATTCGTGATTCGCGTGCGCGGGGTGCGGCCGGGCGCGCTCGATGCCGCGCGCCGCACGCTCGCCGTGCTCGAGCGGCGCGGTGTCCCCAACGTGTTCGGTCCGCAGCGATTCGGAGTGAAGGGGGACACCGACGTCGTCGGGCGTGCGTTCCTGCATGGCGATTGGAAGGCGGCGCTCGATGCGATCGTGCTCGGGCCCGACGGGCCGGAAACGCCCGCGTCCGTTCGCGACGGCCGCGCGGCGTATCGCGAAGATCGGTTCGCCGACGCGCTCGGCCTCTTGCCCCAAGGCTACGACACGGAGCGTGGCGTGGTGCGCGCGCTCGCCGAGTCGCGCGGCGATGCGGCGCGCGCGGCCTCGCGCATCCCGCGAAACCTGCGATTCCTCTACCTCTCCGCGTACCAATCGCGACTCTTCAACCTCTGCCTCGATCGCCGGCTCGAGACGATCGATCGCGTCGGCCCGGGCGATCTCGCCTACAAGCACGTGAACGGCGCCGTCTTCGCCGTCGTCGACGCGGCGGTGGAGCAGCCGCGTGCCGACGCGTTCGAGATCAGCCCATCGGGCCCGATCTTTGGCTACAAGATGATTCGACCGACCGGGCTCGAGGCCGAGATCGAAGACGAGGTCGTCGCCGAAGAGGGCGGGCTCGACCTCCAGCGCTTCGACGGCGTCTTCCCCGGCATTCGATTGAAGGGCGAGCGGCGCGCGTATCTGTTCCCGATCCGCGACGTCACGGTCGCGGAGGACGGCGACGCGCTGGTGCTCTCGTTCTTCCTACCGCGCGGCTGCTACGCAACCGCGGTCCTGCGCGAGCTGATGAAGACCGACACGCCGACGTCACCGAGCGAGCTGCCGGAAGAGCCGGACGAAGAGCCGGAGCGATAGGCGCACTCGACCGGAACGACCTCGCAACAGAGCACCGTTCGCACGTCCGATCGAAGTGGGGAGCCATTCCTTTCGCCGAGAGCGAGCGGGGGCCGCTTGCAGCGCTCGCTGCCGCCGATTCGAACATTCATCGACACCAGACCCAGGCGACCGTTCGTGCGCAAGATCGCCAATCCAGTTTGGACCAGTATTCATGCGGGTCCGCGGGCTAGACGACGGCTTTGGATTGAAAAAAAACTTGGCCACGGCAAGCAGGAATCGGACCTCTGCGGCACGCTGAATAAGGGGGGGTGCTAAGGAAATGGTGATCACTGCATACTTAGGATGGTCACGGCTGACGAGATTGCGTCATGATTGCAACTCGAGGTTCACTACAAAGAACGGATGGAACGTCGATCCGAGTGAGAGGAGAGTGATGGTTGCGCTGAGCGAACTAGCCGAAAGAGTGGAAGGGCGAAGCGATTTGGTGAAGTTTATTGGTGAACTACGGCGAGTTCTTTTGGTGGATCCGCAGTCCTGGGAGAATCGCGACCTCGAGAGTTTCTTGGAGGCACTCGCGGCTTGGACCCAAAGTATGGACGGTGCGTATTCGAATCGGGGCGAGGCGCTGCCGGAGACTCCGACGTGGAAAATGATGGCGGAGATGCTACTGGCGGCGAGTATCTACGAGTAGATTCACGGGCCGCGTTTCGGACGTTAGCGACAGCTCAAGTCAGGTGGGAAAGCCATGCGCAGCGGGTGTTAGATGCTGGAGTGTTGCTGATCGAGGACGCGGTCGTCACCGAGGAAGGCGGGCTCGACCTCCAGCGCTTCGACGGTGTCTTCCCCGGCATTCGCTTGAAGAGAGAGCGGCGAGCCTATCGTTTTCCGATCCGCGACGCCACGATCGGCGACGCCCGCGAGGTGCCCGTGCTCTCGCACTTCCTTCTGCGCGGCCGAAATGCAACCGCGGTCCTGCGCGAGTTGATGAAGACCGACACGCCGACGTCGCCGAGCGAGCTGCCCGAAGAGCCCGACGAAGAACCGGAGCCGTAGGCGCGCTCGAGCCGAGTCGCGTCCACTTTTCGTAAGCGAGTGCGCGGCGAAGACCGTTCGCACCCTGATGCGTCCGAGTGATCGGCGCCCGTGCCGAGCACGCGGCATTCCTCAGTGTGACAGAAGGGTTGGGCGTGGAGATCGGAACGTCAATCGACTCACGCCGACGGCCTGAGAGACTGGAGAGGATTTCGTGATCACAAGCGAGATCGAGGAAGAGTTTTCCGAGCCGTTCCCGGGCGGCGTCCGAGGCCGCGATACTCTGGCCCGCGTGTTCAATGACGAGCGAATTCGATCGCTCCATCGCGCGGGTTCAGAGAAGCTCTCGTTTTCCGACGTCGAACAATGAGTTCGAACCGCGCGTTTCGCTCTCGGATCGTCCATTCGAAGAGATCTTTTGAGAAGGGCCACGCGTTTGCGGGAGTCGTCGCGGACGATTAACCGGGAGTCCTGATTTCGAGGGTGATTTGAGCGTCATCCGTATCGCAAGTTGGTCGTTGGTCGCGGCGGCGGAGATCTTATCGTCAGCCACGTCGTTCGCGCAGGTTGATTGGGCGTTCTCCGCGACGCGGCAGCCGCCGCCGGGCATCGCACCGGTATCCGCCTACGATTCCGAACGCGGCTGCACGGTACTCTGGCCGGGCCCTCGCGACATCACGGCTCCGCCGCGCGACGAAACATGGGAGTGGGACGGTCGCATTTGGACTCAGCGCTTTCCGTCGATTCATCCGACCCCTCGCATGTTCACCGCACTTGCGTTTGACGCCGCGCGGCATCGAACCGTGCTGTTTGGCGGGCACGACGCGTCGGGAATTCGAAACGACACCTGGGAGTGGGACGGAACGAATTGGACGCTTCGCCATCCGGCGACGGCACCTCCAGCGCGAAATGGTCATGCAATGACGTTCGACTCGGCCCGTGGGCGCGTCGTTCTGTTCGGAGGTTTCGGCGGGTCAACGGGAAACTCCTATCTGTCAGACATGTGGGAGTGGGACGGGGACGACTGGACGCAGCGGACGTCGTCGACGAGTCCACCTGTCAGATGGCTCCATCAGATGGCGTTTGATTCAGCGCGTTCCCGAATCGTGTTGTACGGCGGGAGCGGTCGTCACGAGGAGTTCTACGACACATGGGAGTTCGACGGCAACGATTGGAGCGAGGTTCAGCCGCAGCTGTTTGCCTACTCTGAATTCAGTCTCGTTTTCGACACGAATCTGCAACGGGTCGTGATGTTCGAGCCCCACGACCTCGACTCCCTTCTAGAATGGGACGGAAGCGTTTGGAGTCCGATCGCCAACACCGGAATCTCGCCCGTGGATGGACCGGCAGCCTACGACACGGTGCGACACCGGTTGATTGTGGGTGGCGGGGTGGACGGGTTAGGTGTGCCCCAAACCTGGGAATGGGACGAATCCAGGTGGATTCTTCGTCAATCCGGCGCCCCGCCGCGCTCGAGTTTCGGGCTTACTTGCGACACAACTAGGCGACGAATCACCTTGTTCGGCGGTCGGGATTTTTTTTCCGCGTCGGACGACACATGGGAGTGGGATGGCATTCATTGGAATCCTTTGTCACCGCCGAACCGTCCTCCTGCTCGTTCGCGGCATGCGATGGCGTACGATCCAGTGCGCAGACGAACCGTTTTGTTCGGCGGCTCCGACGGTTTAAAGTTCCACGCCGACACATGGCAGTGGGATGGGACCAACTGGACGAACGTTTCCGTGAGCCCGGCGCCCAGGGCTCGTGTCGGCCATTCGATGACTCACGACCCGGCGAGTCAGCGAGTTCTCTTGTTCGGCGGCTCGGACAATGCGGGCTCGATCTTTGGCGACACCTGGCAATGGGACGGCGCCGCTTGGATTCCTCTAGCACCGGCTCGAAGCCCGAGCTCGCGTACGGATGCCGCGATGACGGCCGACCCGGCGCGCGGGGTGATCGTTCTTGTCGGTGGCCGAGGTGCGGGCGGCGCTTTTTCCGACACCTGGGAGTGGGACGGGGCGTCGTGGAACCTGCGGACTCCGTCGACGATTCCACCCGCGAGATACGGGCAGGGCATGGCCTACGACCCCGGCCGGCGGAGTTGTGTGATGTTTGGCGGGATCGGTGCCGGGGGCGAACGCCTCGCCGACGGCTGGGAGTGGGATGGAATGGACTGGCGCCCACTTCCGACTCCGACCCATCCCTCGGCTCGCGCTTTCCACGCGATGGCTTTCGACACGGAATGTGGCGAGGTTATGCTCGTGGGAGGCAACTACGAACCGACCAGTCTCGGGCAGAGCGACCAATGGAAGCTGGTGACTACGAGCGTCGCCGTCTTCGCGGTGGCGCCAGGAATCGGAGCCGAGAGCGGCGGTGATCCAGTGCAAATCTTCGGCTCGGGCTTCACCGACGCCGAGCACACCACAGTTTCGTTCGGCGACTCGCTCGCACCGATTATCGAGATCAGCTGCGGACGTTCCATGATCGTCGAGACGCCGCCGGGATCGGGCTCAGTGACCGTGACGGTGACCAACACTCTCGGCACGGCGGTTTTAACGAACGCGTTCACCTATGCCCCGACGGAGATCACGACGCGCTTCGGAAACGTGAACGCAGGAGCCGGTTCGACGGAAAACGTGCTGCTCGTGAATGGCAACGTAGGCGACGTTCGTCGCGAGATCACCCTCACGGCATTGCAAGAGTTCGTCGCCTACATGTCGGCGCCCTCGAGTCGCTCCGAGGCGAGATTCGTCCTATACGCGTGGGTGGGGAGCGGGAATTCGGCAACCGTGAGAGCGCTTCCGCATCACCTTGGCTCCCTCGTGTTCCCACTGCCGGTCGCCGGAGCGTCGCCGCAGCCGTCGGCGATCCTGAACAACATCGGAAGCGGCCGTGCACTCGGAACTCCGACTCTGCCTTCGCGTCCGGCGCCTTCGGAGCTGATCCGTCTCCGCCACGGCCTCCGCCGAGCGGGCAACTTCACGCTCCAAGGGATCATTCAGGACGACGGGTCGCGGACTCCGTTCGGCTACAGCGTAACGAACGCCATCGTCCTCCACGTCCGGTGAGATAGAGCGAGCACGAGACGGAATGGGCTGCCGGCAAGTTCGCGCGGCGAGCGACCACGGCTAGCGACCGGTCATTTGCTCGAGCTTTTCTGGGTACCGAGCGCCCTGCACTGTGATCTTCGCGGCGGCGCTTTCGATCTCGCGCAGATCGTTCGCCGTCAGCTCGACGGCCGCGCTTCCGATGTTCTCCTCGAGGCGCCCCAGCTTCGTCGTGCCGGGGATGGGAACGATCCACGGCTTTCGAGCGAGCAGCCAGGCGAGCGCGATCTGTGCGGGCGTCGCCTTCTTTCGTTCGCCGATCGTCCGCAGCAGGTCGACCATGGCCAGGTTCGCTTTCCGAGCGTCGGGCGTGAAGCGAGGGACGATGTTGCGGAAGTCGGAGCTGTCGAAGGCCGTGTTCTCGTCGATCTTCCCCGTGAGAAAGCCCTTTCCCAACGGACTGAAAGGGACGAAACCGATCCCGAGTTCCTCGAGGGTCGGCAACGTGTCGGTCTCAGGGTTTCGCCACCACAGCGAGTACTCGCTCTGGAGTGCGGTCACGGGCTGGACCGCGTGGGCGCGACGGATCGTCTGTGCTCCGGCTTCCGAAAGTCCGAAGTGCTTGACCTTACCCTGTCGGATCAGGTCCTTCACCGCTCCCGCCACGTCTTCGATGGGCACGTCCGGGTCGACGCGGTGTTGATAGAAGAGATCGATGGCATCGACCCGGAGTCGCCTGAGCGACGCCTCGGCGACCTGCTTGATGTGTTCGGGCCGACTATCCAACCCACTCAGTCCTCGCTCCACAGTGGGATCGAGCTTGAACCCGAATTTGGTAGCGATGACCACTTGCTTGCGGAAGGGAGCGAGGGCCTCACCAACGAGTTCTTCGTTGGTGAACGGGCCGTACGCTTCCGCGGTATCGAAGAAGGTCACGCCGCGATCGACGGCGGAGCGAATCAGCGAGATCATCTCCTGCTTGTCGGCGGCGGGACCGTAGCCATAGCTCATCCCCATGCAGCCGAGCCCGAGAGCCGAGACTTCCAGTCCGCTGTTTCCCAATTTGCGCTTCTGCATCGTTGCTCCTTCGAGGCACCCTCAGTCCGTCATCGAGCCTGATATTGTTCGTCGCTGACCTGTTCCATCCAGTCGACGGCCTTGCCGTCGAGCTCCTCCTGGATGGCGACGTGCGTCACGGCCGTCGATGCCGTGGCACCGTGCCAGTGCTTCTCGCCGGGCGGGAACCAGATCACGTCGCCCGGCCGGATTTCCTCGATCGGGCCATCCCAGCGCTGTGCCCAGCCGCAGCAGGAGGTCACGAACAGGGACTGGCCCAACGGGTGGGTGTGCCACGCGGTTCGAGCGCCGGGCTCGAAGGTCACACGGGGCACCGACGGCCCGCGCCGGAGCGTGCGCTGGGAACAGGGGATCGATGCGCACCGCGCCGGTGAAATACTCCGCCGGTCCTTTCCGGGAAGGCTGAGACCCACGTCGACTGATTTCCATGTGTCGTGTTCCGTTGCTTGCTGTGTCGCTAACGATCGGTCGTCCTACTTCTTGAAACGCTCGAACCGATAAGCCAATTCCGGGCCGCCCGCTCCTTCGTATGCGAGTTGCGCGACGAGGAGCGCGAAGGGCTCGGTGTATCGCGCGATCCGGAGAGGGCCGGCGTTCACCGGATCGAAACCCGCGGCCTCGATCAGCTCGGCCGCCACGCCGTTGGCACCCTCGTCGTCGCCACAGTACACCAGACTCGGACGACCGGCCTTGCGCTTCCTTTCGTACACGCCGAAGAGCACTTCGCTCGGGACCGTGTTGAACGCGGCGACGACGCGCGCCTTCGGAATCCTCTTTTCTAGCTGCTCCGCGCCCGACGACGTGTGGGCGACGACGAGTTCGGTGTTGTCCTCGTTCATCGGGAGGGAGCAGGTCACGATCACTTTGCCCGACACATCGCCGGCCTGACTCAGGACATCGTCGAGCCGCGACCAGTGCACGGCTAGCAGCACAGCGTCCGCTTCTTGGGCTGCCTCGCGCGGAGTGCCCACTCGCGCGTTCTTGCCGGCATTTCGTGCGAGCTCATGTAGCTTTTCCATGTTGCGCGCGTAGCTGAACACGACCTCGTGACCGGCACGCGCGAAGATCGTTCCGAGCTTGCCGCCCATCAGTCCCGATCCCAGGATGCCAACGCGCATACGCTTCCCTCGATTGGATGACCTACCCGCGCGACTACGTGCCGTGCGTGGGCCCATGACTTCGTTCACTCCTCACCGGTGTCGTCGATCCTGCCGCTGTTCTCTCTTCATGACGAAGACGTGATAGGTGACGGCGTCCCACGCATTGTGAATGCCAACGAAAAGGAGCACGAGTGCCGCGGTGCCGACCAGGAATAGGGCTGCGCGCGCCTGGCTCGGAGCGACGCAGGCCGATACGACGAGCGCGGCGTACGCCGCAAGCGGGAGGAGCACATGGAACAACCAGTCCTCGAACACGGGCCGGTAAGCGGTCTGCACTCGCAAACGTCGAACGATGACGAAGCCATACGCTGCGCCACACAGGCCCACGAGCGCCCAGAGTGCGGCAATGGCGGCCATCCCATCCCATGGAGCGCTGATGATCGCCGACAGGAGCAGCACGACCCCGAAGTGAACGACGCTCGGCGTCGCAAAGGCGCCTCCGGCTTGGGCGTCCACGCGTGCGATCGGCGTGTCGGCAATGAGCGTGATGACGACGAACTGCAATCCGATCAGGGCGCCGGCCGACGAGCCGACGATCACGTAGAAGTTCTCCCATCCGTCGAGTGCAGTCATGTCATCCACGAGCCTCCATCCAGTCCAGCGATCGCACGGAGATCGTTCACGGCGCGGCGGAATCCGGAGTCGTGACCACGAGCACGGCTGCGCCGCGGACGCGGCTCGCCTTCACCGCTTGCAGCGCCCGGTTCGCGTCCGCGAGCGGGAAGGTCTCCACTTCCGTGCGCACGGGGATCTCGGCCGCGAGCTTCATCAGCTCCGCCGCGTCCTCGCGCGTTGCGTTCGCGACGCTGCGCACGACGCGCTCGCCCCACAAGAGCTCGTACGGCGTCTCCGGGACGGGGCTCATGTGGATGCCGGCGAGCGCGAGCGTGCCCCCCTTGTCGAGCGCGCGCAGTGCGTCGTGGACGAGCGCGCCCGCGGGCGCGAAGAGGATCGCGGCGTCGAGCGGCGCAGGCGGGCGATCCGGCGATCCGCCGGTCCACGCGGCGCCGAGCGATCGCGCGAGCTCGCGGTGCGTCTCGTTGCGCGTGAAGACGAAGACCTCGCAGCCCAGATGCCGCGCGACTTGCAAGGTCACGTGCGCCGACGCGCCGAAGCCGAAGAGCCCGAGCCGCGAGCCGCGCGCGGCGTTGCTGAGTCGAAACGCGCGATACCCGACGACGCCGGCGCAGAGGAGCGGCGCGGCTTGCGCCTCGCTGAACGCGAGCGGTATCGCGACCGCGAACTCGGCGCGCGCCACGATCCGCTCGGCGTAGCCGCCGTCGATGTCCCATCCCGTGAAGGTCGCGGCTTCGCACAAGTTCTCGACGCCGCGGCGACAGAAGCGGCACGTGCCGCACGCCGAGTGGAGCCACGGGATCCCGACGCGGTCGCCGACTCGCCACGTCGTCACTTCGCGGCCGAGCGATTCGACGACGCCGACGACTTGGTGGCCGGGCACGAGGGGCAAGCGATGCGCCGGCAGATCGCCCTCGATGACGTGGAGATCGGTGTGGCACACGCCGCATGCGCGCACGCGAACGACGATCTCGTCGGCGCCCGGCTTCGGATCGGGGACGACCTCGAGCACGAGCGGCGACGTGTCGATCGATGCCTGCGCGTGAAGTCGCATCGCTTTCACGTTTGCGCGGGGCTCCTTTCGCATCGGACGAGGGCGCAGCCGAGCGCGACGAGCCCGGCGACGTTCATTGCAGCAATCAGCCAGGGACGAATCAACGGCAGGCCCTCGAGCGTGAGGTCCGCGGTCAGCGTGATCGTGAAGAGAGCATACAGGGGAATCGCCTGGCTCGGCGCGAACATCGCCGCCGCGGCGAGGAGCGGCAGCGCGGGATAGAGATAGCGGTCGTGCATCTGCGTCGGCAGCATGAAGAACGCCACGGCGACGAACGCCGCCGCTAGGAAGAGCGCCGCCGGATCGCGTCCGCGCCCGCGGCGCCACAGGATCACCAGCGCGAAGGCGAGCGCCGCGGCGAAGAGGGCGAGGCCAACGGCGCGATACGAGATGCCCGCGACGAACGGATCCGTGTCGAGGACGGCGTGCCGCGTCTCGGGCGGAACGAACCACCAGGCGTTCCACGCGTGCATCGAGAGGCGAGGATAGCGTCCGAGCGCGCTCGAGACGGCGCCGCGCCAGAATGCGCCCAGCTCGCCGGCGAGCGCGATCCGCGCGAGGTTCAGGATCGCGACGAACGCGACCGCGATACCGCACCCTGCGAGCGTGCGCTTGGCGTGACCCGATCGGAGCGCCGGGACCAGGAGCAGCACGAGGATCGGCGCGAACACGATCGCCTGCAGCTTGAACATCACGGCGAAGGCGAGAAGCGCCCACGCCGCCGCATGGGCGATCACGGGTTGCCGCGCCGCGAAATGCACGAGCAGGAGCGCACCGACGATGCAGAAGGACGGCAAGACGTCGACTTGTCCCCAGACCGCCGACTCGAGGATCACCGCAGGATTGAGGAAGTGGAGCGCGGCGATCGCCGTTCCGACGCGATGGCCCGCGAGACCGCGCACGCTGAAGAAAAGGAGGAGCGTGGTCGCGACGTCGCCGAGGATCGGCGGGATCTTCAGCGCCCACACGGGCAGCTCCGTCGCGTGCGCGTCGACGATCAGGCGGTAGAGGCGAGTGAGCACCCCGAGCACCATCGGGTACGTCGGCATGTAGTCGCACGAGCCGTCGCGCCAGATCGTCGCTACCGGATGATCGGCGGCGAATGCGCCCCACTTCGCGAACGCCGCGAGGTCCGGTACCTGACCGCGAATCGGCGCGAGCAGAACGCGCACGGCGAGCCCCGCGGCCATCGCGACGCAGAGGACCATGAAATCGCGGCGTTTCGTCGTCACGCCTTCAGCTTCGCATACGGTGTCCGACACCCGACAACAACAATCACGATCCGCCGTTCAGGGGACTCGCGGGACGAGGCGCCGCTGGCCCTCGCATCGCCACGAGCGATGCGGCGAGCGCGAACGCGGCGCCCACCGCGAGCGCGACGTGCACGCCGAACAGCGTGCGGAAGAAGAGGATGATGGGCGGGCCGGCGAGGCCGCGCACGCCGACGAGCGTCACGTGCACGCTCATGTAGTCGCTCGCCTTGCCGCGGGGAGCGAGACGAAGTGGCCCGAGATTCCAGACGACGTTGATGCCCGCCATCGCGACGCCCTTGAGGAATCCGGTCGCGTACAGCATCGCGATCGAATGCGTCAGCGTCAGCGCGATCGTCCACACGCCCACCGCCAGGAACGCGAGCGTCGCAACGCGCATCGCATCGGCGCGATCGAGAAACCGGCCCCAGAGTGGAAAGCAGAGGATCATCGTCGCGAACGGGATGACGGTCAGCGCGATCGAGACCTGCTTGTAGCTCGCGGCAAGTTCGTCCACCGCGACGAAGACGACGAGCACGTCGTTCATGAGGTACGTGATGCCGTAGAGCACGAAGCCGCTCTCGAGCGCGCGGAATCGCGAGTCGCGGCGCAGGATCGAGCGCGTGAGATGAATCGGGTGGCGAACGGCCGCGACGAGGTGGCGCATGCGCGACCCGCGCGGCGCGGTCGGCCGCGGAGCGCGTGCGGCGCCGCGAAGTCGCGTGCGCGCGTAGACGACGTGCGCGCCGATGCCCGCGAGCGCGGCGAGGGGATAGAGCCAGCGATACGCCGTTCCCCAGTGATCGAGGCACGTGGTCGCCGTCAGAGCCATCGCGAGGTTCGCCGCGATCATGATCGAGAAGCCGGTCGAGAAGAGGAGGCCGCGCAGCTTCTCGGGGTAGTTCGATTGGTACAGCAAGTTTCGAAGCGGAATGTACGCGCAGTCGACGAGGGCGGCCGCGCATGCAAGCGCAACGAACAGCCACGAGTGCGTCGCGAGCGCGACCAGCAGATACAGGCCCTTTCCGGCGAGGCCGACCGCGACGAGCGCGCGGCGGCGATCGACGCGCCGAAGCAGCGTGCGCCACGTCATCGCAAACGATTGCGCGATCGTGGGGAAGCTCGCGATGAGCGACACCTCGACATCGCTCGCGCCGAACGCCTTTCGCGCGACGACCGCGCGCAGATCGAAGAGCGCCTGGTAGACGCCCTGCAGCACTTCAGCGCGCGCGTGCCGGCGAAACGTGTAGCGCGCGAAGAACGGCAGGCGACCGAAACGCGCCGGGACGAGCGAGCGAATCAGGGGTCGATCAGTTCGCTGCGGCGAGTCCGCGGCCGGCAGGGCGGGTGGCATGGGCCGACATTGTCGAACCGCGGCGCCGCGATGCAACCGCCCCCTTGCTCGCGCGCTCGCGGTCGGGAAGAATCCGGCACGGGGGCGAGGGACGCGACTGCGCTGGGCGGGGGAGTAAGTGGGAAAAACGATCCAGGCTCCGTATGCGTCACTTGCCCGCACGCGCAGGCTCGGCAAAAATCCGAGACGGATGAGCGCGGGATCGAGTGCGCGGGGCGTAAGTGGGAAAAAGGTTCCAGGCTCCGTATGCGTCAGTTGGGAGGTGAATGTGGATCGACGGAGGTTCTTGCGGCTTGCGGTGATTGCGGCGGCGGCGCCGATTGCGGGGTGTGCTGCGGCGGGCGGGCCGTCCGAGAAGGCGCGGGAGTTGGCGGCGGCGGTGCGCGCGCAGTACGGCGGCGTGATCGACGGCTCGCGGATGGATGAGATCGAGCAAGGGATCGACGGCACGTACCAATCGGTCGATGCGATGGCGAAGATCCACTTGAAGAATTGGGAGGAGCCGGCGTTCGTGTTTCGCGCGGTGATCTCGTGAGCGTGACGGCTCTCGACGAGGCGACGCTCTTCCTCGGCGTTCGCGATCTCGGCGAAGGGCTACGCGCGCGAACGCTGACGTCGGTCGAGTTGACCGAGGCGTATCTCCATCGGCTCGAGACGCTCGGCAAGACCTACAACGCGGTCGTGACCGTGACGCGCGACCGCGCGCTCGAGCAAGCGCGCCGCGCCGACTCGGAGATCGCCACGGGAAAGTTCCGCGGCCCGCTCCACGGCATCCCGTACGGCGTGAAGGACCTCGCCGCGACGAAGGGAATCCCGACGACCTGGGGCGCGGCGCCGCTGCGCCATCAGATGTTCGACGAGGACGCGGCCGTCGTCGCGAAGCTCGAAGCTGCGGGTGCGGTTCTCCTCGGCAAACTCGCGATGGTCGAGCTGGCGGGCGGGCTCGGCTACAAGTTCGCGGCCGCGGCGCTCACCGGGCCGGGACGCAACCCCTGGGACACGGGCCACTGGACCGGCGGGTCGTCGAGCGGCTCGGGCGCCGCCGTCGCGGCCGGACTCTGCGCGTTCGCGATCGGCTCCGAGACGTGGGGCTCGATCGTGTGTCCCGCTGCATTCTGCGGCGTGTCGGGTCTCCGCCCAACGTACGGGCGCGTGAGCCGCCACGGCGCGATGGCGCTTTCGTGGACGATGGACAAGCTCGGCGTGCTCGCACGGTCGGCGGAGGATTGCGGCATCGTGCTCGAAGCGATCGCGGGTTCGGATCTGGCAGACCCGTCGACGATGTCTGCCGCGTGGCACTACGAGGCGGCGGCGGCCGACGCACCGAAGCCAAAGCTCGGCGTCGTGCGCAAGGCCTACGAAAAGATGGAGCCCGAAGTCGAGCAGGCGTTCGAGGCCGCGCTCGCCGAACTCGGCGCCGTCGCGACGCTCGAGGACGTGCGGCTTCCCGACTTCCCATTCGACTCGGTCGCCACGACGATCATCGTAGGTGAAGCGTCGAGCGCGTTCGAAGACCTGATCGAGAGTGGGCAAGTGAAGGGGCTCGCCGATCCGCTCGGACAAGTGGGCGGGTTCAGCGCGGCGGGCCTTCTCGCGAAGGACTACCTCAAGGCGATGCGCCTCCGCGGCCGCGTGCAGAAGACGATGGACGAGATCCTGTCGCGGGTCGACGCGCTCGTCGCTCCGTCGTTTCCGTGCGTCTCGACGCCGGTCGAACTCGACATGTCCGTGGGGCTGTTGTTCGGCGACCCGCTCGGCGCGGCAGGCAACGCCGCGGGTCTTCCCGCGATCTCGGTGCCGTGCGGCTTCGGACAAAAGCACCTGCCGGTCGGCATTCAGTTCGTCGGCCGCGCCGGCGAAGAGAATCGGATCCTTCGCGGTGCGAGCGCGTATCAGTCGCGGACCCAGTGGCACCGCGAAAGGCCGCCCGCGCCGCGCTGACCCAATTCGCTGCAGGTCGCGGCCGTCGCGAGCCGATCGGATAGGGGAGACGTGCCACTCGACAACGAAGCGTGATCCTTGAGAGGTGATCGATGATCCCGAAAACGTTCGCTCCCTTCCTCCTCGCCGCGTCGATCCTGGGAGGCTCGGTTCCCGCGTCCGCCGACGAGGGCAAGCCGCGCTTCATGAAAATCGAAAAGGGAACGCTGCGCGTCGCCATTGAGAAGAACGGCCTCCTTCTCCCCGCGGAGCCGGCCGAGGTCCGCATTTGGCCGGAGGCGTACGGCGATTCGATGCAAATCCTCGAAGTCGCTGCGGCGGGCACGACGGTGAAAGCCGGCGACGTGCTCCTCCGCCTCGATCCGAAGAAGATCGACGAGCAGATCAAGAGCGGCGAAGTCGAGATTCGCGCCGCCGATCAGCGCCTCAAGGACACGCAGGACGAGATGACGCAGCTCAGCTCCGACACGCCCGCCGACATCGCCCGCGCCGAGAAAGACCTCGATCTCGCCGAGAAGCGCCTGCGCGGCTTCAAGGACGTCGAGCTGGCGCTGTCGGAGGACGAGACGCAGCTCTCGAAGCGCTACCACGAGGCCGGCATCGAGAACTCGACGGACGAGCTGAATCAGCTTGGCAAGATGTACAAGGAGGACGAGCTGACGGCAGAGACCGAGGAAATCGTGCTCCGGCGTTCGAAGCGCGACCTGGAGAATCAGAAGTCCGGGTTCGAGCTGTTCAAGCGGCGCCGTGCCTACTCGCTGGAGTTCGAGATTCCCTCGCGGCTCGCGGCGATGATCAACGAGGTCGCCGACCGTTCGCGCGGGCTGGATCGCATGCGCCGCTCCGCGGAATCGCGCCGAATCAACAAGGAACTCGACCTCACGCGCGCTCGTCGCGAACTCGAACGGCAGAAGGACCAACTCGAGAAGCTGCGCCGCGACCGCGAGCTGTTCACGCTGCGCGCCCCCGCGGCGGGCGTCGTCTACCACGGCGGCGTGGATCCGTCGGAGGTGAAGGCGTGGAAGCGCGGCGGGTTCGTCGGGTTCTACGACACGCTGTTCACGATCGCGGCTCCGGGCCGCGTGCGCGCTCGATTCCCGGTCGGCGAGGCGGACCTCTTCCGATTGAAGGACGGGATGAGCGCGACAGTGAAGCCGACCGCGCTTCCCGACATGCGGATCGGCGGGCGCCTCGATCCGATCGATCGGCTCCCGGCCGCGCGCGGCGACGAGAACTCGTGGAATGCGTTCGTCGCGATCGCCGAGGCCGACTCGCGCCTCGTTCCGTCGATGAAGTGCAAGGTCGAGATCGTGATCGACGAGCAGAAGGACGTGCTGCTCGTTCCCGCGAGCGCTCTCTTTGACAAGCCCGGCGAAACGTCGAAGGTCTGCTACGTTCAGAAGGGCGACGAGGCGAAGGCGCAGAAGGTGACGCTCGGCGCCACCGACGGCCCGCGCTTCGTGGTGAAGGAAGGGCTCTCGGAAGGCGACACGGTCCTCCTCTTCGATCCGAACGCGAAATGATAATGGCAACGGTTTCGGCTCGCGTCATCGCATGGGTCCTCCCGAGCAAGACGATCGCGGCAACGGTTTCAGCTCTCGTCATCGCCGGCGTCCCGCAAATCGATACAGCCGCCGCGACGATTCCCGCTCTCGCCCTCACCGGCATGTTCCAGAGCGACGCGAAGCCCGCTCCCGAACCGGCCGCGCCCGCAGCGACGGTCAGCGTCGCCGAATCGATTCGCAAGGGCGAGGCGTGGCTCGTCTCGCACCAGAACAAGGACGGTTCGTGGGGCGCGCCCACCGTGGGACGACCGTACGAAGTCCTCGCGACGGTCCCCGAATCGATCGACGCCTTCGAAGTGGCGACCTCGGCGTTGTGCGTGATGGCGCTCGTCCACGAGAGCCAGACGACGCCGGCGATGGACGCGGTCATCCGGAAGGGGCTGCGACATCTGCTCGAGAAGTGCAACGTGCGACGGCCGAACGGCATGGAGTTCTACAACACGTGGACGTTCGCCTACTCGCTCCAGTGCTTCGCGGAGACGATCGCGTCGAAGCGCTTCGGCGACCTCGAGGCCGACATGCGCTCGGCGTCGGCGGTGATGATCGAGAAGCTGCACGTCTACCAGACCCTCGACGGTGGCTGGAGCTACCTCGACTTCCGCCTTCAGTCCGCGCATCCGTCCGACTCGTCGATGACGTTCACGACCGCGACGGTGTTGGTCGCGTTCTCTCGCGCGCAGGCGGTCGGCATCGAGGTCCCGAAGAAGCTCGTCGACGACGGCGTCCGCGTTCTGCGGCGCGCGCGAAAAGAGGACGGGTCCTACATCTACGGCCAGTACCTCGCGATTCGCCCGGAGCTGGGAGTGAACGCGGTGAAGGGATCGCTCGGCCGGACGCAAGCGTGCCACTACGCGCTGCGGCTGTTCGGGCAGAACGTGACGGACGCGGACTTGAAGAAGGGAATGGAGAACCTCTTCACGTACCACCAGTTCATCGACATCGGACGCAAGAGGCCGATCCCGCACGAGGCCTGGTACAACACGTCGGGCTACTTCTACCTCTACGGCCACTACTACGCGCGCCTCGTGCTCGACCTCTTGCCCGCCTCTGATCAAGCCGCCCTGTGGCCGAAGCTCCGCGACGCGATCGTCCCCTTGCAGGAACCCGACGGCTGCTGGTGGGACTACCCCCTCTACGACTACCACCGCCCCTACGGCACCGCCTACGCCCTCCTCACGCTCCAAGGCCGCAACTGACGCATACGGAGCCTGGAACATTTTTCCCACTTACGGCGCCGGCGGCGAGGGGTACGGAGCCAGGCACAGCTCCGGCGGATGTTTTCCCACTGTCTCGACGCGTCACGCGCGGCAGGGGTGGATTACTCCAGGGAGAAGACGTTCACGTTGTCGAAGCGCGCGCCGGTGCCGAGGTCGCGCAGTTGGACGTAGCCGGACGGCCACGAGTTGTCCGTGTCCGCGGCGGTGAAGAGCACGGTGCCGTTCACCCGCACCGTGAACCGCGTCGCGGTCGTGCGCACGTCGAAGTGATTCCAGTTCCCCGGGTGAAGGACGCCGCCGACCTCCGGGTCGTGATAGGAGCCCAGGAACTGGCTGCGCTGTCCCGGGCGCGCTTTGATGACTTGGACGGTTCGCAGGCCGTCGTATCGCACGACGTAGCCGCTCTCGAGAAGTCCCGCCGTCGGTGACGTCAAGCGCAGCGCGAGCGCAGCGCCGCGCGCGCCCGTCGTCGACGGCACTCGAATCGATGCGTTCACCTGCACGCGCCGATACGTCTCGTTCCCGAGCGTCGCCCCGCCGCCATGCGCGGCCGTTTGTTCCACGTGCTCGGAGCTGACCGACCACGCCCCCGAGACGAAGCGCATGCCACGAGTGCTGCCGTCCTCGAAGTCGCGGAAGAAGATCGGACGAACGCGAACGTTGTCGAAGCCCGCCTGTGCGTGCGCGGTGAAGAACCCGATGTAGCCTTCGGCGATGGGGCGCGTGGTTCGGCTGCGAGTGGAGAGGACGCGAACGCCGTTTGCGAACACGATGATCTGGTCCTGCCTCACGCCGATCGTCAGCCGGTTGAAGCCGTTCGGATCCCAAGTCGATGCGGTCCGCGTCAAGAGACGTGCGGGCGCCCCGTCCACGATCTCGTAGGCGTCGACGATGCCCGCTTTCTGGAACGCGATGAAGATGGCGTCCGACGTGCCGAGACGCGCGCGCGGATCTTGCGCGCGAATCACGAACCCGGCCCGCGCATCCGGCGCGCCGACGATCTGCAAGTCGGCGTCGACGACGACGTCCCGCGCGACGCGCCCGCGCATCCACGTCCAAGCGAGCGCTTCGGTCCCGACGGTTTGGCCATACGCACCGGCTCGCGCGATCCACCGCCCGCGTCCCACCTGAAAGTCGTTTGCGCTGGTGTGTCCGGTAAATGAGTACTCGACGCGCTCGTCGCGATGCGTGCGTCCGACGTGGAGCAGCGCGTCGCCCGCGAACGGCGGCGTGGCGACGAACGGCGTCGCACCAGCGGTCGTGCCTGCGTCGATTCTCGCGCCCGTCGACGGCACCCACCATTCAACCGGAAGCGACGCTCCGCGCGCGTGCGACAGATCGAGCGTGACCGAGCCGCCGTCCGGCAGATAAACGGCGTACTCGTGCCCGCGCAGAGCGCGGCAAAGAGCGATGTGATCGCTCGCGACGACGAGCGCCGGGTCCGGCTGCAACAGATGCGGCAGCGTGCCGCTCATGAAATCGACGAGGTGGGAGAGCTGCGCACCGGCCACCGTGCCGCCGGACAACGACGTGTCGTTCGGATGGATCGTCTGAGCGTCGAAGTTGCCGTAGGTCGCGTAGCCGCCCGAGAAGTCGATCGTCCAGTGGCTCTTCCTCACGACGTCCGCGGGGTACGGCGGCTCGTAGCCGTACTCGTCGTCGATCACCGGCTTTCCCGACGACAGGTACGTGGCGATCGCCGACTGCAGCACGTTCCATTGCTGGCGCACGGTGACGGCCGAGCCGCCCGCGTACGACTGCAGGCACACCGTGTCGGCCCACGATCGGTCTGCGTGGGGGAAGACGCCATTGCTCGTGTGCGCGGTCAGCAGGTGATGGTAGGGGTCGTACGCCTTGACGCGATCGCCCATCAGGTTCGCCCAGTTCACCGAGTGGTACTCGGGATACTCGTTGCCGAGGTTCCACGTGACGTTGGTGAACGCGGCAAGCCGATCGATGCCGTAGCGAAAGTAGCGCCATTCGTTTTCGGTGATGCTCGTGCGGTCCATGAATCGATAGATGAACGTGCCCCATTCGATGAGGAAGATCACGTCCGCGAACATGCCGCGGCTCTTCATGTAGGCGATGCGCGACTCGAGCGCGCGCCAGTAGTCGAGGTTGAATCGCGTGAAGTCGTACCCGACGAACGGGTTCATCTCCACCTCGTTGAACGGTGCGCGGATGCCGCCGGCGACGACGATTCGGCAGCGATTGAATCCGAGGCCGGTCATCGTGTCGACGAACGTTCGAACCGATGCCTCCGGCGCGAGCATGAACACGAGCGACGTGCAGCCGTGATGGAACCATGTCTCGCGCGTGCGCTCGAGGACGAATCGTCCGGCGTAGCGCGGATCCGTGCGCAGGAAGCCCGGGCTCGGGCCCCACGCGACGTCGAACGCGCCGTCCCATGACACCGTGCTGAACGAGTCCGTGTAGTTGATGTGGATGGCGTGCCGCACCTGCGCCGACGGGCAATAGCGCACGCGGAACAGCGTGCCGTCCTGCGAATCCGCGAAACCGTGCACCGTGACCGGAGCGCCGCCCTGAGGCGTCACCGTCGCCTCGATGGTGACGTCGGTGAACGGATTGGACACGACGGGGAATCTCACGGTGATCCCGATGTCGAACGGCTCGTACAGGCGAGCGCCGGCAGGATCCGGGTTGAACCGAACGATGCGCTGCGCCTTTGCCGTTCCGGCGACGAGGAGTGCGAAAACGACGAGGTAACCGAGTTGAAGTGAACGCCGCATCATATCCCTTCTTTGCGATCGCGCGACTCGACGCGCGATACCCCACGATATCCCCATTCACGATCCGCGCGGGTCTGGGATCCGCGCCACGACAGCCGTCAAGAGTTGGAACAGTGTAGCGGAAAGGCCTCGACTGTCAACGCGGGCATCCGTGCGTCGAACGAGCGCTCGGGCTTCGACGATGGGAGATCCCAGGACGCCGCCGCCAGGGTTCACCGATCGGGCGGATGAGCGGGCGATCGGATGCAGGCGCGTGAAGATAGAATGCCGCGTCTCGGGTCGGGATCGGCCCGGAGAATCGAGGATGTTTCATGGATCGGCGCTGCGTCGTCGCCCTGCTGTGGGTCGCTGCCGTCGCCACCGCCTTCGCGCGCGCGCAAGAGAAGGCGACCGAGAAGACGATCGTGCTTCGCGGGGCGACGCTCTTCGACGGCGCGTCCAAGGACAAGGAACCGATCGCGGATGCCACAGTCGTCGTGCGCGGCGATCGCATCGTCTCCGTCGGCACGGGCGAGCCCGCGGACATACCATCGGATGCCGAAGTCGTGAGGCTTGCCGGCCTCACGCTGATGCCCGGGCTCATCGACCTCCACACGCACATTCCCAATACAGTGCAGATGATGCACCGCCGCGTCGACGACGCGAAGGCGAACTTCCGCAAGGTCGCGGCCGCGGGCGTTCACGTCGGGATGGGCACCGACGCCGGCAACTACGTCACGTTCTTCGGACCGAGCGCGCATTGCGAATTGGAGCTGATGGTCGACGCGGGAATCTCACCGCGAGACGCGCTCGTCTCCGCGACGCGCGACGCCGCCGTGCATCTCGGGCGAGGGAAAGACCTCGGCACCGTCGAGGCGGGCAAGCTCGCGGATCTGGTCGCGGTGCAGGGGAACCCGCTGCGCGACGTCTCGGCCGTGCGCAACGTCGTCTTCGTGATGAAGGGTGGCCGCGCGCTCGACCTCGGCGGGCTCGAATCGATCGTGAATCCGACGTCCGCGCGGTGAGCACGCACTCGAAGAAGGCGGAGATTCGCACGCTCGGCGGCACGCCGACGCTCTTCGTTGCGGGCGAGCCGCATCCAGGCCTCGCGTACATGACGTTCGATCCCGACCGCGGATGCTACGCCGACTTCGCGCGCGCGGGCATCGACCTCGTCTCGTTCTCGACGACCGGCGACTTCCACCTCTACGGGTTGGCCGAGCCGACGTGGCTGGCGCCCGGCGTCTACGACTACTCGCCGCTCGATCGGCGCGTCGCGCGCATTCTCTCGCAGCATCCGAAGGCGTGGCTCTTGCCGCGCGTGTTCGTCGGCTCTCCGCCGTGGTGGGACGAGGCGAACCCGGGCGAGCTGATTCGGTACGCGGACGGCTCGACGCGCAAGCCCCTGCACGAGGACGCGCGGAAGATGACGGTCGCGTCGTTTTCGTCGACGGCGTGGCGACGCGACGCCGGCGAAGCCCTCGCGCGGCTCGTTCGATACCTCCGCCACTGCGACTACGCGGACCGCATCGTCGGCATCCACCTCGCGTCCGCCGAGACGGAGGAGTGGTTCTACTGCGGCACGTACCAAGGGTTCTTCTCGGACTACAGCGAGCCGCATCGGCGCGCGTTCGTCGACTGGCTGCGCGCGCGCTACGGCGACGAGACGCGCCTCGCCGAAGCGTGGGGCCGCGCCGTGCGATTCGACGAGGTCGTCGTGCCGACGGAAGAGAAGCGCCGCGCGCGCGAGTGCTTCTCGCTTCGCGATCCCAGGGCGGCGCGCGACGTCATCGACTACACGATCTTCCGCGGCGAGGACGTGGCGTCCGCGATCGCACACTTCGCGCGCATCGTGAAGGCCGAGTCGGCGGGCGAGCTCTTGTGCGGCACGTTCTACGGCTACTTGATGGAGCTGTCGCTCCACCCGAACGGCCTTCACCTCGGCGGACACGGCGGGCTTGGCGCGCTCCTGCGATCGCCCGACGTCGACTTCCTCTCGTCGCCGACCTCGTACTTCAACCGCCAGGCGCGCGGCGGCGAGACGCACTTCATGTCGATCTCCGATTCGATCCGCTTGCACGGAAAGCTCTGGTTCAACGAGAACGACGTGCGCACGCATTTGCTGCCCGGAAACGCGGGGTACGGTCGCACGACGACGCTCGAGGAGACGATCACCGTGCAGCGTCGCGAGTTCGCGCACTCGCTGTCGCGCGGGGCGGGGATGTGGTGGTTCGACATGACGGGCGGCTGGTACGCCGAGCCCGCGGTCATGGCCGAGATCGAGCGGCTCGGCGCGATCGCGCGCGAGTCGCTCGTTGCCGCTGCTTCGCCTGCAGCTCTCGCAGCTCAGTTGGCTCGGTGCGCCGTTCGATCTCTATCTCATCGAGGATCTGCCGCGCGTGCGGCCGTACCGCGTCTCCCTGTTCCTGAGCCCGCTCGCGATCGAGGGACGCTTGCGCGATTTCGTTCGCGGTGATCTGCGGCAGGGCGGCCGCGTGTCGATCTGGGTGTACGCGCCCGGAGTCGGATCGAGCGGGCTTGCCGCATCGGGGATCGCGCAAGTGACGGGCATTGCGTGTCGCCGAATCGACGAAGAGCGAAAGCTCGAGATCGAGGTCGACGCGGCGAGTCATCCGATCGGCCGCGGGCTCCCCGCGGG
This sequence comes from Planctomycetota bacterium, assembly GCA_016178505.1. Lineage (GTDB taxonomy): Bacteria > Planctomycetota > JACOTG01 > JACOTG01 > JACOTG01 > JACOTG01. Next base: position 22,078 of record JACOTG010000137.1, read on the forward strand.
GCTGCGGTACGGGACGATCGCGCCGATCGGGCCCGTGTTCGTCGTCGACGATCCGCGCGCGACCGTGCTCGGGCGCCTCGTGCCGGGCGGCGAGCCCGCGCTCGCCGTGAAGTCGCATGATGGCTGGACGTCCGTCTACTCGGCGAGCCCGAACCTGCCGTCGGCGCTCTTGCGCAGTTGCCTGCGGTTCGCGGGCGGGCACGTCTACACGTCGGGCGATGCGCTCGTCTACGCGAACCGATCCGTCGTCGCGGTGCAGCCGCACGACCCGCAAGTGACGAGCGTGCGTCTTCCCGAGGGCGCCGTCCTTCGCGACGTATTCGCCGAAACCGCGGGCGCGCGCGAGCGCGTCTTCGAAGCGCCGATCGATCCGTCGCCCGATCGCCTCACGCTCTTCCAGCGCGAGTGACGCAAGTTCGAGATCGGTGATCGTCGGTTAGTGCGACCGGATCCACAGCCACGCCGCGAGCGCAACTTGTGCGAGTGCGATCAGCGCGAAACCCGCGAGGAAGCGTCCGCTCGCCGTCTTGTGACGGAACGCGAGCATCGCCACGAGCCCGCCGACCGTCCCGCCGACGAGGACCTCGCCGAGGAGCACGCGCTCCGGGATGCGCGAGCGTTCGCGCCGAGCGCGCTGCTTGTCGATCGCGAACAGCAGGAACGCGACGACGTTGGTCGCGAGGAGCCACGCTCCCGCGATCCCGAGCGCTTCGCGCGGCCGCGAGAGCGCGAGCCACGCGGCGACCGCAGCGACGAGGGTCAGGACCGCCGCCGTCGTCCCGCGCACGGCCGGCGCGCGGCGGACGGTTGCGGGCCCGCCGTCGCTCACGATCGCGCGCCCGCGTCGTCGTCGTTCGAGTCACGGACATCGCCGTCGGCGAGAGCTTCGGTCATCGCGATGCCGCCGTGGCCGAAGCTCAGTGGACGACCAGGTAAACGGGGTTCGTGATGCTCACTGATGCGGGGTTCGCGGCGCCGTCGTCGATCAGGATGCCTTGGAACGTCAGCGTCACCGCGTGCGAGAAGCCGAGGTTGCGACGCAGGTGCCACGGCGTCAATGCGGCCGAGTACGCGATCCGATGCGCCGCGTCGCACGCAAGGCCAAAGACGCGCGGCGCGACACAGCGGAAGGGCTGCGGCGCGACGTGCGGGCCGAACGCCGTCGGGTTCACCGCGCAGCCGAGGTCGGTTCCGCCGATCGAGATCGGCGACTGGCGCGTCGGCAGACCGAGCCAGGCCCAGACGAGATACGGGCCATTGGCCGGTCCCTGCGGTGGAGCGTTCAACGCGAGAACGATTGGAGTGTTCATCGGGAACAAGGCGGCGCCCGTCACCCCGTTCACGGAAAGCACGGAAACGGACGTACCCGAAGCGTCGCGCACCGTGCCGCTGCAGTCGAGCCGATCGCGAACGTACACGTCCCATTTCCCGTTGTGGTCGTCCGTGATGAGGTTCGGTGCGCCCGTGGCAAACGCGATGAAGCGACCGTCCGCTGAAACGTGAAACTCCTCACAGCTCTGATTTGCGAACCCGCGAATGCCGGTGCTTGCGAGCTCTCCGACTCTCGTTCGAAGGTCGATCCCCCAGACTTCAGCGCCGTAGCGGTAGATGAGATAGGTTCCGTCGGCCGAGATCACTGCTGGGCCGCCGTCGTGAAGGGGCGAGCGGAAATCCGGATCGTTCGTCACCTCCCGACGTTCATTCGTTTGCAGATCTAGAAGGTAGACGTCAACGAGTCCGTCCGTGTCCGTCGACACGAGCGCCCCCGTTGTTTCGAAAGCGATGTAGCGTCCATCATCGGAAAGGCTCGGCCCGTCGGCAATCGCGACCTGCTGCCCGGCCGCAGTCACGCTCACGCGGGTCGTCGTCCCCGTCTGCGCGTCGTGCACGAAGACGTCGAGCTCGCTGTTCGTGTCGTTGGGAACGAGGTTCGTCGCGTAGCTCGAGAACGCGGTGAATCGACCGTCGTCGCTGATGCGCGGCTCGTAGCTCGGGCCGTCCGACAGCCCTCCCGCCGAACTCAAGCTCACCCGCGCGAAGGTGGGCGCCCCATCGTCGAAGACGCCGTCCGCGTTGGGATCACGATCGCACACGTAGATGTCCGAACAAGTTTGCATGCTATCCGGATCGTTCGGATCGAAGCACCGGAAGTTCGTATCGTTCGGATCAAAAAAGGGGGACTCGGTCGCAAAGGCGATGTAGCGGCCTGTCCCCGAGATCGCGAGATCCGACGTCTTGTAGCCGCCGAAGTTCACGATGCGCTGCGTTTCGACATCCCGAACGCACACGTCGCCGTAAGTCCCGTCGCCGAGAAGAAACGCACACCAACGGCCATCTGCGGAAAGCGCCGGTTTCCACGCGCCGCCACCCGGAGGGCCGCTCACCCAGGTCACGGCGCCGGTGAGCCGGTCGCGCGCGTAAACGTCCACGAAGCCGTTTTGGTCGCGCGGGTCGACGGCCGCGAGCGAGGCGTACGCGGCGAAGCGGCCGTCCGCGGAGATCGAGACGCCTAGCGGCGTGGAGTACAAGTAATTCCACCCGCTGTCCGCGTCGAGCTCGCTTCCGTCCGCCCGGACGCTCTCTCGTGTCGTGATCTGCGCTTGCACGGTGCTCGCGGAAAATGCCGTGAGCAGGATCAGGACGAGCCCCGGTTTCGACCGAGCATCCATCGGGGGGTCTCCGAAGAGGTGCGACGACACACGATCTGTAACCGGACGGCGGCGCTGGACGCAAGCAGCTGGCCCGAGAATCGACGTCGACGTCGCGCGAGGGAGCGACGCCGGGGATCGACGGCCGATCCGTAAGTGAGAAAAAGGATCCTGGCTCCGTACGCGTCAGTTAGTGGCTGAGCTAGAATCGCGGACGCGATGAACGATCCCACCTATTTCCGAAAGGGGTTCGGGCTGAAGAAGTCCGTCGAGGGGAAGCTCCGCGAGGACTATTCGAGCGCGCTGCTCGATCGATTGCGGGCGAACGGCGGGTCGCTTGCGGCGGGGGAACTCGAGATCGTGCTCGCGAAGGAGTTTGGGTTCTGCTACGGCGTCGAGCGCGCGGTCGAGTACGCGTACGAGA
>JACOTG010000040.1 GCA_016178505.1 Planctomycetota bacterium
CGTCACGCCGTTCAGGAGCATGAACGTGTAGCCGAGAATGGCGTTCAACGGCGTGCGGAACTCATGCGACATGTTCGCCAGGAATTGCGACTTCAAGGCCGACGCCTGTTCCAGCTCGAGGGCTTGTCGCCGGAGCAGTTCGTTCTGTTGCGCCAGCTCTGCCGTCGCCGCGTGGACCTTCGCCTCCAACTGCTCCGACGCACGCTTGAGCTGCTCATACAGATTCGCACGCTCCATCGCTTCCGTGCGATCGTGGAGAATCGTGACGACCCACGTCAACTCGCCTTTGTCGGACAGGACTTTTCCGGCGACCGCCTCGACCGGCATCGGAGTGCCTTCGGTCGGGTCGACGAGACTGATCTCGCCGCGCCAACGACTTTCGGTGCCGCTGAAGAGCAGGTTCGACACGAACGAAGAAAAGTGCGCACCATTCGCGTGCACGCGCCGTTGCTCGCTGTCGTCGCTCTGCTCCTTGACGGTGAAGAGTCGCTCGGCCGGGTCGTTCATCATCACGATGTCGCCCGCGGCATCGGTCACGAGGATCGGGTCCGCGACGGAATCGATGATCAGCTCGAGTCGGTGGCGCTCCTCGCGAACCTCGGTTTCGGCTACCCGCAACTTCGCCCGGCTCTCCTCGATCTCCTTGGTCGCTCGGCCGAGGTCGGTGACGTTTCGGAGAATCGAAACCGCAAACGATCCCTCGCGTGCGTCTTTGACGGAGGTACTCAGGATCTCGAAGAGGAGGTCGGAACCGTCGTTCGGGTCGACCAGGACCAGCTCGCGGCGCAACGGCTCGTTGGATTCCATCGCGCTCGTGGACAAGGCGGCCGAAAACAGCATGTTGTTCAGCGTGACGGCCTGCCGCCAGCCTTCGCTCGCATCGTCCGGCGCGGCCAGCAGCTTTTCCGCGCGACTGTTCGCGATGATGAGCTTTCCCTCGCTGTTGGTGAGCAGGATCGGGTCCGTCACGGCGTTGATGATGCTGTGGAGCAGCATGCGCTCGCGAGCGAATTGCGCCTGCGCGAGCGACTGGCGAGAACGCAGTCGCGCGACTTGTTCGCCCAGGACCTCCGCGAGCCATCGAGTCTCGGCCGAAATGCGCGAATCGGAAGATTCGACGAGGAGGAGCCCGTCAGCCAGGTCCCCCTGACTTTCGTTTCCTCGGAGCTGGATCGCGTGGAACGAGGTGTCTCCGAGTGGGGTCTCCACCGATGCGGAGTTCGCCGGGAAGTATGCCGGTTCCTTCGACCCGAGCAACGCAACCAGTGGATGATCGGAATCCGCGAGATCGATCGACAAATCCCACGTCGACGGCCGAGTGACACCATGACCCCAAACGCCGATGAGGTGCTTGCCACTGGCGTCGGTCGATACGCAGATGGAGCGCCGAACGTCGCCATACTTCGCCAGCCACTGGAGCGCCTGGCGCGCCGACATCTCGAGGTCGACTGTGCGGAGCAAGAACTCCATCAGCGCGAGCTTGCTCGCGGTGTTCGATTGCGGCGTTCGCTGCGATGAAACGGACGACACGGAACGCAACACCTCTTATGCCTCCGCCGTCCTTCGGCGTCGCACCTTTTGGCGTCGCGCCCCGGCGAGTTCTGCGCGCAGCGCGACATTTTCCGCGGCCAACTCCTGCCGGGTCTGGACGTCGACTGCCGGACGCGAAACGGGCGAGACCTGACCCACGGCCTCAGAGTACTTCAGGTACGTGTCGATGGAAGCGACGACAACACGTGCCTCGACCGTGATCAGGTCGATACCGACGAGAGAGACTCGGACCCACGCGTCGATCACGATGCCCTTGTCGAGAACACGATCCAGGACATCGATTAGACTGGTACCGCCTGCGGCTCTTTCAACGGGCATCGTGCACTCCTCGCTTATCTGGAATTAGCGTCATCGCTTCGAAACGACGATTATCGGCGACGCTGGTGATTCGAGGAGAGCCGGCTGACTCTCCGCTCCAGCGCGCGGATTTGTTTCTTCAGGCGTTCGTTTTCGACCATCGCGGTCTGCTTTCCCGGCGACAGATAGCGGTCGTACTTCCACCAGTCGAGACCGATCTCCTGGGCCTTGTCGAGGGAGCAAACGAGCAATCGCACGCGAATCGTGATCAGCTCGACCTCGGCCAGCGAGATCTTGATGTCGCCGGCGATGACGAGCCCCTTGTCCAAGACGCGGTCGAGAACGTCGACGAGGCCCGTGGAACGCGATGCCGAAGGTTGCTGATTGAATGGCATTTTGGTCAGCCACTATACCCACCCTCCTCTTTTCGGGCAACGAATCGCGAAAGGCGAATCATGCACCCATCGAGGAAGGGCCCGACCGGTAAAGCACCCGCTACCCCTGAGTGACGCGGATCGGAAGAGTCCGCGCCTTCGAGGTCTGTCTCCCCAGCGATGAGTGTGCCAAAGACTTCCTTCGACGAATCGGACGCTCCGATCGGGGCCCATCGATCTCGACAGTGAAGGATTTCCCGCTCGATCCACCAGAATCGGCAGGTTCGTCGTCGGACGATGGGTCGCTGGCCGCAATCTGCGGGCGAAATGCTGGCAATGCGACGTGCGCAAGAATTACAAGACCCGTGAAGTTCTTGCAAACTCCGCTCACGCCATCCGGTCAGCCCGGAGTTCAGGGCACTGACTCGCCCGCCTGTTCGAGCATGGCGACCGGGCATCGGCTCAAGAGGGTCCCGAGCGGGATCTCTTCGCCGATCTCGGCGAACACTTCGCCGGAGACCGTGTCTCGCCAGGTGCACCCGCGCAAGCCGACCGGGAAAACAAGGGTGGTCGTACCCCAGCATTGCATCCCGATGGGGAACGGACGCTCCGGTGAAGTCATCGCCGCAACGCGCACGGGCACGGCAACGACGACGGCCCCTCCCCTCCCACGACGCGCGAACGCGACGACCCGGTCCGCTGCGTCGCCTCGCACCTCCATTGGGAGGTAGTCCCCGTCCGAGAAGAGGTCCGCGTGCCGCCTCCGAAGATGCAAACCGCATGCGGTGACGTGAAGCTTGATGCGTCCGTCCTCCCAACCCTCGAGGAGTCGACCGACTCGCTCGAATCCGGCTCCCGTGCCGTCGAGTCCGGAACGCTCACGCTCGAGAATCGACTCGAGGTCACGCAACAACCGACACCGATCGCCATAGTCGACCGGTCGTCGATTGTCCGGATCCACCAGGTCGAGTGCCCAGAGCTCGGTCCCCTGATAGAAGTCGGGCACCCCGGGCGACGCGATTTTCAGGACGACTTGTGCAAGCGAGTTCACCATTCCCAGTTGGGCGATCTGTCGGTGGAATGATCGGAACAGGTCGAAAAAGCGAGGTGAGGTCCGTCCTTTCAGTGTCCGCTCCACGAAGCGCACGACCGCGTGCTCGTAGCGTTGGTTCTCGTTGATCCAGCTCGTGTGAACTTTGGCCTCGCGGATTGCCTTCAACATGTAGTCGCCAATGCGCTTCGCGAGCTCTTCGACATCCCCGGCGGTCGCGCTCGCCGGCCAACACCCGACGAGAGTCTGATAGAAGAGATACTCGTCGTTGCGGTCCGGAGCCCACCCGTCTTCCAGTTTCGTCCGGTTCGCGGAGTTCAGTCGAGCCCACCGCGAGACCGCCCGTCGCCATTGTTCGGGGATTTCCGAGAGCGCGTCGATCCTCGTTCGCGCGTCTTCGCCTCGTTTGGTGTCGTGCGTCGAAGTGGCGAGGACGGAGTGCGGACACATTTCCAGGCGGCGACCGTTCTCTTCGTGGAATCGCGTTGGGCTGGTCCCGAAGCGACGAGGATCACCGCCAACCTCGTTGAGCGACATGAGGAGATTGAAGCGGTAGAACGCGGTGTCCTCGACGCCTTTTGCCTGAATCGGACCCGTGTATTGCTGGAGCTTCATCGCGAATCGAAGACGATCGCGGAATTCTTGGGGGGACAGATCGCCGCGATCGGGCAGCAGCACTCCGCGAATGAAGTCGAAGATCGAGACCTCCATGGTCGGGCTTCGGTATTTCGCCAAGGCGACGGCGGATTCGATCGTGCGACGGTCCGTCGCCGTCCAACCGGCCTCGGTGACATAGGTTCGATACGTGGGGAAGCACGCGACGATTTCCTTCAGGGCATCACGCAGGCTGTCGAGGGTGAAGTCACGTGAACGCCGTTCGCGCTCGGCGATGCGACTGAGCGCGTTCGCGAGCATGTTCAACTCGCTCGCCATCGTGGACGAGAGAATCAGTTTCTTGCAGTCGTAAGCCACCTGGGCGAACGACGTGCGGATTCCCGTGAATCGTTCATACGTCTGCCGCATGACGCGGGCATTCCGCGCTTCGACGAAGAGCCCATTCTGCAAGTTCAGATAGTCGTAACCGGTGGTGCCGTCGATTGGCCACTCGTCAGGAAGCGACTCGTGCTCCGCGAGGATCTTCTCGACGGTGACCCAGACCGCGCCCGAGCGCAGGCCCCGTTCGCCGCGCTCCTCACGCAATGACTCGAGCGCGCGACGGATTTCAACCTCGTCCGGAGGCACCGGCTCGGGTTCGACACTGCCTACCAACCATGCCCGAGCCACGGACTCCTGCAGCATCCATGTGTATCGCCCGGCGTCGAACAGTCCATCCATGTGATCGATCCTGAGGCCCGTCACTTTCCCCTCGCCGATCAGCCGGACGATCAATTGATGGGTCGCGTCGAACACTGCCGGATCCTCCATGCGGAGGCACGCGAGGTCGTTGACGTCGAAGAATCGTCGATAGTTGATCTCGTGAGAGGCCGTTCGCCAGTACGACAGTCGATACGCTTGTCCCTCGAGGAGCTCATGGAGGAGATCGAAGCTTGCGGGGTTGCCCGGCACGCCGTTGAAGATGCGGACGTTCTCGTCGATGTGGCGACGAATGCGCGGCGACGCCTCGACGAGGCGAGCGAGCCTCTCCCGCGCGACTTCCTTTTCGCGTTGGCGATCGTCGATATGTTCCGGATTGCTTTCGGCGCGCGCCGGGAGATTGCGAAGCGCCATGAGGATGCTCAGGAACTCTCGAACATGGCATTCCTCCTCTTTGGAGCTCGTCGTGGCCCGTTGTAATTCATCGAGACCGAACCGGAAGAGTTGCGGCGACTGTCTCGGATTGATTGGCAGCTCCCAACCGCCAGCTTCGAGCAGGAGCGCGCCGTCGTCGAAACGCAGTCGCAATTCGCCTCTCTCGAGCGCCCGGCCATATTGGTCGCCAAGGATCGGCAGAAGGACCTTTCCTTTCAGTTCTGGAGTGATCGGATCCCAGTCGACATCGAAGAATCTCGCGAACGGCGAACACGATCCATTCTCCAGCACGTCCCGCCACCATCGGTTCCTGCGCGGGTCGATCCCCATGTGGTTCGGGACGAAATCGAGGACTTGTCCAAGCCCGTGCTCGCGCAGAGTCTCGACGAAGGCGTCGTAGTCGGCTTCGCTTCCCAGCTCGGAGTTCAGCGCATTGTGGTCGCAGATGTCGTAGCCGTGGAGGCTGGCGGACCGCGCCTTCAGATATGGAGACGAGTAACAGTCCGTGATTCCAAGGGCCGAAAGGTAGGGCACGATCGTTCGCGCATGATCAAAGCCGAATTTCGAGTGGAATTGAATGCGGTATGTCGACAGTGGCACGCGCCGATGCTGCCGGATCCGCTGCGCGAGATCGCGAATGCGCGCGACGTGTGCGGGAGCCTCCGCGACCCTTCCTGACGATTCGCGCTCGCCGCAGGTGCTCACATCGTTTTCTCCAGTGATCTCTAGCCTCGTGCCCCGTGGCCATTCTGCGTTCGACGGCATCGGAGCCTCGAAGCGAGTGACGTGCCGATCGCCTTGCCCGCCATCGGGCCCTTTCTCACGGCCCATTCCGGGAACCCATGCTTCGTCGAGTCCGCAGAGAGACGAGCACAGCGGCGAAGCGGGCAACCTGCTCGAATTGCAGATCGGCCAGTGCTTCGTCCAACGACGATGCGAGGAGACGCGCGTCGGAGACCGCCCGAATCGTTCGAACACCTCATCGATTCCGTTTCACAAACGGTTCTCTTCGCCGGGTGAGATGCACACGAGGTGCGGCATGAACATTGCGAGGTCGGTTTCACGGCATTGACATGGAAGGTTGCAACTCAGTGTCGATCAGCGGCACTGAATCGCCTAATGTTTGGCAAACGGAGGTCATCATGCTGTGGACTATCTTCCTCATCCTGATGGTGCTTTGGCTTCTGGGTCTCGTGAGCGGCTACACGATCGGAGGATTCATCCATCTCCTTCTCATCATCGCGCTCGTCGCCTTGCTCATTCGTGTGATTCAAGGCCGGAGAGTTGTGTAGGTGTCGAGTCGTCACGGAAGCGCGCCCGCTCGTACGGGCACGACTCGCCGCCGTGATCCGAGGCGACCCGCGATCACCGTCCAAGTGACGGGCGCCGCTCTACGCCGGAATCGCAGCAGCGATGCCCCAACCGGCGTCCTGAGAATCCGAAGATGACCTGCGCCACAGCAGGTCGTCTTGATTCGGTCGTTGAAACTTGCATCCCGTGGACCGCCGACACGCCCATCGACGCCGCCTGAACGGCGAAAATAATGTCGGATTCTACGCCCGGCAGCTGGGCAGCAGCTCGTGTGTTGACCTACTCGAGGAGGTACGTGTTCAAGCGGTTGTAGAGAGTCTTGAGGCTGACCCCGAGTACCTCCGCCGTCTTTTTCTTGCTGCCACTGTAATGCTCCAGCGTCGCGAGGATCAGGCGCCGTTCCGCTTCGGCGATGGACGTTCCGACATTGAAGTGCAGATCTTGTCCCGAGTTTCCATTGGTGCCGTGAACCTCGAACGGGAACCGTTCGGGTCCGATCTCCTCGTCGGCCAAGATAAAAGCTCGGTAGAGAATGTTCTTCAACTCCCGAACGTTGCCCGGCCAGTTGTGCGCCTGAAGGCGCTCGAGTGCCTTCTTGCTCAGGCGCTTCGTCGTTCCTTCCGCCTTGTTCATTTCGTCCAGGAAGTGAGTCGCTAGCAGCGTCACATCGTCGCCTCGTTCACATAGAGGTGGAACGTCGATGCGCATGACTTCGAGCCTGTAGAAGAGGTCCTGTCGAAGCTTTCCCTCCGCGACCGCTTCCTCGGGCTTGCGGTTCGTTGCGGCGAGAATGCGTACGTCGACGGTGGTCTGTTCATCGCCGCCGACGCGAATGAAGTTCCGCGTCTCGAGAACGCGCAACAGATTGACCTGAAGCTCCGCCGGCATCTCCGTGATTTCGTCCAGGAAGAGCGTGCCGCCCATCGATCGCTCGAAATACCCTTTGTGTGCCCGATTGGCGCCGGTGAAGCTGCCGCGCTCATGACCGAATAGTTCGCTCTCGATCAAGGTCGCCGGCACTGCACCGCAATTCATCGGAAGGAACGGTCCCTTTCGCCGTCGACTGACCGCGTGAAGCGTTTCCGCGATCAGCTCCTTGCCCGTTCCGCTCTGGCCGACGATGAGAACGGATGCCTCAGTCGGCCCCACGCGCGAGACCACGTCGTAGACCCGCTGCATGGCCGGCGACGCCCCGATCAGCGTTCCGAAGCGACCGAGTTTCCTTAGCTCGCCACGCAAACTGCCGATTTCTTCGACCAACTCGCGCGTGCGCGCGACGTTGGCGAGAATGGCCTTCAGACGCGAGACGTCCACCGGCTTCGTGAGGTAGTCGCGAACGCCGATGCGCAAGGCCTCGACCGCCGTGTCGACGCTCGCATGTCCTGTAATCAGGATGACGTCGGTTCCGCTTGCCTCCTCGAGATTCTCCAACAGTGCCATGCCGTTCCCATCGGGAAGGTTCAAGTCGATGAGCACGACGTCCGGAATTCGAGCGGCGAGCTGCTCGCGCGCCGCCTGAAGACTGTCCGCAGATCCGGTGGTGAAGCCCTCGTTTTGGAGGAGCTCCAACAGTCCCTTCAGAGAGCTAGGATCGTCTTCGACTACCAGTGCGTATGGCATGGGTTTTTGATTCCTCTTTGGCGACCAAGGGGACCGACACACGAACGCAGGTTCCCTGCCCGGGATTGCTTTCGACACCCAAATGCCCACCAACAGATTCCACGCAAGAACGGGCGACGCGGAGACCGGTTCCGACTCGCCGTTCTTTTGTCGAGAAACGCGTCTCTCCGATCTTGTCCAGGATTTCGACCGGCATTCCCGGACCGGTGTCTCGAATCGACAGTACGGCTTCGCCATCGCCGACCTCGAGATCGAATGTCAACTTCCCCGCGGTCGGCATTGCTTCGAGCGCATTGATCGCAATGTTCAGAATGGCGTTCTGCAGAAGTTCACGCGCACCATTCACACGAATCGGTCCGTCTGGGATTCGCAACGTGAATTCGATCTTCTGGTGCCTGGCTTGTGTTCCGACGAGCATGCCGATGTCACGCACGAGTTCCCGAAGATCGACATCGCGCTGTCCGGTCAGCAGCCGGTATTGGCCCAGCATGGAATTCAGGGAGCGGTCGAGTCGCAGGATCTCCGCCTGAAGCGTATCGAGATAGCGCGCCTGGCTCGCCCGGATTTCGCCGTCGGGGGCTGGACTCTTCAAGATCGCTTGGCGCAGCAGCTCGACGTTGAACACCATCGCATTCAGTGGTGTCTTGAGGTCGTGCGCGACTGCGCCCGAAACGTAGGCGAGCGCCCGCATCCGCGACGCAAGTCCCAGGTCGATTTCGTCCGATTCCGATCGCTGCCTATCGCGCACGAGGGCCACGACCCCACTCTTGGTCCCACGGTTGCGCGGGTAGACCTCGAGCACAACCTGACGGATGGCTCCGTTCACCGGCAGATTCAGGTCGAGCATCGTGCCGCCCGACTCTGCGTCGCCAGACTGCGCCGCGGCGCCCATCACGGCTCGCGTCACTTCCGACCAGCAGTCGTCGCGAACGTTCGTGTCCGGACGACCCAGGATCGTGGAAGCCTCTTGGCTCGCAAAATCGAGCTTTCCATTCGTGTCGAAGACGAGGATGCCGACGCTGAGCGAGCCCGCGAGAGCGTGTTCGGCGCCACGCGGGACAGGCGCACCCGCTTGATCCCCTGTCACTTCAGCCGTCAAACCCATCAAACCCCTTCCGCGACGGCCATCGCCGCCGGACTTCTCCCATCTACCGTGACCCGATCGGCGGTTGCCATCGCGCGCTGCATTCGGCATTCGCTCCGGTCAGGAGAGAAGGCGCAAGCTTTTCTCACGAAATCCACGCTCTGCAAAAAAGGGGCACAAGTGAGCATCGCGCGGAGTAATTTTGTGCGAAAGTGCATTTTCTTCATCTCCGTGCCCCTCGACACGGGACTCCGTTCGACGAACGCCGTCACGCGTAAAAACGGTCGAGCACCGGTGTCGATTAGACTCGAACGCCGCGGCCGTCGAGTTGCCGTATCCGCCGCGGCCGACCGTTCGCGCCACGCCGACCATCGAACGCGATCCTCCGCTCAGAACGTCTCGTTCACGCCATGCTTGCCGGCGGCTCTGGCGTTGCGCTTCGGAGGCTCGTCGCGCTCCAAGTGCTCTCTCTTCTTGTGGTTCGTAGGCTGGAGCGCCCTTGCCAGATCCCCTGGGGCAATCGGGAAGCCTGACACGCCAGAGGACACTGCAGGCCGTGACATTAGATCACTCTCTCATTCGCACGCCAAGCGTGAGACGGGCCGTCTACGGCGAGCGATGCCCGTCGACGGAGACCGCCACGCCGGCCAGACTCCCAGTCGGACCCGAATCGCCGGTCGTGTTCGCTGCGTGCCCGCCAACCCGGATCGCCGCGGCCGCGAACGCCCGATGTCGGAAGTGCACGATCGACGGATCCGCCGAGTGAAATTGGCAATTCTTGCGCACGTGGCTGAAAGAACTGCTCCTGAAGTCCCAGCCACGACGGTGCGCGAGGGCGTTCACCGGCGACCGTCCGCGACGTGCAAATGACTCGTAGCAGCCCTCGCCGCTTCGCCGATTCTGGGCCTGTCGCCGTTGAGCGGCGAGCCGCCGCCAAACACACATGACGCCTCGAGTCACGGCACTTGAACGCTCCGCGACCGATGCCATCGCCGGCCACGCGACGTGACCGCAGCCGGTCCCGCGCGCGTCCACAGAGTCCGTCGTGAGGAGCGGCAAGTCTTCGATCTTCCATGTCGTGGCACAGACGTTGCGGTTGTTGCGTTCGGGAGCGAACGCCAGCGCGAGAATCAGAGGGCGATGTTCGCTTCCGTTGAAAACTGAGCTGGGTCTTTCGAGACGAAGGGCGGAGGGCCCAGTGCGAAGTCACTTGATTGGACCACCTATTGCGCGTTCGCACCGGCACCGCTCGTGCAACCGTCGGGTACTGGACCACTCGAACGATTGCTCCCCCAACTGCCCAACCCGTATGAACACTTTTCCCTTCCCCGCCGAGCGGACGCGCATCCTTTTCTCCTCTCTTCCTTCGGTTTTGCCCATCGACGTCGCTGCCCGGCCATTCCCTCCCGATTTGCCAACCTAGAAATCCTTGCGAAGGAACGCTTTCAGCATCTCCGTCGACGCGAGGCGCGGCTCACTCGTTCTCGATGTTGGCCAACGAGTCGACGACGGTCCTCGTTGCCCGAGGTTCTCCGCGATGACCTGGAAGTCGCAGGGCGAGACTCCGAGAACCACGCGCTGAATCCGGAGGAAGAACGGAACAGCCGACAATGGGCTGCAGGAAGTACATGGAAAGTTGAAGCCCCTCCGCGCTCGTCACTTTCGAATCGCGTCTTGCGGAGTCTTCGAAAGTTCGCACGCCTAGCGGGCGCGACGAGGCATGAGCGGAACCCGATGAGCAGCTGGTCGGGACTTTGGCCTCAACTTTGCTCACCGATCGCTCGGGCGCGGCGCCTTGTGAAATCTCCCCGAAAGTACTGACCATTCGATTTGCGGAAGTGCATGAATCGACTCGAGAGTTCTCAGGCTTGAATCAACCGGAGGAAACCCTCCGATGAACCTAGGAGGTCAACGTGGGAAAGAGACCGTTGGTCATTGCATGTGTGTTCGGAATCGTCGCCTTCGGTGGCAATGGAACGTTTGCTCAACGAACCGGAGACGACCGTGACAATCGGCTGCATAGCGGGATCGCCAAGGCGCGATCGCTCATCGGCGGCGATATCGAAAGTCCACGCGGCGAGGACGTCGGCGACATCGAGGACATCGTGTGTGACGCCGCGCGGACCTCGATCGCGTTCGTCGTCGTGAGCCTCGAGGGGCGTGGAACCGATAGCAGTCAGTACACGCTGCTCCCCTGGAGCGCCGTTACGCCGAAGCCGGGCAAAGAAGACAAGCTCATCGTCAACTTCGATCCTGACTCACTTCGAAATGCGCCGGCGTTCAATAAGAAGAACTGGCCAGACTTGTCGGCTTCTCGGTGGCGAACCGACGTCGACAACTTCTTCGGTTCGAGAGGCCGCACTCCGCGAGACGCGGGGTACCGCGACGATTCCGATTACCGCCCCCAAGGCGACAACAGAAACGACTCCTCGAAGAACAACTACGACTCGAATCGCGGCGATCGCGATCGTGACGACTTGGGAAATGGTTACCGTCGTGACGATCAAGCGTCGCGAACGAACACCCTCAACATGCTCCGACTCAGCCAAGTCGTCGGCGCCGACGTGGAGAACACCGCCCGCGAAGGCTTGGGTGACATCCACGACATCGTCATCGATCCACAAACCGGCAAAGTCCCTTACGCCGTCCTTTCGTTCGGCGGCTTCCTCGGAATGGGTGACAAGTGGTTCGCCGTGCCGTTGGACGCGCTGACTTTCGTCCCTCGCGAATCAGGGAAGACGGTGAAGATCGACCGGGCGGTCCTCAACATGGACAAGCAAAGGCTGAAGAACGCCCCCGGGTTCGACAAGGACCACTGGCCGGTAATGGCCGACACACGGTTCGCGAGCGACATCGCAGCGTTTTACGGAGCGACGCCCACCCGAGATCGAAACGGTCGAGCCGGGAGCCAGTGGGAAAACGACTCCGATCAACGAACGGCGATTCGTGACAGCGTGGGTCACAAGGCGATGCGAGCGTCTCAGCTCATGCGGTTGACCGTGAAGGACACGGCGGGCAAGAACGTCGGCGATGTCGAGGACTTGGTCGTCGATCCGAGCACCGGTCGCGTCTCTTTCGTCGTTCTCTCGATGGGCGGCGTTCTGGGAGTCGGCGAGAAGCTCGTCGCGATTCCCTGCCGCGCAATCAACGTGGGACCCGATCAAAAGACCGCGTACCTGAACGTCGACGAGGAGAAGCTGCGTCGAGCGCCGACGTTCGACAAGAGCAACTGGCCCGACGTGTCCGATACTCGATGGTGGAGTGAAACGAGTTCGTACTTCGGAATGGAGAGCGACTGAGAGTCGTTGCGAGAACAGGCGCCGGAATACCCGGCCATTACTATGGCCGATCGAAGGTGGACTGCCGCGTGACGATGCACGCTCGATCGTTTGAGAGTTGAGCGCGCGCAGTGGGCTCGCGGCGAACCCACCAATATATGGAGCGAGGGAGATGGAAGCCCCGTTTCCCTCGTTCCTTTTTTGTCTTACGAACAGGAGCTCGCACCGATCGATGCGAGAAATGAGCGGGCCTCCCCGGTCTCCCAGGAAGGCCCGCTCGATGAGGCTAGAGGATCAAGGACCCTGAACGAAGCGGACCAAGGCCGAGTCGGTGACGATCGCGTTCGACGTCCCCGGATCGAAGAAGCCCGCCGTGAAGATCAGGCGATGCCCAATGATGCGTGGGTTGTTCGGCAGCAGGATGCGTCGCACGAGCGGCTGGTCCATCTTGTTGAAATGCGGCCCGATGACGGCATGCCGCGGTCCCATCAGCGTGTGCTCTGGAGCGCTCTGCCGGATCTGGGCGTATAGGCGGAAGTCGGTCGGAACTCTCCGACCGTTTCCGTTCCTGGTGAAGTAGTAGAGCGGGAAAGACGTGCCGACGGTGACGTCGCGGCCCGGTCCCATGAGCGTGAGATCGATGGCGCGCGAGTTTAGGAAGTAGCAGAACTCGTCGACGCCGGCCGAATCGCCGGGCGAGCCGACGGACGCCACGACCTTCGCGATCTCGAGCGGACCGTCAACCTCACCGATCTGTGCGGTGAACTGGCCGCCGTTCGGACCGACCGGCACGATCACCGAACCGATGAGGATGTCGTTCACGTCGTAGGCGTCGAGCCGAGTTTGGCCGCCGCCCGATGCTTCGACGTCGAGGAACGTCAGCTTCGCCAGCGACGACGTGCGCGGCTGGTTGGGGTTTTGCGGATCGACGAATCGGAATTCGATCACTCCCGAGTCGCTGGTCCCGTCCAGCGGATTCGTCTGGCAATAGTTCGGCGCCGTGACAGGAACGAGGTCGTCCGTTGCCGAGCCGGGCGATCCCTGCGGGCGAGCGATCGCCGAGCCGGGGCCGGTCTCGTTGGAAGTCGCCGAGATCGCGACGCCGAGTGTGAGATAGAGCGAATCGACCGGCGTCATGTCTCCGATCACGGATCCATTCGAAGGATTGTGGTCGAAGTTGATGCACGGGATCACGGTCACGTCGAATCGGCACGAAGACATGTTACCCGCGCGGTCCGTCGCCATGCAGACGACGGTGTTGTGGCCCGGGCTGAAAACCGAGCCGGACGGCGGATCGCATTCGAGCGTCGGATTCGGATCGCAAGCGTCACTGGCCGCCGCGAGGTAGTCCACCGGCTGATTCACGTCGCTGATGTCGATCGTGATGTCGCCGGAGCACTGAATGGTCGGCGCGGTCGTGTCGCTGACCGACACGTTGAAGCAGCACTGCGAGCTGTTCTCAGAGCTGTCGGACGCGGTGCAGCAGACCTGCGTCGTGCCGAGCGGGAAGCTGCTCCCAGACGCCGGAGTGCAAGAGACGTCGACGGTCGTGTCGCACAAATCGGTCGCGGTCGCCGTGTAGGTGACCGATGTGCCGTTGGTTCCGGCGCACTCGGCGGTGACGTCGCTCGGACACGTGATGCGCGGCGGCGTCGTATCACGCACGGTCACGCTGAACGAACAGCTCGAGGAATTCATCGACGAGTCGGTCGCCGTGCAGGTGACCGTCGTCGATCCGAACGGGAACGTGCTTCCCGCGGCCGGATTGCACACGATGTTGACGGGACCGCCGCACTCGTCCTGCGCAGACGTCATGTAAGAAACGACGGCGCCCGACGGGCTCGTGCATTCGGCCGAAACGTTCGCCGGACAGTTGATCGTCGGCGCGGTCGTGTCGACGCAACGGAAGTTCAGGTTGAGGACTCCGCCGCCCGGCGTGGCAAAGTCGGTCACTTCGATGAAGTAGGTCGTTCCGGCGGTGGTCGTGAACGAGATGCCCGACTGGAGAGACCCCGGGCAGTTCGGGCTTCCGCCGTCGTCGTTGCACGCGATCTCCGTGAGCGCGCCGCACTGGCCGGTGTAAGCCGTCATCACGGTGTCGTACGCCGACGTGCAGGCGTCGAACGTCGCGGTCACTCGGCACGTCGCCGTGAATCGGAACCAGACCGAATTGGAGTTCTGAGCCGGACCGCCGAACGTGCAGCTCTGAAGCGGATCGTCGACCGCCGTCGTGGCGGCAGACGTGTTTTCGGACACGGTGCTCGTGGTCGACGTGCAATTGATCACTGTTGCCGAGCTGCAGCTGTCGTTTGCCGGAGGCGGAACGACGCAGTTCAGCGTGACCGTGAGCGCGCCGCCCGCTCCGCCGTCGAAAGACGTCACGTCGATGAGGTAGGTCGTGCCGGCGACGGCGGTAAAGGTGACCTGCGACTGGAGCCCGCAGAAGTCGTCATTGCACGCGACTTCCGGAGCCGGCGATGAGCAAGTGCCGGTGTGGACGCTGACGACCGTGTCGTACGCGCTGGTGCACGTGTCGAACGTCACGTCACAGGTCGACGTCGGAGTGAAGCTGTACCAGACCGAGTGCGAGTTCTGCGAAGGAGCGCCGAACGTGCAACTCTGCATCGGGTCCGTCGGCGCCGTCGTCGCGCCGGTCGTGTTTTGCGAGGTCGTGAACGGGAACGGGCCGCTGCCCGGGATGATCGTCGGAGTTCCGCAGCCATCGTTCGCAGGCACGGCGCTGAAGCAGTCGAGCGCGAACGCAAGGAAGCCACCGCCCGGACTGCCGAAGTCACAAGCCTCGATGAGGTAAGTCGTCCCACCGGTGGCCGTCCACGCGGCCGTCGATTGCAGGCCGCAGAAGTCGTCGCTGCAGGCCACCTCGGCGCCCGGAGCCGCGCAGGTCCCGGAATACACGGCAACCACCGTGTCGTACGAGCTGGTGCAGGTCGCGAAGGTCGCGCTGCACGTCGCCGAGGGAGTCCACTGGAACCAAACGGAGTTCGAGTCGATCCCGCCGCTGCACGAGTGGCTCGGATCCGTTCCCGCCGTGGTCGCACCCGTCGTCACTTGCGATCCCGTCACTGGGAACGGGCCCGAGGCCGGGAGCACGATCGGCGTGGCGCAGGCGTCGTTCGATGGAGCCGCGACCGAGCAGTCGAGGCTGTAGTTCAACGTCCCGCCACCCGGCGACCCGAAGTCGCAAGCCTCGATCCGATAGGTCGTGCCCGCGCGAGCGGCCCACGTCACCTGTGACTGGAGACCGCAGAAGTCGTCGCTGCAGGCGAGTTCGGTTCCGAGCGCTCCGCATGCTCCCGAGTAAACCGTGACGACGGTGTCGTAGGAGCTGGTGCACGTCGCGAACGTCGCGTTGCAGTGTGACGACGGAGTCCACTGGAACCAAACGGAGTTCGAGTTGGTTCCACCCGAGCAAGACTGGACCGGATCACTCGCGTTGCTGGTAGCGAGCGTGGTGCTCTGCGTTCCCACGATCGGGAACGGGCCGGCGGCCGGCAGAATGGTCGCCGTGCCGCACTCGTCGTTCGCCGGCGGCGTTGCGGCCGAGATCGACAGGTTGCCGCTCCCGGTCGCTCCGCCGAATCCGTCGACCTCGATGCGGTAGACGGTGCCGGAAACCGCAGCAAAGCTCACGAGCGAAGCAGCGCCGCACGAATCGTCATTGCACGCGACCTGAACGTAGGGTCCGCAGGCCGGCCCCGTGAAGACGCCAATCGTCGTGTCGAACGTCGTGCCCGTGCACGTGTCGATGATCGCAGTTCCGCTCGCGGCTGCCGTGAACTGGAACCAAACGGTGTTGAGCGCCCCGCTGGTGCACGGGAAGTTCACCGGATCGGACGCTTCGCTCGTTGCATCGACGTTGGTGAACGGCGTCAAACCGATCGTGGCGATCGTCGGCGTCGCGCAGCTATCGTTCGGCGGTGCGACGAGTCCGACGGGCCCAGAGCCCTCCCAGTCGCCCGGTTGCGCGCCCTTGTCGGGCGGGATCTGTCCGTCGAGGACGAGCTTCGCGTGCATGTCGACCGGAGCCTGTCCGTCGAGTCGCAGCTTTTCGGCGCGATCCACCGGAAGTCGACCGGCGAGACGCAACTTTTCCTCGATCGAGGGCGGCGCAAACGGCTGGGCCGCGTGGCGACCCGACCGAGCGTCGAGCTCGAGCTTCCTCTCGATCTCGGCCGGTGACAACGAGCTGCCGTTACGGCCAGTCGACTGAGCGATCGCAGGGTGGCTCAGTAGACCGGCTGTGATACAGAGCCCGAGTCCGAGGGCGAAACATCGCACGTCGTTCTTGTTCATCGCTTTTTCTCCTACTCCGTAGCCAAACGTTCAGCCTGAAACGTCAACTGGGATTGCCGTGACTGATCCGAACCGCGTGGACCCTTTCTGAACATCTCCAACGCGGACAGTCCATTCACGCAACCTCCACAGTGGAACTGCATGCCGGTAGGCGAAACGGCGTCTTGGACGGCTCGCACATTCGTGGCACCCCTTCCGCGTGATTTCCGCGCTGGAACGTCTCTTCTCCGAGCGACCAAAGTGCTCCGCATCGACTGCGCAGTGCGACCGCGCGCAGTCGATTGCGTCGGGAGAATCCACGGCGACGGAATCGGTCGCCGCCCTCTCGAGACTCGCCGATGAACACTCGGGGCGCACTGAAGCACCCCGATTCATCGTGTGATCGGACGACCCCTACCTAGATAACCCAAGCACTCTAGGCACCCGTTGTATGCAATGCCCAGCGCGATTTCAAGCCGGACGTCGGTCTGCCGCGAGCGCTCGTTCTCGAGCGAACACCTCGCCCCGGCCACGTTCGCTTTCGTGGGAATCGTGTCGTCTCGTTCCCGCCCATTCGGTCGAACTCGCAGCCTTCACGCACGAGTCGACTTGATTCGTTGGAGCTGCTTGCTCGGGAGCGAACGACCGAGGACCTTCTCGATCGCGACCGAGGCGCTCGCGATCTGTCGCAAGTCGACGCCGCACCAGATGCCCATGCGATCGAGGAAGTAGACGAGGTCTTCGGTGGCGAGATTGCCCGACGCGCCGGGTGCGTACGGGCAGCCGCCGAGACCTCCGGCCGACGAGTCGAACGTGCCGATCCCGAGCTGAAGCCCGGCGTGCACGTTGGCGAGCGCAGTGCCGTACGTGTCGTGGAAGTGCAGCGCGATCTTCTCGCGAGGTACGGAGGCGGCGACGCGCTCGATCACGCGCTCGACGTCGCGAGGCGCGGCAGCGCCGATCGTGTCACCCAGCGAGACCTCGTCGACGCCGAGCGCGAGGAGCGACGCCGCGACGTCACGCACGCGATCGGGTGCGACCTCGCCTTCGTACGGGCAGACGAAGCAGGTCGAGACGTAACCTCGAGCCGTCATGCCCCGCGCGCGCGCCGCGGCCACGACCTCGCGGAAGCCGTCGAGCGACTGCTCGATCGACATGCCGATGTTCTTCTGCGTGAACGTTTCCGATGCTGCGGTGAAGACCGCGATACGCGGGATCTTGGCTTCGATGGCGCGCTCGAGTCCCTTCGCGTTCGGCACCAGCGCGGAGTACGTGACGCCCGCGCGACTCGGCAGCTTCGCCGCGACCTCGGCTGCGTCCGCGAGCTGCGGAATGCGCTTCGGGCTGACGAACGACGTGGCTTCGATGAATCGCAGCCCCGCGTCGGCGAGCCGCTCGATGAACGCGAGCTTGTCCCCGGTCGGGATCGGCTGCGCTTCGTTCTGGAGGCCGTCGCGGGGGCCGACCTCGACGATCGTGACGCGGCTAGGCAGCACCGTTCACCTCTGCATCGATCTTCACGAGCCGCTTGCCCATGTCGACCGTCTGCCCCACGGAGCACTCGACCGCGGCGACGCGACCGGCGCACGGCGCCGCGAGCGTCATCTCCATCTTCATCGAGACCATGACGACGACGGGTTGGTGCGCGTTCACGGCGTCGCCCGGCTTCACCGAAACCTGGAGGATCGTCCCAGGCATCGGCGCCGTGACCTCGTCGGTCGTCGCCGTGTGCGCATGCGCGCCCGCCGCAGCTCGCAATCCGCGTCGCGAGGAGATCGACTCGAAGGCGTACGTGCGGCCGGCGATCCACACTTCGATCGTCGAGCCGTCGCAGGTCGCGTGGAACGGCACGACGCGACCGTCGACGACCACGCGCCCGCTGCCGCACTCGCCCGCCGCAATCGCCGCCGGATCGAGGTCGACGTCGATGGGCTCGTCGCGGCCGGCAATGCGAAGGCGCACGCGCTTCATCAGAACGCCCTCCACGCCGTCGCGTCGCGCCACGGGTCCCCCGCCGCTTCGGTGGACGACGCCGCCATTCCGTTCGTGCGAAGCGACGCCCACGCGGCCGCAAGCAGCGCTTCGCGCGGCGGATCGCCGGTGGTAGGCGCAGCGATCCCATGCTGATCGAGGAAATGCGTGTGCAGTCGCCCGGCCTCGAACTCGGGATGCGCGGCGAGCGCTTGCAGGAATTCCACGTTCGTTCGCACGCCCAGCACGACGAACCGCGCCAGCGCCCAGCGCAATCGCGCTAGCGACTCGGCGCGGTCACGGCCCCACACGACGAGCTTCGCGAGCATCGCGTCGTAGTGCGGCGTCACCTCCGAGCCCTCGGCGACTCCGGAATCGATGCGCACCCACGGCGCCGCTGGCGGCACCCACTTGCGGATCGTGCCGATCGACGGAAGGAAGCCGCGCGCCGGATCCTCGGCGTAGATGCGCGCCTCGAACGCGTGTCCCTCGGGGGCGAGGTCGTCCTGACGCAGCGGCAACGGCTCGCCCGCGGCAACCTCGAGCTGCAGCCGCACGAGGTCGCGTCGCAGCGTCATTTCGGTGACCGGGTGCTCGACCTGAAGTCTCGTGTTGACCTCGAGGAAGTAGAACGCACCCGACTCGTCGACGATGAATTCGACGGTGCCGGCGTTCGTGTACGACACCGCGCGTGCCGCCTTGAGCGCCGCGCGTCCCATCGCGTCGCGCGTCTTCGGGTTGAGCGCGGGCGACGGCGTCTCTTCCACGATCTTCTGGTAGCGGCGCTGGATCGAGCACTCCCGCTCGAAGAGATGCACGACGTTGCCGTGATCGTCGCCGAGGATCTGCACTTCGACGTGCCGCGGTCGCGTGATGTACTTCTCGAGGAAGACGCGCGCGTCGCCGAACGCGGCCTTCGCTTCGCGCGCCGCAGCCTCGAGCGCCGCGGCGAGTTCGGCCTCGCGCTCGACCCGGCGCATGCCGCGTCCGCCACCGCCCGCCGCAGCCTTCACGAGCAACGGCAAGCCGACCGTGCGCGCGCCCGCCGCGATCGTTTCGATGCCGTCACCGGGCAACGCGACGAAGCCCGGCAGGACCGGGACGCCGGCCTTCGCCATCGATTCCTTCGCACGGATCTTGTCGCCCATGGCGCGAATCGCGTCGGGCTTTGGTCCCACGAACGTGACGCCCGCGTCGCGGCACGCTTCGGCAAACGCCGCGTTTTCCGAAAGGAATCCGTAGCCCGGATGGATCGCATCGACGGCGTGCGCCTTGGCGATGGCGATGATCTTGTCACCGCGCAGGTAGGTGTCCGACGCCGCGATGCCTTCGAGCGGATACGCTTCGTCGGCGGCTCGCACGTGAAGCGCGGCGCGATCGGCGTCCGAATAGACGGCAACGGCGCGAATGCCCATCTGCTGGAGCGTAGAAGCGACGCGCACGGCGATCTCGCCGCGGTTCGCAATCAGGACTTTCGAGAACACTACTTTGGTCCCGGCGACCACGACGGCGGACGCTTCTCGAGGAACGCCTTCATCCCCTCTTGGCCCTCCGCGGACGCGCGGCGCTCGGCGATCCAACGCGCGGTGAGGCCGGCGACATGATCGAGGGTCTGACCCCACACGTCGCGGATGAGCGCCTTGCACGCGGCGACGGCCTCGGGTCCGCAGGCGCGCACGGCGTCGACGATCCCGTCGATCCAAAGATCGGCGTCCTCGGCCGTCGCTGCAACCTCCGACACGAGTCCAAGACGCTTCGCCTCGACGGCAGAGAATCGCTCGGCGGTGAGAAAGTAGCGGCGCGCTGCGGCCGGTCCGATCTTCTCCAGCACGAACGGCGAGATCGCCGCCGGCAAGAGCCCGAGGCGCGCTTCGCTGAGCGAGAACGTCGCGGACTCGACCGCGATCGCCATGTCGGCCGCGGCGACGAGCCCGACGCCGCCGCCGAATGCCGGTCCCTGCACGCGAGCGATGACCGGCTTCGGACAATCGTGAATCGTTCGCAGCATCTTCACGAGCCCCTGCGCGTCCTTCACGTTCTCGTCGAACGAGTAGCCGACCATCTTCTTCATCCAGTTGAGGTCCGCGCCGGCGCAGAACGACTTGCCTTCCGCCGCAAGAACGACGACGCGCACGTCGGGTTGATGTCCGAGCTTCGCGAACGCTTCCGTGATCTCGTGAAGGACGACGTCGTTGAAAGCATTATGGAGGTCGGGTCGGTTCAGCACGACGCGCCCGACGGGCGGCGCGACGTCGATCGTGATCAGCGTTTCCATGGCTCTACATCCGGAAGATGCCGTGCTCGCGCGGCGGAAACGGCGCATTGAGCGACGCGGAGATCCCGAGCGCGAGGACCGTGCGCGTGTCGGCGGGATCGATGACGCCGTCGTCCCACAGGCGGGCGGTCGAGTAGTAAGGGCTGCCTTCGGTCTCGTACTTCTCCAGCGTCGGGCGCTTGAACGCTTCTTCTTCGGCGGGCGTCATCGGCTTGCCACCGGCCGCGGCGATCTGATCTTTCTTCACGGTGAGGAGCACGTTCGCGGCTTGCTCGCCGCCCATCACCGACACGCGCGCATTGGGCCACATCCAGAGCTGACGCGGCTGGTACGCGCGACCGCACATGCCGTAGTTGCCGGCGCCGAACGAGCCGCCGACGATCACCGTGAACTTCGGCACCGCGGCGTTCGCGACCGCCGCGACCATCTTTGCGCCATCCTTCGCGATCCCGCCCGCCTCGTACTTCCTCCCCACCATGAACCCCGTGATGTTCTGGAGGAACACGAGCGGGATGCCGCGCTGGCTGCAGATCTCGATGAAGTGCGTCGCCTTGAGTGCGCTCTCCGAGAAGAGGACGCCGTTGTTCGCGAGGATGCCGACGGGGTAGCCCCAGACGTGCGCGAACCCGGTGACGAGCGTCGTTCCGTAGAGCGCCTTGAACTCGTGGAATCGGCTGCCGTCGACGACGCGCGCGATCACTTCGCGGGCATCGTACGCCTTGCGGTAGTCGCGCGGGATGATCCCGTGGATCTCCTTCGGGTCGTACGCGGGATCTTCGACGGGCTGCGTCGCCAGCGTCACCTTCTTCGTTCGATTCAGGTGCACGACGATCGAGCGCGCGATCGCGAGCGCGTCCTCGTCGTTCTGCGCGAGGTGATCCGTGACACCCGACGTGCGGCAGTGGACGTCCGCGCCGCCGAGGTCCTCCGCACTGACGTCCTCGCCCGTCGCGGCCTTCACGAGCGGCGGTCCACCAAGGAAGATCGTGCCCTGCTTGCGCACGATGACCGTCTCGTCGCTCATCGCCGGCACGTACGCGCCGCCCGCCGTGCACGAGCCCATCACGACCGCGACTTGCGGGATGCCGAGCGCCGACATGCGCGCTTGGTTGTAGAAGATGCGGCCGAAGTGATCGCGATCGGGGAAGACGTCGGCTTGCAGCGGCAGGAACGCGCCGCCCGAATCCACGAGGTAGATGCACGGCAGGCGATTCTCTTGCGCGATCTCCTGCGCACGGAGGTGCTTCTTCACGGTGAGCGGGTAGTACGTGCCGCCTTTGACCGTCGCGTCGTTCGCGATGAGCATGCACTCGAGGCCTTCGACGCGCCCGATGCCGCAGACCATGCCGGCGCTCGGTGCCTCGCCGTCGTAGAGGCCGAACGCCGCGAGCGCTCCGATCTCGAGGAAGGGGCTGTCCGGATCGAGGAGCTTGGCGACCCGATCGCGGACGAAGAGCTTGCCGCGCTTCACGTGCCGCTCGACGACCGCCGCGCCCCCTCCCTCCTTGACGACGGCGAGCTTCGAGCGCAAGTCCGCGAGCAGCGTCTCCGTGTGCACGGCATTCTCGCGGAACGCCACGCCGGACGTGTCGATCGAGCTGGTCAGGAGATCCATCGTGGTGCGGGAGTATAAAGCGAACCGGTCACTTTGCGAGCGCTTCCTCCCCGGTGCGCGGACTACCGGCGACGCGCAAACCGGACCCACGTGCGGTTGTCGACCTCGCGCAATGCACCGTCGCGCTCGAAGACGAAGAGCAAGCGCGCCCACTCGACGGCCGGGGTCGGCTTGGCCCACGCGGGCGGCTGCTGGCGGAAGCTCACGAAGACGAACGATTCTGTGAACTCGACCGCGTCGAACACGAGCCAGCCGGCGCCCTCCGGTAGTCCCACGAGATCCGAGTTCGCGTCGAGGATTCGGTCGCTGGCCCACCGGAAGTCGAACGCGTCGACGGCGGCTCCGCCGCCAGGCCGCACAGCTCGGGTTCCTTCGATGTCGACGAGTCGGCGCACCGGGTGAGCCGTCAGATCCGTGGCGGGAACGATTCGATAAGTCGTCAGTGCTTCTGGATCCGTGGACGGTGCGGAATCGGCGTTTCTGCGATCGTCGCAGATGCCATCGTGATTCCGGTCGAGGCACGTGTCGTTCGAGCTCGAGTAGTGCACGTGGCATTCGCCGCCCGACAGCGCGGCGAGCATCGCGGCGACGGCACTCGCCCTCCCGACGATGCGAGCCACGGACGAACTCGAAAAGCGAATCGCGCGACGTGCGGACATCGAAACCTCCTACCGCAATCCTCGACAGCGTGTCGGCGTCTTTCAATTTATCCGAGAAACCCTCGCCTCGACGAACTCTTTCGAGCAAGGAAGTGGAAGCGGCACGGCGCTCTTCCCGGTAATCTCGCGTCGAATCGAGGATCGAGGATCCATGTCGAAGATCGTGATTCGTCCGGCGACCGCCGACCGGTGGGACGACGTCGCCCTTCTGTTCGGTCCGCGCGGCGCCTGCGGCGGCTGTTGGTGCATGGCGTGGCGGCGGTCGCCGAAAGCGTGGAAGGCCGGCAAGGGAGACTCGAATCGACGGGCGCTTCGTGCGCTGATCGCGTCGGGCGCACCGGTCGGCGTGATCGCCTACGACGGGGACCGGGCCGCCGGCTGGTGCTCGGTGAGCCCGCGCGCCACGTTCGACCATCTCGCGAGATCGCGAGTGCTTCGGCCGCTCGACGACCGTGAGGTTTGGTCGGTGTCGTGCCTCTTCGTCGCGAAGTCGCACCGCCGCCGCGGCGTCTCGGTCGCTCTCCTTCGAGGCGCCGTCGACTTCGCGCGCCGACGGGGCGCGTCGATGATCGAAGGTTACCCGGTCGTTCCGCGCGCGGCCCTCCCGGACGTCTTCGCGTGGACCGGCACGCTCGCCGCCTTCGAAGCCGCGGGCTTCACGATCGCGGGACGACACTCTCCGTCGCGTCCCATCGTGCGACTCGACGTGTCGCCTCGATCCCGTCGCGATGGACGAACACGCTGACGAACGCGATCACGTCGCGGTCAGTACGGGCTCGCGAGGAAGTCCTTCAAGGCAAGGCCGACGGGAACGGCCACGACGATTGCAACGACGGTCGCGCGAGCAACGGCGGACTTCCAAGGCGTCGCGCTCCGGAGCGGCGTCCAATCGACGAGCCACGCCGCGGACGGCGACGCCGCGACGACGGCGGCCATCCACCACGGCGTCGAGGAATAGGACCAGCGGGCGACGCTGCACGCCGCGATCGACGAGAAGACGATCGCCACGACCGGCACCACGCCGCCCACGATCGCGCGTCCGACTCCGATCGCCGAGAGCAGCCAACTCGCGCCGAGCCCAGCGGCGAGGCACCCACCCATTTGCGCGAGCGACACGCTTCCCGTGACGGCGAAGAGCACGCTCGCTCCGGAGACTGTGACGATGAGCACGAGCAACAGCGTGGCGTCACCGAGCCGTCGAGCGAGGAGCGCGAGTAAGATCCAGAAACTCATCATCGCGACGAAGAACGCACCGAGCCAACGCCAGTCCTCGTCGTGTGGCTTCAGGAGCCAGAGGATTCCGCACGCCACGGCGACGCGAACGAGCCAACGCACGGCGGCACGGTATTCCCACGCGGTCTCGACGACCGCGAGGATCGCTGCGCCGATCGCGAAATAGATCGGCCAGTTCGTGACGTCGTGCGGCGGGAGGGACGGCCACTCGCCCTCGAGCGCCGCATGCCCGGCGGCGTACCCGACGCCGATTCCGAGCGCTGCCGCCCACGCGCGCCGGCCGACCAGCAAGAAGACCCCCGCGATGGTCGCGGGCAGCAGCACTCCAAACAGGATGGCTTGGAGAGCCGTGCTCACTTCTTCGCGTCTTGCCGGATGCCTTCGATCGCGACCGTGATCTGGACTTCGTCGCCGATGCCCTCGAGCATTTTCTTCATGTCGAAATCGGTGCGCTTGATCGTGAACGTCGTTTCGTAGCCCGAGCGGAAGTCCTTGAACGGGGTCTTGCCGGAGCCGATGTGCGTGAGCGTGAACGTCAGCGGCTTCGTGACGCCGTGCAGCGTGAGATCACCCGACACTTCGAACTTCTTGTCGCCGGCCGGTTTCACCGACTTGCTCTTGAATGCGATCGTCGGGAACTGCTTCACGTTGAAGTAGTCCGGACCTTTCAAGTCCTCGTCTCTCTTCTTGTTGTTCGTGTCGATGCTCTCGGCCTTCACCTGGACGTCGACCGTGCTCTTCGTCGGGTCGGCGTCGTCGACGACGAACGTGCCCGAGACGTCGTCGAATCGCCCGTGCGTCGCGCTGACGCCGACGTGGACGATGCGAAACGTCACGAATGAATGGACGGGATCGACCGAGTACGTGTCGGCTGCGACCGCCAACGCCGAGAGGCCGAGAATGAAACTTCCGAGGATCGTCGTGGTGAGCTTCGTGAACTTGCCGGTCATGTTCTCTCCTTTCGAATCCGAGTCACCGAGTTGAGTTGGGCGCGAGCCAGTTCGAGGAGATCGATCAGCGCTGTGAGCTTCTCCTCTCCAAGGTGCGACAGCTGGCCGCGATGAAGTCGCGTGAGGGGCTGTTCGACGCCTTTGATGAGCGTGAGCCCTTTGGCCGTTATCTTCGACGTGACGACCCGCCGGTCGCTCGCGTCGCGCGTCCGCACGATGAGATCGCGCGCTTCGAGACGATCGAGGAGGCGCGTGATGTCAGGGTCGCGCGAAACCATGCGCTCCGCGATCTCGCCGCACGCGAGCCCCGGTTTGCCGGCGCCGCGCAGGATGCGCAGCACGTTGTATTGCGCGCCCGACAGATCGATGCGCTTGAGCAGCGAGGCTTCGGCGCGCATCAGTGCGTCGGCCGTTCGGCGCAGATTCAGATAGGCCTCTTCTTCCACGCTCGCGAAAGGATGGCTTTGCTTGATCTCGCGTTGAAGTCGACCGGACATGGCCGCGGATAATAGTCGTTGAAACGACTATCGTCAAGAGGATTTGTTCACCATCGACCCTGCCGCCGGTCGTCCGTGAGAAGCTCGGCGTAACCGTCGGCGATCTCCTCGAAGCCGAAGTGAAAGGAAAGCTGATCACGTTGACCCCGAAGACGGCGATCGACCGCGAACTGGCTCTCGCGCTCGATGACGTGAAGAAGGGCCGAGTGCACGGTCCGTTTCGATCCGTAGACAAGATGCTCAAGTCGCTACACGGCAAACGGAGGCCCAAGAAGCGCTGATGCGTCTCTTTTACACCGATCTCAGACGGGGCATCGGTGCGCGCATGGACGACAGCCGCGGGCGAAACTAAGATGTGCGGCCCGCTCGAGAATCGAGAAGCCATCGGAGGTCGAATCATGGACGGTGACGTGGTCCTCTACGAGAAGCTCGTGGGAGGGGGATCCATCAAGGCGCTCAAGCGCGCGAAGAACGGGTCCGACTCGTGGACCTATCTGCTCATCACCGATGAGCGCGACGCCGTCTTCGACGACGACGACCGCGCGCTGGAAGAGCTGTACAGCGAAAAGTCGTTTCCCAACGAAGAGGCGCTCATCGAGGCCTACATGAAAGCGACCCGCGGTTGAAGCTGGCCATCGTCGGGCTGCCGGGCGCCGGCAAGTCGTCGCTCTTCCAGGCGATCACCGGCGTCGAGGGCTCGCGCGGCGGCCCGCACTCGGGCGAGAACCCGAAGCCCGCGGTGTGCAAGGTCCCCGATCCTCGCATGGAAGTCCTGCGCGACCTGTTCAAGCCGAAGAAGTTCACGCTCGCGAGCCTCGAGTTCCTCGACTTCGCGGGTGTCTTCGGGGGCGATCGCGCGGCGACCGGAGGCGGTCCGCTGGTGGCGGCCCTGCGCGCAGCGGACGCGCTCGTTCGCGTGGGCCGCGCGTTCGGCGAGTTCGAGGACGATCCGCTGCGCGACATGGACGCGCTCGAAACCGAGATCCTGCTCCTCGACCTCGATCAAGTCGATCGTCGCATCGAGCGCCTCGAGGCATCGCTCAAGAAGGGCTCGAAGAACAAGGAAACCGAAGAGAAGGAACTGGGCGCGATGCAGCGCGCGAAGGCCGCTCTCGGCGAAGGCAAGCCCGTTTCGTCGGTCTCGTTCAGCGAGACCGAGTCGAAGCTCCTCGCGAACTTCGCGTTCCTCACGAAGAAGCCGGCGATCGACGTCATCAACATCGCCGAAGGTCGACTCAAGGACGAGACGTACCTGGGCAAGATCAAGGCCAAGTATCCGGACGCCGTCGCGCTTTGCGCTCCGATCGAGATGGAGATCGCGACGCTCGACGCCGCCGATCGCCCAGCGTTCATCGAGGAACTCGGCATCCCCGAGCCCGCGGCCGGCCGCCTCATCCGCGCGAGCTACCGTTCGCTCGGCTTGCGATCGTTCTTCACCGTCGGCGAAGACGAGGTGAAGGCGTGGACGATTCGCGGAGGCGACGACGCCGTCACCTCGGCCGGAAAGATCCACACCGACCTCGCACGCGGCTTCATCCGCGCCGAAGTCTTTCACTACGACGACCTCAAGGCCTTGGGCTCGATGAAGGAAGTGAAGGCCAAGAACAAGCTGCGCCTCGAGGGCCGCGACTACGAAGTCAAAGACGGGGACATCCTCAACATCCGCTTCAGCGTGTGATCTCACACCCTCTGTTCGGTGCGTCGACGTGAGTTTGCGCGTGCGCATGAGACCCCTCGTCCGAGTCGGCAACGCGACGGATCAGCCATTCACTGCGCGAGGAGTTGCGCGAGGCGCATCGCGAGGGTCGAGCGCACGGCTTGCTGTGTCGGATCGTTCGAGACGCTCGCCAGCTCGAAGGGATCTGCGGTGAGGTCGTAGAGTTCGACGTGGCCGTTCAAGTAGTCGATGTACTTCCAGTTCGGCTGCGCGTCGCCGGGGCCGGTGACGATCGCGCGCCACGCCGGAAAGTCGGTGACGGGCTCGGGGCCGTAGCCCGCGAGCAAGAGGTCCGTGCGCGCGGGCGGCGCCGTCGCGGAGCGGATGAGCGGCACGAGGCTTCGCCCGTCGACTCGATGTCCGGCGGGGATCGGCGCGCCCGCGAGGTCGGCGATCGTTGGCGCCACGTCGACGTTGCCGACGAGCGATCGCTCGACGCGATTCGTCGCGATGAGCGCGACGTTCGACGTCGCCACGCCGAGGTAGACCCGCGCGCTCGTCTCGTACGGATTGACCTTGCCGCCCAAGCGGTGGTCGAGGAACGAGTATCCGTTGTCGTTCGTGAAGAGAAACACCGTTCGGTCGAGCCGCCGAGCCGCGCGCTGCGCATCGACGACGGCAAGAATCGCGTCCGCCACGCTCGCGAGGCAGTTGGCACCGTTCCGGTAGAGCGCGTCGCCCGCCTCGATCTGCTCGGCCGTGGGCGGAAACGGAATCGCCTGGACGTACGCATCCTTGTCGCTCACGTCGGCCTCGAGCCACGCCGGGTTCGCGGGCGGGCGCGGCGCGATCAAGTTCGGCCGGAGGCCTGCGTGACGCGGCGCCGGAATCGCCCCTTCGTGCGGCGACGTGGGCGCGAAGTAGAGGAAGAGCGGTTGCGATCTCGGCGTCGACGCGATCGACTGCACGGCCTTGTCGCGCAGCACGTCGATCCCGTAGTCCGCGTCCGTGTGATGCAGGTAAGTGTTCACGACGCCGTTGTCGGAAAGAACGAAGTCCCAATACCCCGCCTGACCGAGGCTCGTGTAGACGTGCCAGTCGTCCCACCCGGGCGGCACGAACCCGGCGGGCCGGCTCGCGACGCTGCCGTACTGGTTGAAGTACTTGCCGAGGTGCATCGTCCGATAGCCGCAGTCGTGGAGCCACGTCGCCACGGTCGAGTGGTCGAGCGCGAGGTTCGTGAACGCATCGACTCCACCGGCATTGTGCTGGATGCCGTGGTGCTGCGGATGCTGGCCCGTGAAGAACGTCGCGCGCGACGGACAGCAAAGGGGCGTCGTCGCGTAGACGCGCGTGAACGCGACCGAGTGGATGCCGAGCGCCCGAAACGTGGGGCCGATCTGCCGGCCGCCCGGAGCGCCGTTCAGGAAGCGCAGCCGGCTGAGAGTGTCGTCGTCGAGCATGAAGACGACGACGTCTGGGCGTGGCGAGGATCCACTCGACGCGCGTGCCGCGAGCGGCGGTCGCGCGACGACGGCGAGGAGCGCTGCGCACGCGAGGACGTGCAAGACGTTCTTTCTCACGCGACGATGACGACGCGCTCGCCCCGTCCGAATCGCAGGATTGCTTGGCATCACGCGGCTCATTGTCACGGCCCGGTCGCGGGACGCCAACTCGATTTCATCGCGACGATCGTTGCGGCGCCGGGAGCGCCCGCTAGAATGCGCGCCTCGCACTATTCCGAGGAGGGAACGATGCGGTCGACCTTTGCAGGAATCCTGGCTCTTGCGTCACTCGTTTTTACTTCGAGCGGTTGTCTGTTCGTGGCGGGCGCAGCGGTCGCGGCCGGCGCGATCGTGTACACCGGCGACGACTCGATCGAAGCGACGCTCGACAAACCGTTCGACGTCGTCTACGACGCGTCGATGGAAGAGCTGAAGCGCCGCGGCTCGATCACCGTTCAGTCGAGGGAATTCGGCAAGCTCGAAGCGGACGTGGTCGTTCCGAACGACGCGCACGTCGAGGTCGGCGTCGAGCGGGTGGGCAACGCCACGGTGAAGCTCACCGTCAAGGCGCGCAAGCTTGCCAAGACGGTGCCCGATCAGAAGACCGCCGAGGCCATCGGCAACAACATCATTCAGTCGGTGTCCGGCAAGAAGTAGGCAGCGACTAGCGCCCGAAGCTGAGCGACGGCAGGACGCGCTCGATCTCCTGCGACAGGAGCGTGTCCGGGCTCTTCTCGATCCAGTGCGTGAGTTCGGCGCGCACGGCGTCCTTCTCGTCGAAGACGACGCCCACGGTGGCAATTCCGATCAGCGGTGATGCGCCAGCCTGGCGGCGCAAGTCGCGAACGATCGCCGCCGCCTTCAGCTCCGGCAGATCGAAATCCAAGATCACCGCGTCCATCACGCGCTGCTCCAGGATCGTCAGGGCCGTCGCGGGATTCAGAGCGATCTCCATGTCGTATCCAGCTCGATCGATCGCGTCACGAAGCGATTCGATCGTTGCGCGATCAGCGTCTATGACCAGCACTCGCGGAGTCGCCATGGTGTCTCACCTCCGGGGAAGGAAATGACTCATCACATCCTTCCTATCGGTCGCCCTCGGGGTGCGGCTTGAACGGATGCTCGCTCGACCCGTACACTGCTCCGGATGCGACTCACCTTCGTGCTCCTCCTCGCGACGCTCCCGGCTGCGTCGACCGGGCACGAGGCGCTCCTCCCGGCGCTCAACTCGATCGTCGCGGAGGACGTGCTGCGCCACGAGCGCTATCTCGCCTCGCCCGAACTCGAGGGACGCGACACCCCGAAGCACGGACTCGAACTAGCGGCGGAGTACATCGCGAAAGAGCTGAAGTCGTATGGCCTGCAGCCGGGCGGCAAGGACGGCTCGTACTTCCAGCCCTTCGACCTCGAGGTCACGGTGCCGGACGACGCGTGCGCGCTCACCGTCGGAAAGAGCGACAGCACGGCCGAGGACCACGCCTGCAAGTTGAACGACGACTTCGTGCCGATCTGGGGCTCCGCCGAGAGCGAAGTGAACGCCGACGTCGTGTTCGCAGGTTACGGCATCACGGCAACCGACGAGCGATACGACGACTACGCGGGGAAGAAAGTCAGCGGCAAGGTCGTGCTCGTTCTCACGCACGAGCCGCGCGAGGGAAAGAAGGGTCAAGCGTTCAAGGGGCCCGAGGTCACCGAGTTCTCGAGCCTCCTCTCGAAGGCAAAGAACGCTTACGAGCACGGGGCCGTCGGTCTGCTCGCCGTCACGGATCCGAAGAACCACGAAAGCAAGGGGCCGATCGACTACCAGTTTCCGAGCATGGAAAGCCCGCATCCGCGACCGGAGCAACAGGTCCCGATTCCGATGATGAGCGTGAGCCTCGCGATCGCGGAGAAGATCCTCGGACAGCCCATCGCGCCGTTGCAAGAGAAGCTCGACTCGTCGATGAAGGGACGGCTCGTTCAATCGAAGGACCGAGACGTCACGATGAAGGTCGCGTTCCGCAAGGAGACCGCGCACCCGCGAAACGTCGTCGCCGTCTACCCGGGCAGCGATCCGGCACACGAGGATGAAGCCGTCGTGCTCGGCGCGCACTACGATCACGTCGGGGTGAACGACAAAGGGCAGATCTACTTCGGCGCGGACGACAACGCGTCGGGAACGTCGGGGCTCCTCGAGGTCGCCCAGGCGCTCGCCACCACGAAGCCGACGTCGCGCCGGCAGATCGACATCGTGTGGTTCGCGGGCGAGGAGAAAGGGCTGCTCGGCTCGGCCGCGTACGTGAAGGACCCCGTCGTATCGATCGCGAAAACCGTCGCGATGCTCAACGTCGACATGATCGGCCGCATGGAGCCGAACGAGGTCTGCGCGATCAGCCGCACGAAGAGCCGCGAGCTGTACGAGCACGCCGAGCGGCTCGCCGCAAACCCCGCGATCAACTTCAAACTGAAGAGCATGGGCGAGGAGTTCTTCAAGCGGAGCGACCAGTACAACTTCTACAAGGGCGGAGTTCCGGTGCTCTTCTTCTTTGGCGGCAAGGAGCACGAGGACTACCACAAGCCCACCGACACGGTCGACAAGATCGACACGAAGAAGGTCGCGCGCACCGCGCGCCTGCTCCTTCTCCTCGCGCTCGACGTCGCCAACGACAACACCCCACCCGAGCGCCCGAAGCCGGAGTGATGGCGAACGCCGACGTCGTTCTCGAGATCCGCGGGCTGACCAAACGCTATGGGCGCGCCACCGCCGTCTCCGGTCTCGATCTCGCGGTGCGGGCCGGCGACGTCTACGGGTTCCTCGGGCCGAACGGCGCGGGCAAGACGACGACCATCCGCTGCGCGCTCGGGCTGGTGCGGCCGAGCGAGGGATCGGTGCGCATCCTCGGACACGACGTCGCGACGCAATTCCGGGACGCGATCGCCCACGTCGGTGCGCTCGTCGAGCGGCCGGCGTTCTACCCCTACTTGACGGGACGCGCGAACCTCCGGCTGTTCGCGCGGCTCGCGCATCTCGGAGACGACGCGGTCGACGCTGCGCTCGACGGAGTGCGCCTCGCCGCCGCTGCAGCTGAAGATCGCCGATACGGCACCTACTCCCAGGGAATGCGCCAACAGCTTGGCATCGCGTTGGCGCTCCTCGGAACGCCGCGCTTGGTCGTGCTCGACGAACCCATGAACGGCCTCGACCCGGAAGCCGTGCGCGCCGTCCGAACCCTCGTGCGTCGCCTCGCCGCCGAGCACGGCACGACGTTCCTCGTGTCGAGCCACTTGCTCCACGAAGTCGAAACGACGTGCAATCGCGTGGCGATCCTGAACGCCGGCAAGCTCGTCATCGACGGGAACGTCGACGAACTCCTGCAGCCCGCGATCGTCGACGTCCGCGTGCGCGTCACGCCGCTCGATGCGGCGATCGAGTGCCTTCGCGCGGGCGGCTTCGACGGCGCAACGCGCGTCGAGGACGGAGTCGTGCACGTGCGCGCGCGGGCGGAAGACCTGGCTTCGCTCAACGAGCGGCTGGTACGATCCGGCTTTCGCGTGAGCGAATTGGCGCCGCTCCGCCCGACTCTCGAGGACTTCTTCCTCGAGCGCACGCGCGCCGACGGAAAACCCGATGCTTCGAGTTCTCGCCGCTGAACTGCGCAAGGCCGTGTCGCAACGCTTCGTGCTGGTGCTGTTCGCGGTCACGGCTGCGATTCCACTCCTCGTTGGCCTCGGCCTTCGCGTCGCGGACGGACTCTCGTCGACCCCGCGGACGACGGGGTTTGCGTGCTTGCTCGCGGGCGCGCGCTACGGCTCGATCTTCCTCGCTCTCGCCGTATTGCTCCTCGGCGCCCTATCGGTCGCACAAGAGCGCACGCACGGCACGATCGTTCCGCTGCTCACGCGACCGATCGGCCGCGCGCAGGTTTTCGCAGGCAAGCTCCTCGCGCTCCTCGTCGTGACGATTGCGCTCGACGTCCTCGTCGCGTGCGTGGCACTCGCCGTGGCCGCAGCGACGTATGGGCTCGCACCGATCACGACCGAAGGCTACGAGATGCAAAGCGTCGCCGACATGACGCGCCACGCGCTCGCCGCGTTCGCGCTCTCGCTGCCGGCGCTGCTCGCGACGGCGTCGCTCGGCTTCGTGGTCGGCACGGCAGCCGCAGGTGTCGCACCGGCGGTCGTCGCGGCACTCCTCGCATACTTTCCGCTCGTCGTGCTGACGCTTCTCTTCAAGGGAACCACCGCGACCGGCTTTCTGTTCACGAGCTTCACGACGCACTTTCTCGACGTCGCCGGCGATCTCGCGAGCGGCTTCTCCACGGCGGTGTTCGATCCGCGGCTCGTCATGCTCTCGCTCGTCGTGCCGCTCGGAACGGCAACAATCCTCACGATCGTTGCGTTCACGATCTTTCGCCGGAGGGACGTAATCGCATGACGATCGTCTTCGCGATTGCGCTCGCCGTTTCGGCACCGCTTCCGTTCAGCGTGCAACCGCTTCACGTCGCCGGGACGGTGAAAACGATCGTGCCTCGCGATTACAACGGCGATCCGCTCATCGACCTGCTCGTCTCGTCGGTCGCGACCGACGGGCCGCGGCCCGTGCGCTCGCTCTCGATTTTCTTCCAGTCGGCGATCGGCTTCCGCCGAGACCCGGACGTCGTGCTCGCCGCGCCCGACGACGCCGTTGCGTTCGTCGTCGGACGCTTCGACGGAAAGGGAAGCAGCGCGATCGCGTGGCTTCTCGCAGGCGGTCCGTGCATTGCGTTTCGCGACGGCACGCGCCTCGAAAAACCGCTGCCGCTCGCCCCGGGCGCCGACGTCTCCAGTCTGTTCTCGTTTCCCGATGAGGAGGACCTGCCGTTTCTCGACGCCGTGGTCGACCTCGACAACGACGGGCGCGACGATCTCCTGCTTCCCTGCATCTCGGGAACTTTCGCCCTCTACCAGAAAGCCGACGGGACTTTCGAGCGCGCGGGCCCGTTCGGTCCGGCACCGCGCCGCACGTTCGACGACGACTCGTTGCGATTCCTCTCGATGGACGCTTCGCTACCGCTCTGCCGCGCCGTCGATTTCGACGGCGACGGTCGAAAGGACCTGCTCTTCGCGGACGTGCCGACGCGCAATCTCACGGCGTACCTGCAGGGAAAAGACGGGCGGTTCCCCGCGGCGCCCACGTTCCAACGCACGCTTCCGTTCCTCTCGGAAGCGCAGCCGCGCGACGACGAGATCGAAAACGTCGTGGCAACGCTCGTCGACATCGACCGCAACGGACGCATCGATCTCGTCGTGAGCCGACAACGCGGGACGCTCTCGCTCTTCACGAGCCTGCAGACCCAAGAGCTGATCTACTTCGACGGCCCCGGCCTCTTTGCGCGCGTGCCGAGCCAAGTGCTGAACGTGAAGGGCGTGTCGATCACCCCGCGGTTCGAGGATTTCGACGGCGACGGCTACGCCGACCTGCTCGTGTCCTCGGTGCGCACCGACGTCCTCGCGACACTGCAGAAAGCTGTGTTCAAGGAGCTGCAGATCACTTACTTCGTGTTCGCGTACCACCCTGGCGACCGCAAGTTCTCCGCAAATCCCGACTACGAGAAGGATCTGTCGATCCCGGTGGCAACCGTCGAGAAGGACGAGAGCACGCCGCTCGCGTACTTCCAGGGCGACTTCGACGGCGACGGGCGACGCGACCTCATGGCCGTCAACGAGAAGGGCGGCATCTCGATCTACCGTGGCGTCGTCAAGAAGACGCTTTTCTGGGAAACCGGGTTCGGCTTCGAGGACGAGCCGATGGCGAGCTTCGACGTCCCCGCGTCGAATCGATTCAACCTCGGCGACTTCAACCACGACGGCCGAAGCGACGTCGTCTTCTGGAAGGACGACGTGATCACGCTCATCCTCTCGACCAAGGACACGCGATGATCCTCTCGGCGCTCGTGGCCATGGGCGTCGCGCTCGGCGCGCCGACGTTTCGAACGTTCGAGCTGCCGGCCGAGGGCGACGTCTCTGCGACGTTCACCGAGGATCTCGACGGCGACGGCTTGCGCGAGGTCGGGCTCGTCGTCGGAAGGCGGTTGCGCCTTTGGTTTCCGAAGTCGGGCGACGCCGGGATCGCACTCGGCTCACCGCAGACGCTCGATCTCCCGGGCGACGTCGCGCTCTTCGACCTCGCCGACGTCGTGGGCGACGCGAAACGCAAGCAGATCGTGCTCCTCACGCCGACCGGCATCTCATACCTCGAAGCGAAGGACGGCCGCCTGGCGACCGAACTACATCCACTGCTCGCGCGGCGATCGGCGATCGACTTCGCGCCCGACCGCAAGCCCCTCCCGCTCCACTTCGCACAGGATTTCGACGGCGACGGCGCGGTCGATCTTCTCGTGCCCGAAGCGACGGGTTATGGCCTCTTCACGCGCGGCGCCGACGGAAAGGGCGCTCGCTTCTCGCGCGAGCAGCACCTGCACGTGAAGGTCGGTGCCAAGCTGACGATCGGTGGCGACAACTTCCTCGGGCGCGCGCGATCGGTCTCCGGTTTTCCGAAGTTCTACACGGGCAACTTCGACGGCGACGGCAAGCCCGACCTGTTGGTTTACCGAAGCGGAAAGCTCCTCTACTTCCGGCAGGGCGAGGGCGGCGCGTTCCCCGAGCTGCCGACCAGCGAGTTCACCGTCGACCTGCCGAAGACGGACGGGCGGCGCGAAGTGCCCGATCGCAATCCCGTCACGGCGATGGACGTCGATCACGACGGGATCCAGGACCTGGTGGTCACGGAGACGCGAACCGGCATCACGCGCATCTATCTCGGCGGCGCCGAGTTCACCGGGGTGACGAAGCCGGTGCAGATCATCAAGGTGAAGGACTGGTCGATCGGCACGATCCTCGAGGACCTCAACGGCGACGGGCTCCTCGATCTCGTCGTCCCAACGACGCAGGAGATCGGGCTCTTCGAGGCGCTGCGAATCCTCATCACGAAGGAGTTCAAGGTCACGAGCTACGTCTTCCGCAACCGCGGCAAGGAACTCTTCTCGAAGCAGCCCGATTCGGTTCGCACGATCCGCTTCCCCATACGCCTGTCGTCGGACACGGCCGGCGAGCGATCGATCAGCGTCTACGCGAAGCTCATCCTTTCGTTCGACGGCGATCTCGACGGCGACGGCATTCGCGACCTCGCGATCGGCGACGGCCCGAAATCGATCGCGGTCTACTACGGCACGAAGGAAGCGGTCTTCCCCGAGACGCCGAGCTGCGTCCTCCCGATCCCGGACACGGGCCCCGCGAGGGTCGTCGAAGCGAGCGCCGCGGACGTGAACGGCGACGGCGTCTCGGACCTGCTCCTCCTCTACCGTTCCACCGACAAGCAGAGCGACCGCCTCGTCCTCCTCCTCTCCGCGAAGTAGGAAACGGCTCGCTCGCTTGGCATCTCGCGCAAGTCGAGTCCCCTTCGACGTTGCTCGCAGATAGGCACGCCTTGCGGCGTTGCGTAAAATCCCCGGAAGTCGGTCCGGCTCTTCGGCGTCCAACGCCGCCTCCTGAGCCCAAACCCGCATCGCCGAAAGGTCTGTGCATGAAAGCAACGAGCCCCTCCGGACGCGAGAACGAACGCGGGATCGCGCTCCTTCTCACGCTTCTCGTCCTCACGATTCTTCTCATCATCGCGGTGCAACTCGCCTACTCCACGAAGATCGCGTTCGGTCTCGCCAAAGATCGCCGGAACGAGATGCAGATCGACCTTGCGTTCCGCGGCGACGTCTTCAAGGCCCAGGCGATCCTTCGTTACGACCAGTCGCAAGGCGAAACCGATTCCAAGAAGGACGACTGGCAGAACCCGGACTTCTCCGATCCGGACGACGCGCCGACGTCGCAAGGTCAGCAAGGAACCGAAGAGCTGGCGGACGAGGAACCTCAGATCCGCGGCCAGATCGTCGACGAGGACTCGAAGTACAACCTCGTCCACCTCCTCCCGCGCCGCCCGAACGCGGAGATGGCCTCCGACGACAAAGACCCTCAGAACAACAAGGACAACGCGAACGGCGAGGAACTCGTCGGCAAAGATCAGCCCAAGAAAGACCTCAAGGACAAGCCGCGCGAAAAGCCGTTCGACGAGCAGAAGGAAAAGGAGCGACACGCGCGCGCCATCCACATCCTGATGTCGATCATCGACGAGTTTCGTCAGGGCACCCCGTACGACGTCACGCCCGGCGACGCGAAGGAGATCGCGGAAGGAATCGACCAGTTCCTCAATCGCAGCGATAGCGGCCATGGCGGCAACGGCGTCGATCGCATGCAGACGAAGAGCGGCTTGCCGCTGAGCCTCGACGAGCTCCTGCTGGTTCCCGGCGTCTCGGAGAACCTCATGTGGGACTTCCGCGATCCCGACGACCCGAACGAGATCGTGCCGGGCCTATCGAACTACGTGACGATCTGGTCGTCTGGCAAGATCAACGTCAACACCGCAGCCGAGGTCGTGCTGCGCGCGCTCTTCGACGACAACCACCGCGACAATGCACACGACATCACCACCGCTCGCGGCGACGAAGAGGAGCTGAAGGAAAACGATCGCCTGCGCTCGATGTCCAAGGACGCGCGCAAAGAAGAGCGGGCGAAGAAGAAGATCGAGGAGCGGCGAAAGCGAAAGCGGCAGGCGAAGGGGGGCGATCTCTTCGGTGGAGACGACAAGGCCTCCGACAAGGGAGACAACAGCGACGAGAACGGACCGTTCCAGGAAGTGGGCGAGATCCAGAAGAAGAACATCGTCACAAACGAGGACTATCAGAAGATTCTTCCCTACCTCAGTGTCAAGTCAGACGTCTTCTCGCTTTTCCTGCACGGCAAGAAGGGGCACACGACGAAGGACGTCCGCGTCGTGCTGCACCGTACCGACGAGGGAAAGTGCGAAACGATCCTGTGGGAGACGCGCCGCGTTGCGCACCTCTCCGGAGTCGATCTCGAGAGCGAGGATGACGGTCAGGGCGGCGGATTCTTCTGATGGACTTCACCGAGGCCTACAACGCCGTCCAGGACTACATCGAGCGCCGCTACGGAATCCCGGTCGTCATTTCGGACGTCGTCGATCCCAACACCGGTGACTTCAACGGCGTCGAGATCCACGTCGACTTCGACATGGATCCCGAGATGGCGCTGTTCATCGTGCTCCATCTCTTCGGGCACACCGTGCAGTGGAACGTGTCGAAGGAGCTGCGCGACCTCGGGATCGAGTCGTCGGGGAGCCTGCCGGACCTCGATCCCGCGCGACTCGAGCGCATTCGCCGCTACGAGCAGGACGCCTCGAGATACAGCCTGCGACTGCTGCACGACGCCGGCATCACGGAATTCGATGCGTGGCTTGCGAGATGGGTCGAGGCCGACTGGCGCTACCTCGAGAACTTCTACCACACCGGCGCGCGTGCCGACTTCCGCGCATTCTTCCGTTCGACCGCGGAGCCGCTGACGCCGCTCGACATCCCCGCATTCACGCCGCAGCGTTGGGTCTCCCGCTGGTCGTTCTGATCCGCGCACTCTCGAAGTTCAGGTAACACCACCGAGGACCGCGTGGGTCCCGCCACACGGCGAGCGGAACGCTCGTCTCGTCATCCTCGCCGCGATCCCCGCAGTCCGGCCGCGCGTAAAACCGCAATCGACTCAATCTTCCATCTTGGTGTGTCGATGGAGAACGTTGCCTTTCCGTGTGAACGGGTTTCATCGGAGCGAGCGAGCCGGCGTCGCAAACGCGGACCTGGCTCGTCGGTTCGCATGATTCGCGCACATGGATTTCGCGGATCAAGAGAACGCGCGTTGCCACACGGGAGCGAAGTCATGGACCGATGCGTTCCGGGAGAATGGGGTTTGGGGCGAACGACGAGGGATGGACTCGACGGCGGCCTATCCGGTCGCGCGCGTCCGAGCCGCCTCGCACAACGCATGGCTTCGACGGTTGCCCTCCTGCTCGCCGCGTTTGGACCGGCCAGCGCAGCCTCTGCGGCCGACGGCAGCGACACGGGGCTCTTCTCGACCCAAGTCGACGAATCGGGAAAGGAAGAGCCCGCCAAGGGCGACCTCAGCGAGCTGAGCATCGAAGAGCTGATGAACGTCGAAGTGACGTCGGCTTCCAAGAAGGGACAGAAACTGTCGGACGTCGCCGCGGCGATCTACGTCTTGACGCAGGAGGACATCCATCGCTCGGGGGTCCGAAGCATCCCCGAAGCCCTGCGGATGGTGCCCGGACTCGACGTCGCGCAGCTGAACTCGAACCAGTGGGCCATCAGCTCGCGTGGATTCAACAGTGTCTTTTCCAACAAGCTCCTGGTCTTGATCGACGGACGCAGCGTTTATTCGCCGGCGTTTTCAGGCACGTTCTGGGATGCGCAGGACACGGTGCTCGCGGACGTCGACCGCATCGAGGTCGTCCGCGGTCCCGGCGGGAGCCTGTGGGGCGCGAACGCCGTGAACGGCGTGATCAACGTCATCACCAAGAGCGCCCGAGACACTCAGGGATTCCTCATCGAAGGAGGAGCCGGAACCGAAGAGCGGGGATTCGGAACCGTGCGCTACGGCGGCCAGCTCTCTGACGACCTCTGGTTTCGGGTCTACGGGAAGTACTTCGACCGCGACAGCTTCGCCGAGTCGCAAGGCAGCGTCGCGAACGACAGCTGGAACGTCCTGCGCGGCGGGTTTCGCGCCGACTGGGAGCCCGAGAGCGGCGACCACTTCACGATTCAAGGCGACGCCTACGACGGAACGGCATCGCACGCCATTGCCCTGTCGACGCTCACGCCGCCGTTCCAGAGCGTCGGACTCGACCACAGTGGAATTTCCGGCGGCAACGTGCTCGGACGATTCACGCACCACTTCTCGAAGACCTCCGACGCGGAGGTTCAGCTCTACGTCGATCACTCGAAGGAAGGACTCCTGCTCGACGTTCGCTACGACACCGTCGATCTCGATTTCCATCACCACGTCGCGCTGTCGGACGTCCACGATCTCGTGTGGGGC
This sequence comes from Planctomycetota bacterium, assembly GCA_016178505.1. Lineage (GTDB taxonomy): Bacteria > Planctomycetota > JACOTG01 > JACOTG01 > JACOTG01 > JACOTG01. The sequence goes on from JACOTG010000040.1 coordinate 39,936, forward strand.
GCCGGTTATCGGTTCATTCACGACCGCTTGGGCGCAGCGCCGACGGTGTCGGTCGATCCCTCCGGGCGCGATTCTGACGTCGTCAGCGTGTTCGCGCAGGACGACATCACGGTCGTTCCCGACCGCTTCCGCCTGACCGTTGGCTCGAAGTTCGAGCACAACGACTATACGCATCCCGAATTTCAGCCGACCGTTCGCGCGCTCTGGACGCCGACCGCGAAACAAAGCGTGTGGGGCGCCGTCTCGCGTGCCGTTCGAACTCCGTCGCGCGCCGAGGCGGACGCTCGAGTCAACGTCGCGACGATTCCCGATACCGGCGGCGGCGTCCCCGGCCAAGTCCGGTTCTTCGGCGACCACGGTTTTCGTTCGGAGGAACTCGTGGCCTACGAGCTCGGCTATCGGGTGCAGGCGACGGATCGACTTTCTTTCGATACAGCGGCCTTCTTCAACAAGTACGACAGCCTCCTTTCGTCCGAGCCGGGAACGCCGTTCTTCGAGACCGACCCGTTGCCTCCGCACGTCGTCCTGCCGCTGCGCGCGGAAAACAGATTGAAGGCGGAGTCGTACGGCGTCGAAACGTCGACGACCTGGAGTCCCACCGACTCGTGGAAGCTCCATGCGTCGTACACCGGCTTGTTGCTGTTCGTGCACCGCGCGGATGGAAGCAACGATCCGAATGCGACAACCGGCGAAGGGCTGAGCCCCGAGAACCAGTTCAACGCACGATCGTATTTCGACTTGACCGATCGGCTGGGCGTCGACGTCGCGGCGTACTACGTCGATCATCTTCCTGCGAATCACGTCCCGAGCTACGTGCGCCTAGATCTTCACCTTTCGTGGCGCCCGACCGACACCGTCGAAATCGAACTCGGCGCGCAGAACCTCCTCGACCCGCAACATCCCGAGTTTCGCGACAGCTCGGGCATCGGTTTCATCGGCACGGAAATCCAGCGAAGCGTCTACGGCGTCGTCACCTTACGTTTCTGAGGACGAGAACCCAGCGTGGATTGGAAACGACCCTTCCCCATGGGACGCGCGATACTCGCGTCTCGTAGCGGCTCGGCGTTCGCCCGCATCCTGCTGGTGATCGCCGCGTCGCTCGGGGTCGCGCTGGGGACTCTGCCCCGAGCGGACGGCCGAGTCGCCAGCGAAGACGATCTCGAATTGAGGGTGAAGGCGGCGTTCCTCTACAACTTCGCGAAGTTCGTGACGTGGCCCGAGAAGTCGTTCGTCGATTCGAAGTCGCCGCTGGTGATCGGAATCGTGGGCGATGATCCCTTCAAGTCCGTCCTGGACCAGACCGTCGGTGGAAAGACGGTCGACGGCCATCAGATCCAGGTGAAGCGATTCGGCAAGGGTGACGACCTCCGCGCGTGTCACATCCTCTTCGTTGCCGCATCCGAGTCCGAGCGACTCGACGCGATTCTCGCCTCGATCGGGAGCGCGCCCGTTCTCACCGTCGGCGACTTCGACGGATTCACTCGCCGCGGCGGAATCATTCGCTTCTACAAGCTCGACAACCGCATTCGATTCGAGATCGCCACCGAGTGCGCCAAGAAGGTGGATCTCACGATCAGCTCGCAGCTCCTCAAGGTGGCAACGATCGTCGCTCCGGCGGGAACGCCGAAGCGTTAGGTGGAGAGGGATCGATAGCATGGCTCGCTTCCGCGACTTCTCGATCCATCGCAAGCTGACCGTGATCGTGCTCGCGACGTGCAGCCTCGCACTCTTGCTCGCTTGCGCGGCGATCATCCTCTGGGACCTCTCGGCGTTCCGCAAGGCGGCGGAGCGCGAACTGTCCGTCCTCGCCTCGGTCGTGGGCTCGAACAGCACGGCGCCGGTTACGTTCGGTGACGTGGCCTCGGCGAACGAAACCCTGGGAGCCTTGCGCGCAACCGCGCACATCTCCAGAGCGGTCGTCTACGGAGCCGACGGCCGTTTCTTTGCGGGCTATCGTCGTCCTGAAGCCAATGGTGAGTTCCCGGCGAGAGTCCCCGCGGATCTCGGGCCGAAGAGCGAAGGTGGGTTTCTGTCGCTCGTTCAGCCGTTCGGCCTCGCCGGCGAACCGGTCGGGTTCGTGTTCATCGAATCGGACCTGAGCGACATGCGGAACCAGCTTCGGCAGCACGTGGAGATCATCGGCCTCGCGATCGCAGGAGCGTTCCTGATCGCGTGGGCGCTCTCGAGGTTCCTGATGAAGGCGGTCTCGAAGCCGTTCCTCCAGCTCGCCGAGACGGCGAGAGTCGTGTCGCGCGAAGGGAACTACACCATTCGCGCGGCAAGAGCGGGCAACGACGAGGTCGGCTTCGTGATCGATCGCTTCAACGAGATGATCGCCAAGATCGAGGAACGCGACGCCATGCTCGAACGCCATCGACAGCACTTGAAGGACGAGGTGGCGGAACGAACGGCCGAGCTCCAGCAGGCAAACCAGGAGCTGCTAGCGGCGAAGGAGAGGGCCGAGGACGGCAGCAGAGCGAAGAGCGAGTTCTTGGCGACGATGAGCCACGAGATTCGCACGCCGATGAACGGCATCGTCGGAATGACCGATCTCGCTCTCGACACTCCGCTCGACGCCGAGCAACGAGAGTATCTCGAGATGGTCAAGTCCTCGGCGGATTGTCTGCTCACGATCATCAACGACATCCTCGACTTCTCGAAGATCGAGGCTCGAAAGATGGTGCTCGACCTCACCGATTTCCGGATTCGGGACTGTCTCGCGGACACGATGAAGGCTCTCGCTCTTCGCGCGGACGAAAAGGGCCTCGAACTCCTCTGCTCGGCGAGCCCCGACGTTCCCGAGTTCGCGCACGGCGATGCCGGACGAATCCGCCAGATCCTCATGAACCTCGCGGGAAACGCGATCAAGTTCACCGCACGCGGCGAGGTCGCGGTCGACGTCGACGTGGAGTCCAAGGCGGCGAATGCCATCTGCCTACACTTCGCGGTGCGCGACACCGGCATCGGGATTCCGCCGGACAAGCTGGAAGCGATCTTCGATCCGTTCACGCAAGCCGACGGCTCGACGACTCGGAAATTCGGCGGGACGGGGCTGGGACTGACGATTTCCTCTCGATTGGTGTCGGCCATGAGCGGCCGAATCTGGGTGGAGAGCGAGGTCGGCAAAGGAAGCGCGTTCCACTTCACGACCGTGCTCGGGGTTGCCGAATCGACGGCGCCGCCGAGTCCCGCGGTCGCAGCAGAAGCGCTATGCGGGATGCCGGTGCTCGTCGTCGACGACAACGCGACGAACCGCTTCCTTCTCGATCGTCTGCTCCGCAAATGGGAGATGGTGCCGACGCTGGTGGACTCCGGCGAAGCGTCGCTGCGCGAGATGGCAGCCGCTCGGGTCGCCTCGAATCCCTTCCCGCTCGTGGTACTCGACGTGCACATGCCGGGCATGGACGGCTTCAGCGTCGTCGAGAGGATTCGCTCCGACTCGAAGCTCGCGGGCGCGATCGTCGTGATGCTCACGTCCGCAAGCCTTCCAGAGGACTCGGCTCATTGCCGGAAGCTCGGCATTTCGGCGTATCTCGTCAAGCCGATCAGTGAACGCGATCTGCGGACGGCGATTCTCACGGCGATCGGCCGCGCCCCGAATCGGGATTCGAAGTCGCTCGCGGTAACGACCGACTCGATTCGCGAAGACCGGTTGCGGCTCCGCGTTCTCGTGGGTGAAGACAACGTCGTGAACCAGAAGCTGATCGCGCGCACGCTGGAGAAAATGGGTCATTCGGTCGTCGTCGCTGCGGATGGCCGGAAGGTCCTCGAGGCGCTGGAACGAGAGTCGTTCGACCTCGTCCTCATGGACGTGCAAATGCCGGACGTCGACGGACTCACGGCTTCCCGAACGATTCGGGAAAACGAGAAGACAACGGGAACTCATGTGCCGATCGTCGCGTTGACGGCGTACGCGATGCAGGGCGATCGAGAGCGCTGCCTTGCGGCCGGCATGGACGACTACGCAAGCAAGCCGCTCCAAACGCGAGAGCTGACTCGCGTGCTCGATCGATTGTTTCCGGCAGACGAGCGCCGACGCGAGACTTCGTCGACGGCCGAGCCCCGGCCGAAGACCGAAGCGCCGGTCGTCCCCGAGCCGCGGATGATGAACCACGAGGCGGCGCTCCGGCAACTCGACGGCGATCTCTCGCTCTTGAGAGAGCTCGGCCGGGCCTTCGCGTCGTCGAGCACGGGGCTCGTGTCCGGACTTCGATCGGCGATGGAGCGGCGCGATTCTGCCGCGGTGCACGCCCTCGTCCACAAGCTCCGAGGAACGTTGCCGATTCTCGGCGCCGGCTCGACGCTGGATCTCGCGTGTCGACTCGAATCGATCGTCGATGGCGCGGATTCGAGCGACGCGGACCGGGCACTGGCGGATTTCGACTCGGCCTTCTCGCGCTTGATGGAGGAAATCTCGGCTCTCGGCACTGACGACGCCGCGCCCCTCCGCTGACGCGCCGCTTCGCTGAAAACCCGGTGTTTCACGCCGAAGCCCTGCCAAACGACGCCCCGCGCTGCACCGGTTCGGTCCCCGTCCCGATAACCGGATCTGATTGTCCTCTTGTGCCGTCCCGCTCGCGGGGGTAGAGTGAGCGTCCCCTCCAAAGATCCATCGGCGCACCCGGAGGTGGCCCTTGGAGATTCGAGTCCACGGACGTGGCGGCCAGGGCGGCGTCACGTGCGCGAAGATCATCGCTGCCGTCTACTCGCGCCTCGGTAAGAGCGTCCAGTCGTTCGGCGATTATGCCGGCGAGCGCTCGGGCGCGCCCGTTCGCGCGTACACCCGCATCGGCGACGAACCGATCACGAACCGCAACAAGGTCTACCGGCCGAACCATCTCCTCGTGCTCGATCCGACGCTGCTCGGCGACGACACGGTGTCCGGCCTTCTGGAAGGCGGGACGTTGCTCGTCAACACGACCGTTCCACCCGACGCCCTCGGCGATCGATTCATCACTTACCGGGTTGCTACGGTCGACGCGACCGAGATCGCGCGGCGCCACGGCATCGGCACGCGATCGGTCGTGATCGTCAACACCACGATCGCGGGCGCGTTCGTCCGCATGCTTGGCTTGCCGCTCGACGTCCTCGAGAAAACGTACGACCATCTCGGCCTTCGCAGCAACTTCGCGGCGGCAAGCGAGGCCTACCTCGCGGTGCGCGTCCGCGAAGCGCGCAAGACGCCGGCGCGTGCGACGCCGATCGCCGACGTCGTCGCCAAGTCTCTCGCCTCGCGGAACGGAGTCCTTCCTCTCACCGAGCACGTCGAGGGTCCGCCCACTCGACTCGAAACGGGCTCGTGGCGCACGCAGAAGCCACGTTACGTCCACCGCCTCGCACCGTGCAACGCGTGGTGCCCGGCGGGAGTCGACGTGATCGGATTCGTCGAGACGCTCGCGCGAAAAGGCGAAGCGGCGGCCGCCGCCGTCCTCGCACGCACGAACCCGCTCGCCGGAGTCTGCGGCCGCCTCTGTCCTGCGCCCTGCATGGAAGGCTGCAACCGCCGCGAGTACGACGGCGCCGTGAAGATCCGCGGGCTCGAGCGATGGATCGCCGACCACGCGACCGTGGCGCCTGTGCGTCCCGAGACGAACCCCAAGCCGCGTCGCATTGCCGTCGTCGGCGGCGGGCCCGGAGGACTCAGTGCGGCTTACACCCTCTCGCGGAAGGGCCATCGGGTGACGCTCTTCGCCGCCGAGCGCGCTCTCGGCGGCATGCTGCTCACGGACGTCCCGAGCTTTCGTCTCCCGCGCGAGATCCTCGAACGCGAAGTCGCCGGCATCGTCGACCTCGGCGTCGAGGTTCGCTGCGCCGAGGAGATCGACGCCGTGCGCCTCGAGGAGCTCTCGCGCGAGTTCGAAGCGGTCGTCCTCGCAAGGGGGCAGTCGCAGCCTCGAACGCTGAACGTACCCGGAGCATCGCTCACCGGAGTCGAGGACTCTGCTCGTTTCCTCCGCCGCGTGAACGCGGGCGTCGACGTGAAGCTCGCCGGCCACGTGATCGTGCTCGGCGGTGGAACCGCCGCCGTGGATAGCGCGCGAGCTGCGCTGCGCGCCGGCGCGTTGCGCGTGACGCTTGCGTATCGGCGGAGCGGGCCCGAGATGCCGGCGATCCCCGAGGACGTCGACGCCGCGCGCGACGAGGGAGTGGAGATCCTCTACGAGAGCCAGCCCGTCGCGATCTACGGCGCCGGGCGCGTTCGCGGCGTCGAGTTCGCGAAGGTCTTCCTCGGCGCGCCCGACGAAACGGGTCGGCGGCGGCCGGTCGTGACCGATCGTCGCGTCCTCGTCGACGCCGACGGAGTGATCGTCGCCCTCGGCAGCGTCCCAGCGGAAAACCGCTCGTGGCTCCCGCAAGAATGGGAGATTCGCGACGGTCGCGTCTTCCAGGGCGAGCGCGCTCTGAACGTGCACCTCGCCGGCGACCTCGCACGAGGCGAGGGCTCCGTTGCGCACGCAATCGGCGACGGGCGCCGCGCCGCCGGTCTCGCGCTCCAATCGCTCGGCGTCGACGCCAAGCCGTTCGAGCGACCCGATCGGAAGACCGCGGTTCCCGTGACCGACATCCGACTCGACCACTTCGTGCGGATCGCGCGCGCCCGCGAATCCTTCGAACCCGCGGCAACGCGTGTCCGCCATTTCGGCGAGGCGAGCCATGGCCTCGACGACGCGCTCGAAGCACATCGATGCTTCTCGTGCGGAACGTGCACGCGCTGCGACACGTGCCTCGTCTACTGCCCCGAAGGGATCGTCCGGCGGCGTGGCCAGGCTTATTCGATCGATTACGCGTACTGCAAGGGCTGCGGCGTGTGCGTCACCGAGTGCCCGCGCAACGCGATGGAGATGGTGCAGGAATGAGCGTCGAACTCGTCAGCGCCAACCACGCAGCAGCGCTCGCCGCGGCACTCGCCGGTCGCGCGAACCGTACGGGGAGAGGATTCGGCGGCGGCGTCTACCCGATCACGCCGCAGAGCGAATGCATCGAGCTCCTCTGCCGGCAGAAGATCGAGAAGAGCCACGTCGTTCGCGTCGAGAGCGAGCACAGCGCCATGGCGGTGTGCATGGGGATGTCGCTCGCGGGAATGCGGACGTTCACCGCGTCGTCGTCGAACGGCCTCGCGTACATGGCCGAGAACGTGTTCGCCGCCGCGCTCTATCGCCTCCCGATCGTGATGATGGCGGTGAATCGCACGCTCGGCCCGCCGTGGAACATCTGGGTCGACCACGGCGACACGCTCATGCTGCGCGATTCGGGATGGCTCCAATTCTATTGCGAGGACAACCAAGAGGTCGCCGACTCGATCCTCCTCGGCTATCGACTGGCCGAAGATCGACGCATCCTGCTTCCCGTTCTCGTGTGCCAGGACGCGTTCGTGCTTTCGCACACGATGATGCCCACAGATCTTCCCGAGCAGGATTCCGTGGACGCGTTCCTCCCGACGCTCGATCTGCCACATCGGATCGCGGACAAGGCGCGCGTCGTCGGCGGCCTCGACTTCCCGCACGAGACCGAAGTGCATCGTCGCCAGCACGCGAGCGCGATGGCGCGCGTGCCCGAGGTCTACGCGGAGTGCCAAGACGCCTTCGAATCGTCGTTCGGCCGGCGCCCCGCGGACGCGGTCGTTTCTTATCGCATGGAGGACGCGGACGTCGTCGTCGTCTCGATGGGGACGACCGCGAGCACCGTGCGCACCGCGGTCGACGAAGCCCGCGACCGCGGCGTGCGAGCCGGCTCATTGCGCGTGAGGATGTTCCGGCCGTTCCCCGAGACCGAGTTGCGTGCGCGCCTCGCCGGTCGCGAGCGCGTCGCGGTGATCGACCGCGATCTCTCGCCCGGGCTCGGCGGCATCTTGTGGTCCGAGCTTCGAGCCTGCGCGGAGCCGGGAAGCGTCGTGCAGAACACGATCATCGGCATCGGCGGCGGCGA
>JACOTG010000138.1 GCA_016178505.1 Planctomycetota bacterium
AGACGTCGCGCGCGGGGCCGTTCGGCCCGACGAAGTGGCTGTCGCCGAAGAACGGCTGATTCCACGGCGGCTCCAATCCCTTGCGATTCGAGCCGCCGATGAAGACGCGGTGGCGCGCGGCGTCGACCGCGAACTCCTGCCGCCACATCCGTTGGCTCTTCTCGCCGAACGTGACGGCGGGGGAGAAGACGATCTCGGCGCCGCCCGCCGCGAGCGATCTCACGACGCCCTCGAAGTGGCGGTCATAGCAGATCGCGACTCCGATCTTGCCGAGCGACGTGCGAAAGACGGGGAACCACGGATTGGCGGCGACGTTCGCCGGACCGCCGACGCGGCCGTCGCTGCGATCGTAGTAGAAGGTCTCGTCGAACTCCGCCTGCTCGTTCGCGCCTTGCGGGATGTGCGACTTTCGGTATTTGCCGAGGATCTCGCCGCGCTCGTCGACGAGCACCGCGGTGTTGAAGCGTGCGCCGCCCGGATCCCGCTCGTAGATCGGCGCGACGACGATCACGCCGAGCGTCCGCGCGGCCTCGCGCACGCGCGACACGGTCTCGCCCGTCTCGGCGTCCTCGGCGAGCGCAAACCACATCGCGTCTTTGGAGAGCCCGAAGTAGGGGCAGGGGAACAGCTCGCCGAATCCCACGACCTCGGCTCCGCGATCGCGCGCCGCGCGCAAGAGATCGATGTGGTGGTCGACGTTCGCGCGCCGCACGTCGAGGAGTCGCGCGCGAAGCGTCGGCAGCTCGCCGATCGTCGCGGGCATCGCGCGGTACGCGTTCACCGTTTGCGTGAGCGCCGTTCGAACGACTCGCGCGTTGCTCACGGCGAACCTTCTTCGTCGTCGACGTGAAGACCGATTCGCACGACGCTCACGGCCCGCCCTCCTCGTCGGCGAGGCGCAGTGCCACGTCGAGGAGCACGTTGATCCCGTTCGCGCACTGCTCGGGCGTCGAGTATTCGCGCGGGTTGTGGCTCACGCCGTCGTACTCGCCGGGGATGAAGACCATGCCGCTCGGGCAGATCGGCGCGAACTCCTGCGCGTCCTGGCCGGCGCCGCTCGCGATCTTCTCGTGTCGCAGCCCGCGCACGGCCGCCGCCTCGGCGACGAGTGCTTGGATCTTCGAATGAAACGGGACGACCGGAGTGCGCGCGGTCTGTCGCCACGCGATCTCGACGTGATCGGACTTCGAGATCTCGTCGAAGGTCGCGAGGAGATCGGCCTCCGCCTTTTTCATCATGGCGTCGTCGGGGTTTCTGAGGTCGACGGTGAGCGTAGCGCGGCCCGGCACGATGTTCACGAGGCCGGGCTCGTGCGCGATCGCGCCCATGGTCGCGCGCATTTCCTTGCCGTAGCGGCCGGACGTCGCCATCTCGCGCAGCTTCACGTTGAGGCGCGAGGCCGCGAGACCCGCGTCCGCGCGAAGCCCGATCGGCGTCGCGCCCGCGTGCCCGCTCTTGCCCGAGATCGTCACCTCGCGCCACGAGATCGCCTGCACCGAGGTAACGACGCCGATGTCGAAGCCGCTCGCGCGCAGGATCGGTCCTTGCTCGATGTGGCACTCGACGTACGCGTGCGGCGGCTCGATCGGAACCTTCGCGTTGCCGAGGAACCCGATGCGCTCGAGTTCGTCGCGGAAGACGCAGCCCTTGCGATCGCGGAGCGCATACGCTTGTTCGAGCAGCAATCGCCCCGACGCGACCGCGCTCCCGACCATGTCGGTGCCGAAGCGCGAGCCCTCTTCGTCGGTGAACGCCGCGACGACGATCGGCCGGCGCGTCGTCACTTTCGCGGCGTCGAGCGTGCGCACGACCTCGAGCGCGCCGAGCACCCCGAGACAGCCGTCGAACTTGCCGGCGGTCGGCACCGAGTCGACGTGCGAGCCCATCATCACGGGACGGAGCTTCGCGTCGCGACCCGCGCGCCGGCCGAAGAGGTTGCCGATGCGATCGACGGTCACGTCTAGTCCGAGCGACTTCATCGTCGCGACGACGTAGCGGCGGCCTTCCGCGTCCGCGTCGGTCAGGGCGAGGCGATTCACGCCACGAAGCCCGGTGCGTTCGTCGAGGTAGCCGCCGATTCCGCCGAGATCCTCGATGCTTTGGAAGAGACGATTCTTGTCGATGGAGGGGTTCATCGTGCTTCGATGCTCAGGACTCCGCGTTTCCAGGGTCACGTCGGTTGTCGTCGATGCTCGTCGTTTTCATAGGGCACTCATGCGAGACCAGAGTCTCGCGGCTTCCGTCTCGGCTTCAGCGCGGATTTCGTCGATGTCGGCCGCGACGAGTTCGCCCTGCTCGACGACCACGCGGCCGCCGACGACCACGTGGCGAGCGGGCGCGTCCGGTGCCGCGAGGTCGCGCACGACGAGGTCGGCGATGCGCCCGCGCCCGAGAGGCGGGCCGAACGGTCCGTCGAATCGCTCGCCGAGGAGCCGCCACGCGCCGTCGAGTCTCGCACTCAGGAGGCCCGGGTTCGACGCGCACGGATCGCCGTTCTCTTTCGCCAGGCGCTCGAGAGCCGCGCGTTCGGCGGCCATGTCCGCGGGATAGCCGTCGGTGCCGAGCGCGACGCGACGGCTCGCGAAGAGCGCTCCCGGGTAGCCGACGCGGTTCCCTTCGTTCGATCGAGGATTCTGCACGAGCCACAGACCCTTCGAATCCGCCGTGCGCACGCTCGCCTCGTCGAGGTGGACGCCGTGCGCGAGGATCGATCCCGGCGGCAGCGCGTTGAGTGCGATCAACCGCTGGAGCGGGTTCACGAACCCGCGACGCACTGCATCGTCGACGTCCGCGCGATCCTCGGCCACGTGAACGTGCACGGCGACGCGAAGCGAGCGAGCGAGGTCGCCGGCGTCGACGATCGATTCGTCGGACAGCGTGAAGGACGCGTGCAAGCCGACGAGTCCGCGCACGAGCGGGCGCTGGTTCCCGCGGATGAAGCGGCGGCACTCGGCGAGTCCGCGTCGCGCTTCCTCGCGCTGGCCATTGCGCTCGGTCGCGCCGTAACAGACGAGCAGGCGGATGCCGAGTTCTTGCGCCGCGTTGGCGAGCACGTCGAGCGAGCCCTCGATGAAGTTCTGCGACTCATGGTGATCGACCAGCGCGGTCGTGCCCGCGAGCAGCGCTTCGGCCACGTAGAGGCGCGCGGCCGCCCGAAGCGAGCGCTCGTCGATCGCGCGATCGAGGCGCCACCAGACGCGCTCGAGGATCTGCAAGAAATTCGCGGGCGGCGTCGCGGGTGCGGGCATGCCGAGCGGCGCGAGCGCGCTGTAGAGGTGCGTGTGCGCGTTCACGGCGCCCGCGCGCGTGGCACCTTGCTTACCGGCGTCGAGCACGCGCGCGTCGTCCGCCGACGGTTCGCCACCGACCTCGGCGATGCGGTCGCCGACGATGCGGCACGACGACTCGCGCGGCCCACCTCGAATCACCAGCTCGTTCATCGCTCGCGGACGATACGGCCCGCACGAGCAAACCTCAAGGCGCCCGTTGTCCCGCGCGTTGCCGGGGCGGTAGGATCCCTGGCTCCTCGACACGCGGAAGATCTCCAGGTGAAGGTCCAGTGGCCAACATGACGCGCTCATACCTCGAAGTGACCTATCGAAAGGGACGCGCCATTGCCGCCTACTACACCCTGCCTCGGCGCGAAGGAGATCGGGTCGTGCGCAGCGAGTCGGCGGCAAGAGAGCTCGTCGTCGACTACGCGAACGATGGGCGAGCGATCGGAATCGAGATTGTGTCTCCCACTCGCTTCGACTTGTCAGAGATGAATCAGGTGTTGATCGGCCTGGGCCATCAACTGGTCGCGAGCGACGACATGGCTCCGCTCCCGATTGCGGCACGTCCGCCCGACTGTCCACGTGAGCGTCGGGACGACGACGGTCCGTTGTCCGACGTCACGCCGAAGCGGTAGGATCCCGCCGAACTCGATTTCTCAGGAGGCCACGTGCCCGGAATTGGATTGGAGACTCACGTCGTCGATCGCGCCGCTTACGATCAGAGCGTTCGGCGATTTCGCGAATTGAAGATCGTGCTGCCGACGTTCGCGCAGCTGATGGATCCCTCGCGCATTCCCGCGCGCGCGATCGACGCGCTCGCTGCGGTCGACCCCGACGCGCCGCACGCCGCGAACCTCTTTCGCGTGCACTGGCACAACGCGGCGGGGGCGAAGCGGCCCGTCGCCGTGCCCGAGCACCTCGTGCTGCCGCGCGCGCTCACGGGCGTCGACGCGCCGATCGTCGCCGCGCTCGGCAACCGCTTCCCGATGATCCGCGCCCACAAGGTGCTGGCCGCGTACGGCTGCCTCGCGCCGCGCATCGTCACGGGGCAGTTCGATCCCACGCGCCACAAGGCGGTGTGGCCGTCGACGGGCAACTACTGCCGCGGCGGCGTCGCGATCTCGCGCATCCTCGGCTGCCGCGGCGTCGCGGTCCTGCCCGCGGGCATGAGCCGCGAGCGCTTCGAGTGGTTGGAGCGCTGGGTCGCGCAGCCGGCCGACATCGTTCGCACGCCGGGCACCGAGAGCAACGTGAAGGAGATCTACGACGAGTGCGCGCGGCTCTCGCGCGACCCGGGCAACGTGATCTTCAATCAGTTCGCCGAGTTCGGAAATCACCTCGTGCATCGGCTCGTCACGGGCGCGGCGATGGAGCGCGTGTTCGAGCACGTGCGCCGCTCTAGGCCCGCGCTGCGGCTCGCGGCGTTCGTGTCAGCGACGGGCTCGGCGGGGACGATCGGCGCAGGCGACGCGCTGCGCGAGCGGCACGGCGCGAAAGTCGTCGCGGTCGAGGCGCTCGAGTGCCCGACGCTCCTCGAGAACGGTTTCGGCGAGCACAACATCCAGGGCATCGGCGACAAGCACGTGCCGTTCATCCACAACGTGATGGGGACGGACGTCGTCGTCGCCGTGAGCGACCACGCGACCGACGCGCTCGATGCGTTGGCGAACGGCGAGGCGGGGCGGCGCTATCTCGTCGCGCGTCGCGGAGTACCCGAGAAGATCGTGACGCAGCTCGACGCGCTCGGCCTCTCGTCGTGGTGCAACGTCGTCGCTGCGATCAAGGTCGCAAAGACGTTCGGTCTCGGCGCGGACGACGCGATCCTCACGGTCGCGACCGACGGCGCCGCGATGTACGGCAGCTCGCGCGAGGCGTATCTCGCGCGGCGCCATCCGCGCGGATTCGACGAGGTCGCGGCGGGCGAGGCGTTCGAGCGCCACCTCGCGGGCGCGTCGACCGACCACGTGCTCGATCTCACGTGGCGCGATCGCAACCGCATCTTCAACCTCGGCTACTTCACGTGGGTCGAGCAGCAGGGCGTGAGCCTCGCCGACTTCGAAGCGCGCCGCCGGCCCGAGTTCTGGAAGAGCCTCGAGGCGATGGTGCCCGCGTGGGACGCGATGATCGACGAGATGAACGGCCGCACGGGCGTCGCGACCCCGTCGTGACCTCCCACCTCGTCTGCGCCGGCTGTTGGGGTCAGACCCCGGACGACGGCGCGGAGCCGTTTCGCTGCGCGGCCGCGCGGCCCGGCGACGACATCGATCACGTGCTCACCGTCGTCCTCGATCGGCTCGACGAGACGGACCGCGCCGCGTTCGGCGATCCCGAACCGAATCCGTTCATCCGCTATCGCTCGCTCACGCACACGTATCGCACGGCGCGCGCGCGTGGGATGACCGACCTTGCGTTCGTCGACGTCGTTCGCCGACTCGACGAGCGCGTGCGCGAGGTCGACGGCCGCGGCTTCGTCGCGACGCCGTTCTTCCGCGCGGACGCGCTCGCGCGACGCATCGGTTCAGGGCCGTTGTGGGTGAAGAACGAGACGGGCAACGTCTCGGGCTCGCACAAGGGGCGGCACTTGATGGGCCTCGCGCTGTGGCTCGAGATCACCGCGTGTGCGAAGGAGCGATCGCTCGCGATTGCGAGCTGCGGCAACGCGGCGCTGGCGGCGGCGGTCGTCGCGAAGGCCGCGAGTCGCCCGCTCGACGTCTTCATCCCGCCCGACGCGAACCCGAACGTGGTCGATCGGCTAGCGTCGCTCGGCGCGCGGCTCACGCGCTGCCCGCGCGACGCGAGCGAGTCTGGCGATCCGTGCGTGCATCGCTTCCGTGAAGCGGTGGCGAAGGGCGCAATCCCGTTCACGTGCCAAGGCAACGAGAATGGCTTGTGCATCGAGGGCGGCCAGACGCTCGCGTGGGAGATCGCCAGTGACCTCGCGCGCGAAGGCACGACGCTCGACACGATCGTGATCCAAGTCGGCGGCGGCGCGCTCGCAAGCAGCGTGATGCAGGGCTTCGCGACCGCGCGCAAGTTGGGCGTGATCGCGAAGGTGCCGCGACTTCACACCGTGCAGACGGCGGGCGCGGCGCCGCTGAGTCGAGCGGTCGAGCGTGTGGCGACGCGCGTGCTCGAGACGCACGCGCGCGAGACAGGCAAGTCGGTACCGACCTTTGCTGATCCGGCGGCGCGCGCCGAGTGGATCCGCGCAAATGTGCGTCCTGCGACGATCGAAACCGAGCTGCACCACGCCGCGACGCACCGCTCGCAGTTCATGTGGCCGTGGGAGACCGAGCCGAAGAGCATCGCGCACGGCATCCTCGACGACGAAACCTACGACTGGCTCGCGATCACGCGCGCGATGCTCCTGACCGGCGGCACGCCGCTCGTCGTCGACGAGCCGACGCTCGCGGAAGCGACGACGATCGCGAAGTCGGAAATCGGAATCGCCGCGGATGCCACAGGCGCCGCGGGCCTCGCGGGCGCGATCGACCTCGCGCGACGCGGCGCGCGCCCGAACGAGAGCCTCGCGGTACTTCTCACCGGAAGGGAGCGCTGAGCTCTCGTTCGAATACAGGCGACGTCGCCGTCACGGTTCCGTTGCCCGCATCACGAACGTGATCCACGTCCTTCCCATCTCGCCCGCCTTCCTCGGGAGGGACTTGAGGGCGATCGGCGGCGTGACGACGAGCCAGTAGTCCTGGCCCTCTTCGAGCCCACGGACTTCCGGAAACTCGAATCGATCGGCCCACAGGTGGATCTCCACGGTTTGTCCGGGCTCGAGATCGCGCCGCTTCTCGAACGGCGATTTCCTCCCCATGTCCGTCCCGAATGCGTAGCGGCTTCCGACGACAGGCCCCTCGAGAATCCGCGCGTCGACGGCTTGCGTGAACAGATCCATGTCGAAGACGTGCCGGCCGACGATCTGGCCCGCGAACTGAAGGAGCGGGATCAAGGGCGCTGCTTCGCGTTCGCGGGCATCGGGAGAGTTGGACAGATCGATCTCGAACTCGGAGCGCGTGCGCACGACATGCACCTTGACGAGCGAGAGGTCCTCGATGACCGAGACTTGCTTCCGCATCAGCGCTTCGCCGGTGAGCGTTCGGAACCAGAAGATCGCCTGCTGCACTTCCAGCTCGCTTCGACGCGCGGCCAGGGCGGCCGCACGAGCTTCGTCGGTCTTGCCGTCCGCGAGGAGCGCCTCCGCGCGGCTTGTGGACTGCCTCGCCCTCGTCGACTCCTGCTCGATCAATTCGAACAGCTTGTTGCAGAGGGAGGGCTGCGGCTCCGGTTCACCACCTCGGACTTCGCGTTCGCCGCGCCGGATCACGCGAAGGTCGGCGTGGACGTGGCCGCGAAAGAACGGGCGGATCAGGCGCTCGACGCGGATCGCGTAGTTCTGTTCGCCGACCCGGAAGTTCACCTCGTCTCCGCGCCCGACCGCTCGCGGTGGGGCCAGCGTCTTTCCAGTGATCGTGCGGACGCCGAGCCGCGCCTCCGTGCGGCCGATGTCGCTCACGACGACTTCGATCGATCCCCGTGAACCGGGAACGGGAACCCCGTCCAACCGGTCGACCGAGAACTCCGCGCCCTCAGGCGCGATGGACAGGCTCGGCGGCTGCAGCCATCGGGGTCGCTCTTGCGTCGCGTCCTCCTGGTCGCGTCGGGCCACCTCGAGCGCCGCGCGCGCGTCGTCTGCGTGGCCGACTCCGAGGAGCGCCTGGGCTCGGCTCAGTTGATCGGCGGCCGCCGACGCGTGACGCTCGACGCTCTCGATCGATTGAAACCAGAAGGGCGCGGCGGATCCACGAGCCACGTCTTTCGCGGCCTCGAGTTGGCGCGTCTGCGGCGGCGACCACCGTCTCGTCACGCGGAGTTCGGCGACACTCTTGCCGATGAGCTTGTGACGGAGACGCTCCACTCGGATCGCGTACTCCTCGTCACCGAGCCAAACGACCGCTTCGTACGCGCCTTCGTAGAGTGCGGTCACGGGCGCCAGCAACTCGCCCTCTACCGAGCGGACGGCGAGACGCACCCAAGCGCCGCTGATCGCCTCAATGGACACCATCGCCCAATCGTGCGAGCCGGGAAGGAACGCCGACGCGTGGTCCTTCATCGACAGCGTGGCACCCTTCGGTCCGATCGTGAGCCGATGCGGCCGCGCGCGAAGCAACAGCGAACCGGCCACGTCGCTCTCGATGCGAAGCACGACCTCGCGATTCCACGTCGCGCGGATCTCGTCGGTCACGATCAGCGTCGCTTCGCGGCGATCGTCGTCGACGACGAACGGCCATCGTTCGATGTTGCCGATGGCGGCGGCGACCGCGGCAATGGGCTTCGATTCACGGCTTCGCCACTCGAGTCGCGTCACGTTGGCCGCGTCGAGCCACTGCGTCGAGTTCGGAATCTCGATCGTCGCAGTCGTCGAATCCGCGAAGTGGACGAGCAGCGTCGCGCGAGGATCCTCCGCGGCCGAACTCTCGACGCTCGGTCCGGCCATCGCGAGAACCGCAGCGAGCATTCGTGTCGCACATCTCGCCCGATTCATCGCCATGGGTCGATCCTTTGCAACCAAGGTAGCACGGCTCCGGAAGTCGAGGACCAACGACTCAATCGGGACGCGGGAGGCCCCGTGGCTTGGACCTCGATTCGATCGGGCCCCGGCAAATCGAACGCGATCTTCCTCACAGAGCGCGAGCTTTCACGCTCCGGTCGCGTCGCGGCCTCCGGCTTCGCCATTGTTTAACCCCTCGACTCTGCGAGAATGGCGCGAACCCTCTCTCGCCGAACCGGCTTGCGTCTCGCGTCGCCTGCGACACGACGGAGCCCAGGAGACTAACGACATGTGTACCCTTCATGAACCCAAGCGTTTCTGTTTCCTGATCGGATTCGTGCTGACGCTCTCGTTCGCGACCCGTGGAGCGGCGCAGAACTCCTGCTTCGAGTGGACTCGCGGTGCGTTTCCATCCGACGGGGTGGACGACGTCACGAAGGACTTTGCCGTTTACGACGACGGAACGGGCGCGGCGCTTTACGCGGCGGGCGCGTTTCGAACCGCTGGGGGAACTCTCGCCAACTACGTCGCTCGATGGAATGGGACCTCGTGGTCGCCGCTCGGCCTCGGATTGAATGCGATCGCCAACGTGCTGGCCGTGTTCGACGACGGTACCGGACCGGCTCTCTATGTCGGAGGCAACTTCACGAACGCAGCGGGAGTGACCGCGAATCACATCGCGAAGTGGAACGGGACGTCGTGGTCGGCGCTCGGCGCAGGGACCGACGCCGCAATCAACGATCTCGTCACATTCGACGACGGCACGGGTTCGGCTCTCTTTGCGACCGGTTATTTCTCGACCGCGGGAGGCGCGCCGGCGAATGGCATCGCGCGCTGGAACGGCAGCGCGTGGTCGGCGCTTGCGGAAGGGATCTCGGGAGGGCCGACGACTCCGGTCGGCCAGGCGCTCGCGGTCTTCGATGACGGCACCGGACCTGGGCTGTACGTCGGCGGCGCGTTCCTCACGGCCGGTCAGGTTGTTGCGCGGAGCATCGCGCGCTGGAATGGGACCGCATGGTCGGCGCTCCGGAACGGGCTGGGAACCGATGGCAACAGCAGCGTGTACGCGTTGGCGACGTTC
This sequence comes from Planctomycetota bacterium, assembly GCA_016178505.1. Taxonomy (GTDB): domain Bacteria; phylum Planctomycetota; class JACOTG01; order JACOTG01; family JACOTG01; genus JACOTG01. Next base: position 9,911 of record JACOTG010000138.1, read on the forward strand.
GATGCCGGTTCGGGGACTTCGCTCTATGTGGGCGGCTCCGGATTCACGAACGCGGGCAGCATTCCCGTGAACAACTTCGCTCGGTGGAACGGGACGACCTGGTCGGCCGTCGGCAGCGGCACCACCGGTGCAGTCTATTCGCTGGCATCCTTCGACGACGGGACCGGGCCCGCACTCTACGTCGGCGGCCTCTTCTCGACGATCAACGGCGTGACGGCGTCGGGAATCGCGCGCTTCAAGGCTTCCGCGTGGTCTTCACTCTCGAACGGGGTGGCTGGGGCTGGGGGCACCACCGCGGTTCAGGCGCTAAGGCCGTTCGACGATGGCACCGGTCCGTCGCTTTTCGTGGGCGGCAACTTCAAACTGGCCGGCGGAATCGACGCGACCAACGTCGCTCGGTGGACGGGGTCAGTCTGGTCAGCGTTGCCCTCGGGCCTCGACGGCTCCGTGAATGCGACGATTGTTTTCGATGACGGGTCCGGTCCGGCATTGTTCGCGGGCGGTGGGTTCACGCGTGCCGGCGGCGTCGCGCTCAACTACGCAGCGAAGTGGAATGGCACCTCGTGGTCTTCGCTTGGCAGTGGCGTCGGGCCAAGCGGCTTTGCTGCGATTTCGTGTTTCGCCGAGTTCGACGATGGAACGGGCCCCGCTCTCTATGCCGGCGGAATCTTCACCGCCGCGGGCGGGGCGCCGGTGATGAACATCGCGCGTTGGAACGGAATCGCCTGGTCGGACGTCGGCGGCGGAGTGACCGGCACACCCAACGGTTTCGTCTCGGCGCTCGCGGTGTTCGACGACGGCGGCGGGCCGGCGCTCTATGCTGGCGGTACGTTCACTTCGGCTGGCGGCGTGCCGGCAAATCACATCGCGCGTTGGAACGGAAGTACTTGGTCGTCCGTGGGCGGCGGTGTCGATTGGAACGACGGTTCCACTCCGTTCGTGAGCGCGCTTCAGGTCTTTGACGCGGGAACGGGACCCGTGCTTTACGCGACCGGCTCCTTCAATCTCGCGGGAGGCGTGTCCGCGATCGACGTGGCGGGCTGGAATGGCAGCGCATGGTCCCCGCTCGGCTCTGGGCTTGGCTTGGATGGATTCGCGTTCACCGTGTTCGACGACGGGACGGGTCCGGCGCTGATTGTCGGCGGAGTTTTTGGCGGTGCCGGCGGCGTTCAAGCTGGTCGAGTTGCCAAGTGGAATGGAAACGCCTGGTCCGCGCTGGGTAGCGGTGTGGGTCAGCAATATCCGGATCGGGTGTTCGCTCTCGCCGTGTCCGACGACGGCACCGGTCCCTTACTCTACGCTGGTGGAGACTTGCCGGGAGGCTTTCGTGAACCGCCGGGCAACATCTACGGATGGAATGGTTCGTCGTGGTCTCCGCCCGGCGGAGGGCTCCCGGGAACCGTTCGCTCGCTCGTCGCATTCGACGATGGATCCGGCGCAGCGCTTCACGTGGGCGGCGACTTCGTGAGCTCGACGTCGGCGTATTTGGCTCGTTGGGGCTCGAACCTGCGAGGCAGCGTGAACTCCGGGGCGGGAGGTTTCTACATCACGGACGTGCTCACCGTGAACGGCACCGTCGGTACGACGCGGCGCGCCGTCGCCGCCGCCGTGGGGGCCCCACTCACGATCTCCCTGCTCGCGTCCGCGGCTGGTCCGAATCCGGCACCCTATGTTCTCTGGGCGTGGGCGGGCGAGCCCGTATTGGCGACGGATCTTCGGATCGCGGGAGAAAGCCAGGGTTGCACCGCGAACCCGACGCCATTCTCGAGGCACCGCGTACCTCAGCCCTTCGCGTGCATTCGAGGGAGCGGAGTACCCGCGGTCGTGTGCACGGGCGCGAACGAGCGATTCGGACCACCGCGCGCGCCGTGGACGATCACGCTCTCTCACGGTCTGGGACGCCCGATCGTCGTCACGCTCCAAGCGGTTCTGATGGATGCCGCCGCCGCGAACGCGTCGCACGCGAGCGTGACCAATGCCATCGTCTTGCGCGTCCATCCGTGAGCGCGCGATTACGGTGTCAGACTCCGAACAACAACAATTCCGTCAACTACTCCGATCGGCTGGGTTCGTTGTTGTTGGGTGTCCGACACCTTATTCAAGAACTCAGCGCGGACATCGCAGCGCGTTCGAGGCGACGTCCGTCTCGTGTCGGTGAATCTGAGGACGTGGGAATGAAACAAGTCGTTCTGGGGCTGTGCGTCGCCGTGACGGCATCGACCTCCGCGTTCGCGCAAGGTGCTTGCGGCGAATGGACCGCGGGGCTGTTTCCCGTGCCGGGCCTGTACTCGAACGCGGCTCACGCGCTCGCCGTCTTCGACGACGGGACGGGCCGGGCGCTCTACGTCGGCGGCGAATTCGGGTCCGCCGGCACGGTCGTCGCCGCGAACCGCATCGCCCGATGGAATGGTTCGCTCTGGTCGTCTCTCGGGAGCGGGCTCGACGGGACTGTTCGCGCGCTCGCGGTATTCGACGACGGCACCGGTGTCGCGCTCATCGCCGGCGGAGAGTTCGCGATGGCTGGTGGCGCCGCAGCCAGCCGGATTGCCAAGTGGAACGGTGCCTCGTGGTCGCCCCTCGGCGCGGGCACGAACGACGTCGTGCGTGCGCTCCGCGTCTTCGACGATGGCGCGGGCCCGGCGCTCTTCGCCGCCGGATCGTTCACGATCGCCGGCGGGATCGCGTGCAATCACATCGCCCGATGGAACGGGACGTCGTGGTCCGCCTTGTCGTCCGGGACCGACGACGTCGTTCGCGCGCTCGAGCCGTTCGACGACGGCACGGGCCCGGCGCTCTATGCCGGAGGCGGTTTCACGACGGCCGGCGGCGCTTCAGCCAATCGCATCGCGCAGTGGAACGGATCGATGTGGTCGCCGGTTGGCTCCGCGATCACCGCTCCAGTCCATTGCCTCCGTGCGGCCACCATTGGTTCGTCGCCGGCGCTCTATGCGGGAACATCATTCGTCGACGGCCGAACCGGTTACTCGAGCGTCGTGGCGAAGTGGAATGGCACTTCGTGGTCGCCGCTCAGCACTGGAATCACCTCGGGTGACGCATCGGCGATCGAAGTCTTCGACCATGGAGCCGGCCGCGCGCTCGTCATCGGCGGGAACTTTTCTTTCTACGACATCCGGCGACACCTGAGCTTCAGCAATCTTGCGATATGGGACGGCACGGACTTGGGTGGAACGAGCGTCATGTCGGGTCTCTTGTACTCGTTGGATGCGCTTGCTGTTTTCGAGGAGGGCAACCGGCGGGCGCTCTTCTTGGCTGGCGCGTTCGAGACCTCGTCGGACGCGTTTGGTTATTTCGTCACTCGTTGGGATGGGCGCGACTTGTCGCCGTTGGGCGGTCTCAGCGATGTCGTGGACGCGCTTGCCGTCTTCAATGACGGTGCCGGACCTCGGCTCTATGCCGGGGGATTGTTCGGCTTCGCCGGAGGGACGCGCGTCAATCAGATCGCTCGCTGGGACGGAACCTCTTGGGTGCCACTCGGCGCCGGCATCACGAACGGTTTGTTCGTCTCCGCCCTGCGATCGTTCGACGACGGTTCGGGGCTTGCGCTGTACGTGGGCGGATCGTTCGGCGAGGTCGATGGGATCCGTGCCGATGGCATCGCTCGCTGGAATGGGAGCGGGTGGTCGTCGGTCGGAGTCGGACTCGGTGGTTACGTGTATGCGCTCACGGGATTCGACGACGGAACTGGCCCCGCATTGTTCGCGACGGGCTACTTTCCGAATGCCGGCGCGCTGACCGTCAACCACATCGCGAAGTGGAACGGAAGCCAGTGGTCCGCACTCGGGACCGGATTGGAACCGCCGCACTATCACACGGGGCGAGCGCTCGCGGTGTTCGACGACGGTACCGGTGCGGCCCTCTACGTCGGCGGTGGGTTTGCCACCGCGGGCGGGCTGCGGTCCAATCGCATCGCGCGATGGGATGGCCAGTCGTGGTCTGCACTCGGGGTTGGTGTGAACGGCGTCGTGAACAGCCTCGCCGTCTTCGACGACGGTACCGGGCCGGCGTTGTATGTCGGAGGACACATCACTTCTGCGGGCGGAATGCTCGTGAATCAGATCGCTCGTTGGAACGGCCATGCGTGGTCGAGCGTGGGCGGAGGCGTCGGCACGTCGTCCTTGGACACGGTCGACGCGATGGCGGTCTTCGACGATGGCACCGGGCCTGCGCTCTACGTCGCCGGCGAATTCCAAAGCGCGGGGGGCACTCCCGCCGTGAACATCGCGCGCTGGGACGGGCACACGTGGTCGCCGCTCGGCGGCGGGCTGTGCGACCTCGCCGGCATCTGCACGTACGCGCCCGTCGTGACGTCGCTCCGCGTCTTCGATGACGGCACGGGGCCCGCGCTCTTTGCGGGCGGCGGCTTCACACGCGCGGGGTCGGTCGCGTCCGCATTCGTCGCGAGGTGGAAGCCCGTGCCGCGAGAAGGCAACGTCAACGCGGCCGCGGGCCCGACCGCGAACGTCCTTCTCGTCAACGGCTCCGCCGGCGACGCGCGTCGAGAGGTGATCGTCGCGGTCGGCCAACCGCTCGTCGCTCGTCTCGACGCGGCACCCGCCGGACCGCTCAGCGCGGGCTATGCGCTTTGGTCGTGGCGCGGCACGCCGACTCGGTCGACGATGACGACCGTCGGCGCCGCGAACATCGGCTGCACCGTCGATCCGACTCCGCTGAGTCCCGCAGCCTCACCGCAGCCTTTTCAGTGCCGGCTCGGCGGCCTCGGCTCCGAGTACTGCGGGGGGATGCGACTCTTGCGATCGCCGCCGAGCGCGCCGTGGCAGATCGTTCGCAGCTCGGGACTGGCGCATCCGATCGTGATCACGCTTCAAGGCGTGATCGAGGACGCTGCATCGGCGAACGCGATTCCGCTCAGCACGACGAACGCGTTGGTGCTTCGCGTGCAGTGAACGGGGGTACGCGACGGTGATGGTGCAGGCGGCACGTCGCCGGTTGGACTTTCGGCCTCGGGACACCGCCGCAAAGGAGACGACATGAGATTGCGTTCGACCCTCGCCGTCGTCCTGTCTCTGCCAGCCGGCATCGCCGCCGCGCAAATCGACTTCGACCTGGCGCGAAGCTTCTCGCTGAATGCGCTCTCCAGCGGCGGGATCGTGGCCGACGTCGACGGCGATCGCAGCCTCGACGTCGTCGCGATTCCTCAGGCGGGCGATTTCGTTTCGATCCTCTACGGCGACGGCACCGGCGGTTTTCGCGCGCCGGTCGACGTGCCGCTCGGTTTCCAGGCGGGCGCCGCCGCCGCCGGCGACTTCAACGAGGACGGTCGTCCCGACATCGCGGTCACGTACACGGCGAACCATCGCGTCGTCGTGATTCTCGGCGACGGAATGGGCGGCTTCGTCCCGGGAAGCGAAACGATCGTCGGTCCGGCACCGACGCTGATCACCGCCGTCGACGTGAATCGCAATGGCCATCTCGATCTCGTCGTCTCGAACGCCGTTTCGGAGGACGTGTCGGTGCTTCTCGGAGACGGAACGGGCACGTTCGTCGAAAGCGCGCGCTTGGCGATCGGAGATCCCCCCGGCGGGGTGGCGATCGGCGACGTCAATCGGGATGGTCGACTCGACCTCGTGGTCGGGCACCGGACGAACTCATTCGTTTCCGTCTTCCTCGGCGACGGTCACGGCGGCTTCACGCGCGGGGCAGCGGTGGGGACCACGAGAGGCCCCCGTTGGACGGCGCTCGTCGACTTCAATCGAGACTCGAAGTTGGACCTGGTCATCGGCGCCGTCGACACGAATGGCGATCATTCGGTTTCCGTGCATCTCGGCGATGGTACGGGCACGTTCGCGGCGCGGACCGACTACTCGCTTGGGTCCAGCGAGGCCGCGCACGGAATCGTTGTCGCCGACTTCAACGGAGATACCGTTCCTGACGTCGCGACGTGCGGGATCCAACGCGGCGCGTTCTTTTTTGGAGGGATCAACGGCACGCTGGGACCGCGGCGCGACTTCGCGACGACGGCCGGCAACTCGATCGCCGCGGTCGACGTCGATCGCGACAGAGATCTGGATCTCGTCGTGATCGGCAACACGCGCGTTTCCGTCGTTCGCGGCGACGGGGCGGGAAACTTCGACGGCCGCGGAGGCCTCGCTCTCGCGGCAGGCGGATCGGAGAGGGTCGCGCGCGTCGGTGATTTCGACGAGGACGGGCATCTCGATGCCGTCGTGTTGGACCGGTCGTTCGCCACAGTGAATTGGCTTCGCGGCGACGGTCACGGCAGGCTCGTGGATGGCGGCGTCATGCCGACGGGCCCCGGCTACGCATATTCGTTCGTGACAGGTGACTTCGACGAGGATGGTCACCTCGACCTCGTGGTCACGCACGCCGTCAGCGGTTCCCCGAGCGACGTCACGCTGCTCCGCGGCGATGGGAGTGGGCAGTTCGCGCCGGGGCCGGCGATTCCGCTCGGTCCGCATGTGTTGGGCGTTCGCACCGCCGATCTCGACGGCGACGGCCACCTCGACTTGATCGTGTCGCTCTACCCCAACCTGCCCGACGGCCCCAGCGATTTGGTGACGCTGCTCGGCGATGGCGCGGGGAATTTCGTCGCGGGTGCAGGGGTGACTCAGGCGTTCCCCGGAATCGAGTCTTTCGTCGTGGGGGACTTCGTGGAGGACGGTCGTCCGGACGTCGCGGGCACGACGTCCGGCGGTGTGTCCGTGCGCGCCGGTGATGGTGCGGGCGGGTTCGGTGAGGAGCGATTCACGGCGCACTCGGGGTCCCTCGTGAGAACCGTCGGAGATCTCGACCGCGACGGTCACTTGGACCTCGTAATGGTCACGCCGAGGGTCGGCCAGAGCACGAGGCAGCTCGCATTTCTCTTCGGCGACGGCACGGGTTCGTTTCCGCGCTCGCGCGACGTTGCGATCGTGCCCATGCTCAGCGACCTCGTCGCCGCGGATTTCGACGAAGACGGCCGCCTCGACCTGTGCGAGGGCGGATTCGCCCTACTTGGCGATGGTGACGGCGGCATCGTCTCGATGCTCCGATTCGACCTCGCGGTTGCGGCGACAGGCGGGCGCGGCGACTTCGACGAGGACGGACACCAGGACCTGTTGTGTCTCTACCGAGAGCGCTCGAACCTTCCGTTCGTCGCGCGCGTCGTTCGCAACATCACGCCGTTCGGGCTCTATGCGCCGCGTGAGGGCAATGTCGACGACGGCGCCGGCGGGACGGCAAACGTGCTGATGGTGAACGGTCGCCGCGGCTTCGGCCCGTCGCGCCGGCTGGAGGTCGATCGCAACGAGCCGTTCGCGATGCGTCTGCTCGCGCTGCCGGGCGCGGCGAGCGAGACGTACGCGCTCTACGCGTGGAAGGACCGGCCGACGCTCGAGACGCGGCGTACGGTTCCCGGCGGCATCGGCGTGACGAGCATGCCCACGTTCGCGTCCGACGCGAGCCCGTCGCCGCGCCCGGCCGCGATCTGGAGCACACTTGGCGATCCCTCGCGATGGGGAGCGCCGACGTTCCCGTCGCCGCCCGCTCCGGGCGTGATCTTCCGGCGCGCGAACGGGCTTCGAAGTCGCGCGACGTTCTTCCTACAGGGATTCGTCACGGATCCGCGCACGCCATCCGGCTTCGCGGTGACGAACGGCATCCTCGTTCAGTCGATCTAGCCGTTCACCCCTCACGCGGCACGATCGACATTGCAGTCCACCGTGGAGGAAGGACCGGCCCCCTCACGATTGGAGGGGATGCGTCACCGCCCTCCGGCGAC
>JACOTG010000139.1 GCA_016178505.1 Planctomycetota bacterium
CGATGCGATCGAGCTTCGACGCTCGGTCGACGCCATCGAGAGTCGATTGCCGGTTGCATCATCCGCGTTCGACACCGCCCAGCGCATCCAGACGCCGGTGCTTCCGATCGTCGAGGGCGCGTCCGCGGTCGGCTTCGTCACGGCCGAGCCGGATCGCGACGGAACGATGCGTCGCCTGCCTCTGTTCGAGAACTTCGGCGGGCACCTCTATCCGCAGCTCGGAATCGCCGCGGCCGCGCCGTACCTATCGGTCGCGCCAGCGGACGTCGAAGTCCAGCCGGCGTCCGTGCGGCTCGGCCGCGTGACGTTGCCGAACCGGCACGCGCGCACGCTCGTCTCGTGGCCGCAGCTCGGCGCGACGACGGGCCTCGCCGATTGGTGGAATCTCGTTCGCGGACGCGATGCGTCCCTCGGCGCGCTCGGCGTGCTCCGGCAGAGTGCCGCGGATCCGCCCACCGCCGGTCACGTTCCCATCGGCCCGCTCGCGCTCTTGCCGATCGAAGAAGACAAGCTCGCGAAACAAAAAGACCGGCTCGATCAGCTCGGGAAGCTCCTCGTGCGAGACGCGATCGCGAGCAGTGGAGCGAAGCCCGAGGATCTCGACGATCCCGTGAAGCGGAACTCCGTGATGGACGCGATCCGCGGGGAGGCCGCGTTCAACCTCGGTGATCCGCCGGCCGCACCGTCGCCGGACGACTCCGACGTGACGAAGGTGTTTCGCACGTGGTTGGAGCTTGATCGCAGCGTCGCTCGCGGAGGCGCGGAGCTGGAACGGGTGACGGCTCGGCTGCGCGAGAAGATCGCCGGCAAGCTCGTCTTCGTCGGCTGGACGACGTCGGGCGACGTCTACCCGACCGCCGCCGACGCGCTCACGCCCGGCGTCGTCGTGAACGCGGCGTTCGCGAGCATGCCGCTCACCGGGTATGCGATCGGCGAGGCGTCGCGCGGGCTCGGCGTCCTCGTCGCTTTCTTCATCGGATCGCTCGGAGCCGCGGCCGGAGGCATCGGTCGCGTCGGTCCGCGCACGGGACTGTTGGCGCTCCTCACGCTGGCGATCGCGTACGCGTTCGTCAACGCGTTCCTCGTGTTCGAGACAGGGCGAGTCTTCCTCGCGCTGGCGACGCCGCTCGCGTCGCTCGTCGCCGGTTGGGCCGCCGCGACCGTGACGCGGCAGGTCTCCCTGTTGCGAGAAAAGGCGCGACTGTCGCGACAGTTCGGCGCGCGCGTGCACAAGCGACTGTTCGAATACCTCCTCGAGCATCCGGACGTGATCGACGTGGCCGGAGTGCAGCGCGAGGTCACGATGCTCTTCACCGACCTCGCCGGGTTCACGAGCGTGTCCGAGTCGCTCGACTCGCACGAGACCGTGGCTCTCTTGAATCAATACATGGGCGCGATGAACCAGGTGCTCACCGAGCACGACGCGTACGTCAACAAGTTCCTCGGCGACGGGATCATGGCCGTGTGGGGCGCGTTCGACGACGGGCCCGATCACGGCGAGAAGGCGTGCCGCGCGGGAGTCGCGTGCATCGAGCGCCTCGAGCGGTTGAAGCGCGAAGCGGCGTCGGCGGTCGTCGCCAAGCTCAACATGCGCGTCGGCATCGCCACGGGCGTCGTCACCGTCGGCGACTGCGGAGCACCCCCCGACTTCAGCGACTACACGGTCATCGGCGACGCGGTGAACCTGGCGTCGCGTCTCGAGTCTGCGAACAAGCAGTTCGGGACGCGCATCGCGATCGACGGCCGCACGCGCGAGCTGGCCGGGCCGAACGTGATCGTGAGGCCGCTCGGCGCGTTCATCGTCGTCGGCCAATCGAAGCCGACCGTGGTCTTCGAGTGCCTCGGCGTGAAAGGCAGCGAGCGAGCGGCCGAGCTGGAGTCGCAGGCCGAGGAAACGCGCCTTGCCGTGGAATCCTTCCAGAATGGCCGCCTCGAGGAATCGCGCGTCGCGTGGCAGGAGTTCGTGGCCAAGCACGGCGACTCGAAGCTCGCGCACATCTATCTCGAAGAGATCGACGACGTCCTCGAGCGACCGCAGCGCCCCTTCGACGGCTCGATCGCGCTCACCGCGAAGTGAGCGACGAGCTCCCCGTGGGACGATCGTCGATGTGATCGAAGAGCATCGACTGATCACCAAAACCCGAGGCGACCACGCTCAACAGTGCGAGAAAAGAAACCGGGATGAAAGTCGTGATCACTACGAGTCCGCTTTGCGACGAACGACAGGATGCGGAAAGAGCAGCTTGCCGTTGCTCGGCCCAAACACCCATCCTGGGCACCGTGCGATCGGTTGAGCAGGGGTGCTATGAGGTTTGGGGGTATTGCCCGAGCGCTGATTTGACGTCGTTGGGAATGGTCTCGATGAGCTTGAGCAGCGTCCTTGCCGCCCGGTCTGGTTGAAATCGTCCCTGCTCCCAATCGCGAACGGTGGCGATCGATAGATGAAACGCGATGGCAAACTGCTCCTGCGTCATGGAGAGCTTCAAGCGGATCGCCTTCACATCCGGAAGCCTCTTCATCGAGGCGAGCTTTGCCTTGCTGAGCGGCTTCGCGTCGCGGTCGTTGCGCGCGGCGGCGGTGATCTGCTCGTTGCTCAGCGCGTCCACACGCTTCCAGTCGGTTCGTCCGCGCTTAGGCTTTTTTGGGTCCGAATGCGTCTTCATAAGTCGATGGCATGCTTCTTGAGATTCGCTTCAGCCTTCTTGTCGTCCCACTCGAAGTTCATCTTTGATGGTACGGGATTCCCGTAGTCATGTCAAGGCGCCGCGTTGGCGCTCGACCGCGAATCGGCAGCGCATTCTGAGCGTGCATCATAACGTCCCGGTGAATGTCCTCTCACCTTCGGCCAATCGAAGCCGACCGTGGTCTTCGAGTTCCCCGGCGTGAAGGGCGGTGCCGGGTCGGCCGACCTCGAGGCGCGCGCCGACGAAACGCGCCGTGCGGCGGAATCGTTCCAGGTCGGCCGCATCGAGGAATCGCGTGACGCATGGCAGGCCCTCGTCGCCAAGCACGGCGACTCGAAGCTCGCGCACATCTACCTAGCCGAGATCGAAGACATCCTCGAGCGCCCGCAGCGCCCCTTCGATGGGTCGATCGCGCTCACCGCAAAGTAGCGATGTGCTTTCCGTGGGACGAACTTCGATATGATACGAGGCGTTCGGCTGACTCCTGGCGCTCGAGCCGAGCACGTTCAACAGTGCCGGGAACCGCAAAGGAACTCGTGATCACGACAAGGCAACCGCAATACACCGCGGGCGACAGTGGCCTCAGGGGTTTGGAACCCAGTTAGGGCAGCACGGGACCTGGGTGGGCCCACGACGCTTCTTTGGTGCCGAGATAGTGAGAATGCCATGATCGTGGGTGAGTTGTCGCTCGCCGCAAAGCGAACGATCACTGTCGGCGGTGATTGCATTGGCGCGGTGGAGATTCGGAGATGTGAAGGTCGGGACGACTGGCTCATGCTGTCTGTGGAGAACGGGCCCGAGCTGTTGTTGCCGAGCGCGGTAGACGTCAGTGAGCGATTGCAGGAGCCACGCCTATTTGTCGTTGAGGGCGAGCGCCCAGACGTAGTCATGCTGGTAGGTGGAGAAATCGCGTATTGGATTGACGTCGATCGCAATGTCGTGCGGGAACTGAAGCTGTTTCGCAAATACGAGCACGCCGAGTACTGGGAAACGTCAATGATTGATCGGGGCTCAGTCTTGGTGGTCGTGTATGAGAGCGGGATATTGGCGATCGATTCTAAGTTGGACGCGAAGTGGCACATCAGAAAGCTATTCAACGATGTGTTGGTCGCGGTAACCGACGAGTCTGTGATTCTCATCGGCGACGAAGAAACGCCCTGGTCGGTGTCATTGGTCGACGGAACGGGGAGAGCGCCGGATTGAGGTGCTCCCCGCTTTTTCGGTCCGCGCGAACTGCGAGTCATCGGGGTACAAATGCTGCCTCGGAGCAGAAACGATGCGACGAAGCCGATGCAGTGAAGCGCAGATCAGGTGATCAAGACGCTCTCGTCGGGCCGAGTCGACGACGCGCTCTCGCCGGAGCCGTTCGTGCGCAAAATCGCCAATCCAGTTTGGACCAGTATTCATGCGGGTCCGCGAGCTCGACGACCGTCTTGGATTGCAAAAGAAAACTCCTCTCGATTCCTCGTGACGTTTGTTCACGGGATGATGCTCGCCCATAGACGGTTCGGTAGCGAGCCCCGCCGAAAGGTCGTGAGCTCGTCGTACTCGGGATCGCGGAAGCCTCGGGGCATGCCGCCGGAGCGTGACGATATTCCGATTGAACGCCTCGACGAAACCTCGGGGCATGCGAACCTCGAACCTTGCGCTCGTCATCCACGGCGACAGCGGACTTGGGAATCGCCTCGCCGCCTCGAGCCACAAGGACTTCTCGTTGTCCGGCCTCGACGATTTGCCAGACAATGTCTGGCGAATCAAGAACGTCCTCGGGTACTCGCAGCGCCCCGTCGACGGGCGCACCCGCGGCCGACTCGTTCGGATCAGTTTGGAGATAGATTCAGAAAAAGGGCACCAGAAGTGGCGGACGGCGAACATACAAAGAAGAAGCTGCGCCGACTAATGGGCAACTGCCCGGCTTGTGGTGGCCCGTTTGGCGGGCACGAGTACGCGTTGTTCGCGAGCGGCGTTTGCGGTCGCCCGAGTGCAACGATGCTGGCCGATGCCCTCGAAAAGGACGATTGGCCCCGCGTGGTGAAGTGCCACGACTGGGAGGGTTCCGAGAACAATGCCGAGGTGTTCGCCGTTCGATGTGCCAATGGTGGGATGGTCGTGCTTGTCGTCTTTGACCCATTTGATCTGTTCCTCAATGCGGAGACGATCGAACTCAAGGTTCTCAGCCATTCCGAAGGCCACGACCTCGACCGGCTGATTGACCGAGCGAAATGGAAGTCGTTCAACTACTGAAAAAGTGCCGGGGTTCGTTTGATTTGCGAAAGGCATCCCGCGCGCGCGGCATTCCGGGTCCGTCCACGCAGTCGGCCGTTGAAAAAGAGCGCGCGACACCGTAGGAGTGCTCGCGGCCAATAGACGGGAGAGACGAATCCGTGTCGAAGAAACAGAGAGAAACTGCGGAGCACCGGCGCCTCACCGAGGGTACGAGCGAGCCGGTGCCGCCGTGGCGGAAGTGGGGGCCGTACGTTTCGGATCGCGCGTGGGCGACGGTCCGCGAGGACTACAGCCCGGGCGGCACCGCGTGGGACTACTTCCCGCACGACCTCGCGCGCTCGAAGGCGTACCGATGGGGCGAAGACGGCATCGCCGCGTGGTGCGATCGCTACCAGCTCCTCGTCTTCGCGCCGGCGTTCTGGAACGGCAAAGACGCGATCCTGAAAGAGCGCCTCTTCGGGCTCGTGCCGTCCGAAGGCAACCACGGCGAGGACGTGAAAGAACTCTACTATCACCTCGACGGAACGCCGACGCACTCCTACATGAAGTACCTCTACAAGTACCCGCAGGCGGAGTTCCCGTACGGCCGGCTGATCGACGAGAGCCGCCGGCTCGGCACGCACGAGGGCGAGTTCGAGATCCTCGACACCGGCGTGTTCGACGACGACCGTTACTTCGACGTGTTCGTCGAGTACGCGAAGGGCGCGTCGGAAGACACGTGCATTCGCATCGAGGCGTGGAACCGTGGGCGCGATCCCGCGACGCTCCACCTGATCCCGCGCGTGTGGTTCCGCAATCGCTGGGCGTGGGGCGCGACACGCGGCGCCGAGCCGCGCATCACGCCGGGGCCGACGGGCAAGGGATGGATCAGCCTCGCCGCGGACGACTCGACCGCAGAGCCCATGACGAACCTGCCGTTTCCTTACGCGCTCGGGACGACGTTTCTGTACGCGCAAGCGGACGGGCGCCTCCTCTTCACCAACAACGAGACGAATTGCGAGCGCCTCTACGGGACGTCGTCGCCGACGCGCTTCGTGAAGGACGCGTTCCATCGCCACATCGTGAACGGCGAGAACTGCGTGAACCCCGACAAGGTGGGAACGTGCGCGGCCGTGCACTACGGCCCGCTCACGGTTCCACCGGGCAAGTCCGTCGTCATTCGGTTGCGCCTCACGAGCGGCCGGTCACGCGACCCGATCGGCGAGGTCGACGCGATCGTCGCGAAGCGGCGCCGCGAGGCGGACGAGTTCTACGACGCGATCCAACCGCCCCGTGCGACGGAGGACGAGCGCCGCGTTCAACGGCAAGCGATCGCGGGAATGCTCTGGTCGAAGCAGTTCTATTTCTTCGACGTGAAGGCGTGGCAGGACGGCGACAACCCCAACTTGCCGCCGCCGGAGTCGCGCCGCCACACTCGCAACGTCCACTGGCGTCACTTGAACTCGATGCGCATCCTCGCGATGCCGGACAAGTGGGAGTACCCGTGGTTCGCGGCTTGGGACCTCGCATTCCACGCGGTCACGATCGCGCTCGTCGACCCCGACTTCGCGAAGGAGCAACTGTGGCTCCTCCTCTTCGAGCAGTTCCAGCATCCGAACGGCCAGATCCCGGCCTACGAGTGGGAGTTCTCGGACATGAACCCGCCCGTTCAGGCGTGGGCGATCTGGCGCGTCTACAACATGGAACGGCTGCGGTGGGGCAAGTCCGATAGGACTTTCTTGGAGCAGTGCTTCCACAAGCTCTTGATCAACTTCGCGTGGTGGGTGAACAAGGTCGACAGCGAGGGGAACAACGTCTTCGAGGGCGGGTTCCTCGGACTCGACAACATCACGGTCATCGACCGCAGCCACGAGATCCCCGGCGGCGCGAAGCTCGAGCAGTCCGACGCGACGGGATGGATGGGGCACTTCTGCCTGACGATGATGCGCATCGCGCTCGAGCTGGCGAAGGAGAACACCGCGTACGAGAGCCTCGCGACCAAGTTCTTCCAGCACTACATCTACATCGGGTCCGCGATGAAGAAGATGGGCCGGCACGGCTATCAGTTGTGGGACTCGCAGGACGAGTTCTTCTACGACGTGCTGCGCTATCCGAGCGGCGAGCACCACAAGTTCCGCCTGCGCTCGCTCGTCGGGTTGATCCCGCTCTACGCGGTCGAGCGGCTCGAAGAGAAGTGGATCGAGCGCTTCCAGGGCTTCCGCACGAACCTCGAGTGGTTCATTCGAAATCGTCAGGACATCGTGCAGCACTGCGTCACGACGCACGAGCGCGACGGCGATCGCATCCACGTCCTCGCGATCATCGACCGCGAGCAGATCCGCGGCCTCCTCAAGCGCGTCTGGGATCCCGCGGAGTTCCGGTCGTACTACGGCCTCCGCAGCCTCTCGAAGTTCCACGAGGCGCATCCGTTCTCGTTCGGGGACAGCACGGTCGGCTACGAGCCGGGCGAGGCGCGCGAGCGGCTCAAGGGCGGCAACTCGAACTGGCGCGGGCCGATCTGGTTTCCCACGACGTTCCTCATGATCGAATCGCTGCGCAAGCTCGCGAAGGCGCACGGCGACGACTTCACCGTGCAGAGCGTGGTCGACGGCGGAGCCGAGGTGTCGCTGAACCACGTGGCGGAGGGCATCGCCGAATCGCTCATCCGTCTCTTCACGCGCGATGGGTCGGGACGCCGCGCGATCCACGGCGACAACCGAAAGCTCCAGGAAGATCCTCACTTCAAGGACCACCTTCTCTTCCACGAGTATTTTCACGGCGACACGGGGAAGGGGCTCGGCGCATCGCACCAAACCGGCTGGACGGGGCTGATCGCGAACGTGATCGACGAGTGGCGCTCGTAGTCGTTGCGCGACGTCGACAACGTCAGCCGGATGCGCGTTGTTGCGGGCGTGATCGACGAGTAGAGCATCGGCGTTGCTCTACGTTCACATCGTCTGCCGGATGGGGCCTGTCGCGGTCGTGACCGGCGAGTGCCGTTCGTAGACGTTCCTCTACGTTTACATTTCATCGCGATCCGGTATCGTGGCCGTCCGCAATAACGGGAGATGTGGTTTCGCTCGGCGCTGTCATTCAAGTTGGGGGTCATGCCATGCCTACCGTTCGTGAGCCGGATCTGGATTTGAAATGCATTCACACGATTCGAACGCTCGCCATCGACGCCGTTCAGGCGGCGAACTCCGGCCACCCCGGAACGCCGATGGCGATGGCGCCCGTCGCTTATTCGCTCTGGCAGCGGCACCTGCGGTTCGACCCGGACGATCCGATCTGGCCCGACCGCGATCGATTCGTGCTGTCGATGGGCCACGCGTCGATGCTGCTCTACTCGATGCTGCACCTCGCCGGCGTGAAGGCGGTGAACCCGAAGTACGAACGCCTGGGCGATCTCTCGGTCAAGCTCGACGACATCCAACGATTCCGCCAGCTCAACAGCCGTTGCCCGGGCCATCCGGAGTACCGCTGGACGTCGGGCATCGAGACGACGACGGGCCCGCTCGGCCAAGGCGTCGCGACGAGCGTCGGCATGGCGATGGCGGGGCGCTTCATGGCGCAGCGATTCAATCGCCCCGGCTTCGAGATGTTCGGCTATCGCGTCTACGCGCTCGCCGGCGACGGCTGCATGATGGAGGGGATCTCGAGCGAGGCCGCTTCGCTCGCGGGTCACCTTCGCCTTTCTAACCTCTGTTGGATCTATGACAACAACAAGATCACGATCGAGGGCAACACGTCGTGGGCGTTCAGCGAGGACGTCGCCACGCGCTTCCTCGGTTACGGCTGGAACGTGCTTCGAGTCGGTGACGCGAACGACCTCGACGTGCTCGATCGCGCGTTCGTCACGGCCGCGAAGACGCCCGATCGACCGACCTTGATCATCGTCGACAGCCACATCGCGTACGGCTCGCCGAACAAGCAGGACACGAGCGCGGCGCACGGCGAGCCGCTCGGCGAGGACGAGATTCGCCTGACGAAGCGCGCGTACGGCTGGCCGGAGGACGCGAAGTTCGACGTCCCCGCCGGTGTGCGCGAGCATTTCGCCGCCGGCATCGGCGAGCGCGGTCGATCGCTTCGCGAGGCGTGGATGAAGAAGTTCGCCGAGTACGAGAAGGCGCATCCCGCGCTCGCGGACGAACTCCATCGCATGCAGCGCCGCGACCTGCCGGAAGGTTGGGAGAAGTCGATCCCGACGTTCCCGGCGGACGCGAAGGGAATGGCCGGTCGCGACGCGTCGGCCAAGGTCTTGAACGCCGCGGCGAAGGCCATCCCGTGGCTCATCGGAGGCTCGGCCGACCTCGCGCCGTCGACGAAGACGCGCTTGACGTTCGAGGGCGCGGGCGACTTCACGTCCGACGGCGTGGCGGGTCGCAACCTCCACTTCGGAGTGCGCGAGCACGCGATGGGCGCGGTCCTGAACGGTCTCGCGCTGTCGAAGGTGCGGCCGTTCGGCTCGGGCTTCCTCATCTTCAGCGACTACTGCCGTCCGGCGATTCGCCTGAGCGCGATCATGGAGATCCCGACGATCTGGATCTTCACGCACGACTCGATCGGCGTCGGCGAAGACGGGCCGACTCACCAGCCGATCGAGCAGCTCGCGTCGTTGCGAGCGATCCCGGGCCTGATCACGATCCGTCCCGGAGACGCAAACGAGGTGGCGGAAGCGTGGCGCACGGTCCTCGAGATGAAGCACGAGCCGGTGGTGATGATCCTGTCGCGCCAGGCGATGCCGACCGTCGACCGCACGCAGTTCGCGCCAGCGTCCGGCCTCGCGAAGGGCGCGTACGTGCTCGCCGACACGAAGGGCGCGCGGCCCGACGTGATCCTGATCGGGACCGGCAGCGAGGTGTCGCTTTGCCTCCAGGCGCGCGATCGATTGAAGGAAAAGGGAATCAACGCGCGCGTCGTGAGCATGCCGTCGTGGGAACTATTCGAGAAGCAGCCGCGCGAGTACCGCGATTCGGTGCTGCCTCCCGACGTCACCGCGCGCGTCTCGGTCGAGCAGGCCTCGACGTTCGGCTGGTCTCGCTACGTCGGGCTGACCGGGCACTCGGTCGGCATGAAGACGTTCGGCGCGTCGGCGCCGCTGCAAGAGCTGCAGAAGAAGTTCGGCTTCACGGTGGACGCGGTCGTCGAGGCCGCAACCGAGCAAGCCCAGAAGAAGAAGGTGTCGTCGGCGGCGAGCTGAGCCCGGGCCGGCGACGGTGACGAGTCGTCGTTGTGAAGAGAAGAGTTCACGGAAATCGACGGAAGGAACGGTGACATGAATCCACTGATGCAACTCACGGGCTTCGGCCAATCCGTTTGGCTCGACTACATCCGACGGAGCCTGCTCACGAGCGGCGAGCTCAAGCGGCTCATCGCGGAAGACGGGCTTCGCGGCGTCACGTCGAATCCGGCCATCTTCGAAAAGGCGATCGCGGGAAGCTCCGACTACGAAGCCACGATCGATCAACTCCGCGCGGACAAGAGCCGATCGGCGAAGGACATCTACGAACAGATCGCGATCAAGGACATCCAGGACGCGGCCGATCAGCTCCAACCCGTTTACCAGTCGACGAACCGGCGCGACGGCTACGTGAGCCTCGAAGTGTCGCCCGAGCTCGCCTACGACACGAAAGGCACGATCGAAGAGGCGCTGCGACTCTGGAGGCGCGTCGCGCGCGAGAACGTGATGATCAAGGTCCCCGCCACGCCGCAGGGCGTGCCGGCGATCAAGGAGCTCCTGTCGCAGGGTCTGAACGTCAACGTCACGCTTCTCTTCGCGCTCGAGGCGTACGAGAAGGTCGCCGACGCCTACATCTCGGGGCTCGAAGCGTTCGCGGCGAAGGGAGGCGACCTGCGAAAAGTCGCCAGCGTCGCGAGCTTCTTCATCAGCCGCATCGACTCGCTCGTCGACTCGGTCGCGGGCGCCAAGTTGAAGGCCTCGACGAACCCCGCCGAGAGCGGCCTCGTGAAGAGCGTGATGGGTCGCGTCGCGATCGCGAACGCACGCATCACGTACCAGCGCTACAAGGACATCGTCGCGAGCCCGCGTTGGCAGGCGCTGGCGAAGAAGGGCGCGCAGACGCAGCGGCTCTTGTGGGCCAGCACCAGCACGAAGAACGCGAGCTTCCGCGACGTGATCTACGTCGAGGAGCTGATCGGCGCCGACACGGTGAACACGATCCCGCCGGCGACGTACGACGCGTTCCGCGATCACGGCCGTCCGCGCAAGAGCCTCGAGGAAGGGCTCGACGACGCGCACGACACGATGGAAACGATGGCGAAGGTCGGCATCTCGATGGAGGAGGTGACCGGCAAGCTCCTCGACGAGGGCGTGCGCCTCTTTGCCGACGCGTTCGAGAAGCTCCTCGCTGCCGTCGAGGCGAAGCGCGCCACCGCTCCCGTGACCGTGTCCGCGGCCAAGGCGAGGAACGCGAGCCTGCCGAAGGCAATCGCGGACGAGGTCGACGCCACGCTCCGCGACTGGCAGAAGAACGGCAAGGTCCAGAAGCTCTGGGCCGGCGACGCGTCTCTGTGGACCGGCGCCGACGAAGCGCGCTGGGTCGGGTGGCTCGGCGTCACGGACGACCAGCTGGCGCACATCGACCACCTCGAGTCGATGGCGAAGGAGGCTCGCGCCGAAGGCTTCACGCACGCGCTGCTCCTCGGCATGGGCGGCTCGAGCCTTTGCCCCGAGGTCATGCGCATGACGTTCGGAAAGGTCGCGGGATTCCCCGAGCTGTGCGTCCTCGATTCGACCGACCCCGCGCAGATCCGCGCGATCGAGAAGCGCGTCGACCTCGCGAAGACGCTCTTCATCGTGTCGAGCAAGTCGGGCGGCACGCTCGAGCCGAACATCTTCCAGCAGTACTTCTTCGCGCGCGCCAAGGACGTCGTCGGCGCC
The DNA here is from genome assembly GCA_016178505.1 of Planctomycetota bacterium. Taxonomy (GTDB): domain Bacteria; phylum Planctomycetota; class JACOTG01; order JACOTG01; family JACOTG01; genus JACOTG01. Next base: position 11,791 of record JACOTG010000139.1, read on the forward strand.
GCGAAAGTGGGCAGTCGATTCATCGCCGTCACCGATCCGGGCTCGAAGATGCAGCAAGTGGCCGAGGGAAACGGTTTCCGTCACGTTTTCTTCGGGCTGCCGACGATCGGCGGGCGCTATTCGGCGCTATCGGACTTCGGCATGGTGCCGGCGGCCGTGATGGGTGTCGACGTGCGCCGCTTCCTCGACCGCGCCTCGCAGATGGTTCAGTCGTGCAAGGCGTGCGTGCCGGCCGAGGAAAACCCGGGCGTCGCGCTCGGCGCGATCCTCGGCGTGTGCGGGAAAAACGGACGCGACAAGGTCACGCTCATCGCGTCGCCGGGCATTTCCGACCTCGGCGCGTGGCTCGAGCAGCTCCTTGCGGAGTCGACGGGAAAGATCGGCAGAGGCCTCGTTCCGGTCGATCGCGAAAAGCTCGGGCCGCCCGAGTCGTACGGCAACGATCGCGTGTTCGCGTACACGCGCCTCGAGCCCGCGCCCGATCCCAAGCAGGACGAGGCGGTGGCGGCGCTGGAGAAGGCGGGCCATCCGGTCGTGCGCATTTCCGTGAAGGATCCCTACGACTTGGGTCAGGAGTTCTTCCGTTGGGAGATCGCGACCGCGGTCGCGGGCTCCATCCTCGGCATCAACCCGTTCGATCAGCCGGACGTCGAGGCGAGCAAGGTGGCGACGCGAAAGCTCACGTCCGAGTACGAGACGACGGGTTCGCTGCGTCCCGAAACGCCGTTCCTCGAAGCGGAGGGCGTGAAGCTTTTCAGCGATTCCGCCAACGTGACGGCATTGACGGCTGCGATCGCGAAAGATCGTTCGCTCGCGGGCGCACTCCGCGCTCATCTCGGCCGCGTGAAGGCGGGGGACTACGTCGGGATCCTCGGCTACGTCGAGATGAACGCTGCTCACGAAGACGCGATGCAGGGCATTCGCACGCGCGTCCGCGACAAGAAGCGCGTGGCCACGTGCCTCGGCTTCGGGCCGCGGTTCCTCCACTCGACCGGGCAGGCGTACAAGGGTGGACCGAACTCGGGAGTTTTCATCCAGGTCACCGCCGACGATGCACAGGATCTTCCCGTGCCGGGCGCGAAGTACACGTTCGGCGTGGTGAAGGCGGCGCAGGCGCGCGGAGACTTCGACGTCCTCGCGGAGCGCGGCCGTCGCGCTCTTCGCGTGCACCTCGGCAAGGACGTGGCCGCCGGCCTCGCGACACTGCGGCGAGCGATCGACGCTGCGCTGGCGTAGGGGTTGCCCATGCCCAACGATCGAACGAAATAGAGATCGATCGCGATTGGCGTTGTAGATTCTGCGGGCCGTCCACGCGGCGCGAAGGGTTTTCGCGCTCGCTCCGGCCTGACGCGTAGGCGTGCACGCGAGATTCGGGCACAATGTCGCGGCGGAGGATGCCGTCGGGAGATGCTCTCGTCGGCGTGGTGGCCGATGGCAGGATTGAGGGCCCGATCGCTATGAGAATCCAGCTCGTGCCGAGCCACGCGTCCGAGCCCGACGCGATTCAGTTCGTGACCACCGTCCTCGTGAACGATGTCGTCGCCATCGACGCCGGGAGCCTCGTCCTGGGACTCGGGCTCGAGGGCCAGCGGCGCGTTCGACACGTGATCATCACGCACTCGCACCTCGATCACACGGCGGGCCTGCCGCTCTTCCTCTCGGAAAACCAGGGATCGTTCAAGTCGTCGTTTTCCGTTCACGCGAGCCGCGTGACGATTGCGAGCCTGCGCCAGCACACGTTCAACGACGTCGTTTGGCCGAACTTCGAGAAGTTCTCCCTTCCAAACGGAGGAGGCCCGGTCGTTCGGTTCCTCGAGATCGAGGAGGGCCGGCCGTTCGAACTCGAGGGGCTACGTTTCACGCCGGTGGCGACGAATCACGTCGTGCCGACGCTCGGGCTTGGGATCGAAGACGCGCAAGCGGCGGTCATCGTGACGTCGGACACCTACCGATGCGATGCGATCTGGGCTCTGGCGAACCGCCTGAAGAACTTGCGGGCGGTCTTCATCGACGTTTCCTACCCAAACGAGCTCGAGAATCTGGCCGCACTTGCCAAGCATCTGACGCCGCAGTCGCTCATCGCCGATCTCGCGAAGCTCGAATGCGATCCGGCGATCATCGCCGTTCACTTGAAGCCGGGCCTTCGCGCGCGAATCGTCGAGCAGCTTTCGAAGATCGAGCACCCGAGGGTCCTGCCCGTGGTGATCGGAAAGACGTACGAGTTCTGATCGTATTGACAGCCCAGCCCGAGCCCGGCGAGGATGGCAACGGGTTGTTTGGAGAAATCTCGAGGCTGCTGGGGCACGCGGCTAATGGTTGAATCCCCTTCCCTGTCGCTGGATCGTTTCGTGGTGGCGTGCATCGAGAACCGCCACGCGCTCGAGCCCGGCTCACTCCAGGACTTGCCCGAGATCCGCAGTGCCGTTGCGACGGCCCTCGCCGCGGGCGAGCTCAGCGAAGAGGAGCGCGAGGCCGTACGCTCGCTCACGGGAGTGGGGACGGATGGCCTCGTCACGGACGCGCTCATGGGGGCTCGCGTCGAGCGCGCGATCACCGCCGGGCTCGAAGTCGCCGCGAAGTCCGGTCGCATCGGCGCCGATTCGCGTGCGCCGCGCGTGGTGGTGCTGCGCCAACCCTCCAGCGCCGGCGAGTCGGCGAAGCGTCAGTCGATCGAGCGAACGTTGACGGCAACGCTCGGCGCAACGGTGGTCGGCGATAACAAGCCGGCGACGATCGCACCGGAGGCGAAGCTGACCTTCGCTCATCGCGAGACGCTCGTGCTGGCGGACGGCCCGTCGTATCAGGCGCTTCAGAAGCTGACGTCCGAGAAGCCCGATTCGAGCGCCAAATGGAACCTGGCGTTCGAGGAGCGCGACCCGAAGGCGTCCGTGAAGACTCCCGCCGCGCCGGGCTCCGTTCCCGTGCAGAGGTTGCCGGAAACGATCGTCGGTCTCGAGGCGACGCTTTCGGTCGCCGCCAACCGAGCCGGACTGTCGACGACCGGGATGCGCCTCGAACGCGAAGATGGTCCGAAGCTCGTGGGGAAGGTGCTCAGCGGAAAGTACCGGATCGATCGCTTGATCGCCAAAGGGGGCTTCGGCGCCGTCTACGAAGCCACGGACCAGAAGCTCGGGACTCGCGTCGCGATCAAGATCCTCAACGCCGGGACCGCCGCCGACGAGAAGACGTTTCGCGAAGAAGCGCAACGCGTCACCAAGATCGACAACGAGAACGTGGTCGGTTGGAAGGTCTTCGACCAGACGCAGGAGGGGCTTTGGTACTTCGTCATGGAGTACCTCGAGGGCGAGTCGCTCGAAGCGTTGATCGAACGCGAGGGCAAGATGCCCTGGAAGCGCGCGACACGCATCCTCGTCCAGGTACTCGATGCCCTGCGCTCGGCGCACAACGTCGGCGACGGCGAGTCGATCCTCCACCTCGACCTCAAACCGAACAATGTCTTCGTCATCAAGAAAAAGCACACGGCCGAGCGCGATCGCATCAAGGTGTTCGACTTCGGCATCGGACAACACATCAAGCGCGAGGATCAGTCACCGGCCCCGGCGAGCCCAGCATCCGTCGGCGCCAAGACGACGGCGCCGAAACCCGCGTCGGTCGGTCGGGCGCACTCGGAGTCCGCGCCGGCCCCGATCAAACGGTGTCAGGGACTGACGCCGGAGTACGCGTCGCCCGAGCAATGCGCTCACTTGCTGCCGCATCTCCCCATCGTCGAGCTGGATGGCCGATCGGACCTGTACTCGTTCGGCGTCATGGCGTTCCAGCTGCTGAGCGGCGTGTATCCGTACGATCCGCCGAAGAGCCGGCCCGACTGGCTGAAGATCCATCAAGAGACCCCTCCGAAGAAGCTGCGCGACGTGAACAAGAAGGTGCCGCGTCGCCTCGCTCGCTTCGTCGACAAGTGCTTGGTGAAGGATCGCGAGCATCGGTGGCAGAACGCCGACGAAGCCTTCCGCGAGCTGGATCAGATCGTGAACCCGCCGGCGTGGAAAGTCGTCGCGCCGTACGTCGTCCCGGCCGTGGCTGCGATCGGCATCGTCGCGTGGATCACGCGGCCGAACGTGATTCCACAGTTCGACGTGACGGGTGAATCGTTCGTCGGAGCCGGCAGCGTCGCGCTCCAGCAGCATCCGGTTTACCTGGGTTCGTCACGGCGGTACGTCGACGTGGGAGTCCCCACGTCAGCCGGGCTCTCCGGCAAGGAGACTCTCTCGCTCGTTTCGCTCGATCCGCAAAAAGAGCGTGAAGTCTCCGCTTGGCCGCCGCCCACGTGGCAGAACCCGGGCACGATTCGCATCGAGCCGCCGCCGCTTCGCAATCGCCTCGACGCGGTGGTCATGATCGAAGCATCCGGTAACGGACCCAAGCGCCGATCGCGCGACTTCCCGCTGATCTACTTGGGAGACGAGTCCTGGGACGTCGCGACGCCGGCGATCGACGGACTTCCGTCCGATCGTGTCGGAAAGGCGTTCGATCCGACCGATCTCGCGATTCGGATCGCCGTGACGGGGGAGGGGCTGCTCGAGGAGGACATCCGAAGGATCGAGGTGGCCCGTCAAGGCGGAAAGTCGACCACGCTGAAGCGAGCCGCCGGAGCGGTCGAGCGAGGTCACGTCAGTTGGCAGGAACCGCTCTCGAGCCTCGATCTCGTCGACGGCTCCAACTCGCTCATCGTCAAGGTCACGGACAAGGCGGATCGGCAACGACAATCTCCGGCCGTGGCCGTGGACGTCGAACGCCGACCACTGACGATCCTCCCGCCCGAGCTGCAAATGCAGATGTCCGACGCGCGAGCGTTCGTCACCTGCTTCAAGGATCGCGACGACGTCTACGTTTTCTATCCGGATCGAGTCGTGCAGGCCGTCGTTCGACTGAATCGCCCGGCCAAGCTCACTTGGCAGATCTTCAACCGGCAAGACGCTCCCGTCACGCTCGCGACGAGCGAGTCATCGATGCCCGGGCGTGACGGTGACAACGCCGTCGTGCTGACTGGACTCGCGAACGGGATGGGAGGGCAGGAGTTCAGCGGGCGCATCGAGTTCAGCGCCGACGAGAGCGACCAGGTATTTCACGCGAGGCGGGATGCAGCCAAGGCGAGCGCGACTCTCAAGTTCTTGTACTCGAAGAGCGAGCCGACCTTCCGTGCAAACCTCCGTCTGTCTCGAAGCGAAGCGAAGCCACTGAGCGAGGAAAAACCGACCTTTTGCAACCTCGATCACCCGCGTCTGGAAGTCCTACGCGGCAGGGATGCGCTGATCTGGGCGGCGGTTTCGCTCCGCCCGTCCGGCAGCGATGGCGAATGGAAACCCACCGCAACGTTCGAACTGGATGACGCGCGGGAGATGGAGGAAGTCCCTCTCGATCTCTTGGCGGACGGGGCATGGAACGTGAAAGTGGAGTCGGGGCGCTTCTTGGGCCGCTCGGGCGTTCACGGGGCCAGCGAACTCACCAAGCAGTTCACGGTCGTGCGCGAGATGCGGCACAAGAAGCTCGAGCTTTCGTTCGCTGGCGAGGCGTCGCCGATCCTTTCGAGCGTGCAATCGCTTCCGGAATTGGCGTTGCGCGTGCTGCCCGCCGACGAGGACCCGCGGCCACTTCCACCGACTCCCGTCGCCTTGAGTTGGAATCTCGTGCACCGCGGAAGGTCGAAGCGGGTCGAGTTCCCGATCGACGTGAAGGCGGCGCAACCGGGCGAACCCCAGCGAGTCGTCCTTCCGACTCCATGGAAGGATCCTGGTTTTCTCGACGGCACCTATGATCTCGAAGTCGCCGGCACGGACGCCGCAGGAAACGTCGTCGATCCCAAGTCTGTTTCGTTCGTCGTCGCCCTCGCCAAACCCGAGATCACGATCACCGAGCCGGCGGAGAATCGGACCTGGTCACGCACGAGCCAGCAGTTTCGCGTTCGCGTCACCACCAGGGACTGGAACACCGTCGGAAGAGTGCACTGCACGATCACCCCGCGAGATGCGAGCGGACTTCTGCCGGTGCAGGTCGATCTCCGCACTCCGGATTCCGATCCGTTCGAGAAGACGTGGACGGAGACGTTCGAACTGGATCGCCATTGGTCGAACAAGTTGGTCACGCTGAAAATCGAAACCGATCCCGATTCCGGAAGCCCGCGGGAGGAATCGAGAGACTGCACGCTCTGCGAGATTCCGCCGGACTATCCGGATGTCGTGGAGGTCACTCGCGCCGGCTCGAAGGACTCGCCGATCGGCCGCATGCGGCACGTTCCCGGAAGCCCCGTGAAGTACGTGTTCGGAGGGCGGACGAAGACGGAAGAAAACGATGCGTTCGACCGAGCGCACATCGGAACATACCTCGACGGCAAGGCCGTCGAAGGCGAGGACCGGGCCAAGTGCTGGCGGATCGAGGTTCCGAACGTGCCCGACTTCTACTTGGACGAGTGCGAGGTCACGTGCGGTCAGTACCGTGCATTCTTGAGCGCATCCGACGGCTGGACGGATCGCCGCTGGTGGCCGAACGGATTGCCCGAGGATGCGACCGCGAAACGCGACCGGATTCTTGCGGCGCTGAAGGACTTTCCTCCGAACCGGCCCGTCACGGACGTCGACTGGGACGACGCGAATGCATACGCGAGCTGGGCTGGAAAGCGGCTGCCGACCCGCCTCGAGTGGGAATACACGGTGCGCGGAGGCAACAGGTATCGGCCCTACTCGTGCGCCGACCCCAACAGTGCTCCTCCGACTCCGTCGATCATCAACTTCGGGTCCCAAGTGGCGAAGTCCGAGCCTTGGCTCGTCGGCGAGGGTGGTGACGTTGCCGTCGACACGAAGGTTCGCGACCTCTGCGGCAATGTGTCCGAATGGACCTCGACTCCCGTCGAGTACGTGCCGTCGGAGTCGGCGACCCCGGCCGAGCAGGCGCTCGCATCGTCACGGGCGTTTCTCACGACCGTGTTGGAACCTGCGGAAACTCGGAACTGCCGCCGGTTCTGGATCGTTGGCGGATCGTATCGGTGGGCTGGGTTCGATTTCGCGCAATCCGTGATGTCGAATCGAACGGACGCTCGTCCCCACGTCGGATTTCGGTGTGCCGCGTCGGGTGATCTCGTCGTGCAGATCCTGACTCACGAAATCAGCAGCGTCGTTCAATTCACGCGATCAAGCCCCTAGGAGCCAGTCGACGGATGAATGCGAACAAACGGGTCGGCAAGGTCGGATGTCCATCGCGCATCGGCGTCCTCGCGTCGCTCGTCGTCATGGTTCTTCCGTGGTGGGCGATTTCCGGATGTGCGAGCGACTCGGCGGCTGTTCGGGGGAAGTCTCTCTTCTTTCGCGCGTTTGTCGAACCGACCGTTCCGGAAGTCACGAGCAATTCGAACAAGGGGCCGGACGATCTCGACATGGAGGTCGCGCTGGATTCGCAGGCGTTGACTCAGGCTGTCGTTGCGCAACTCAACGAACGGTGCTTTACGGCGTGCACGGCACTCACGGAGCCCGAGGGCAAGGACGCCGAGACCTTTCGAAACTCCGTACCATCCGAACGAGACAAATACTGGGTTCGCGAGGCGCGTCGCCGGGGCGCCGACCTCTTGGTTCGTTGCGAGGTGAGTTACTCGCCGTGGGTACAGACCGGCCTCAACGCATGGTTCGTCGGGAACATCTTCCTCTTCGTGATCGGAACGCCGGCGTCTTACCTTCCGCCGGACCGGACGTATCGCGTTTCGGTTCACGTGAAGACCACGATCTTCGACGTAAATCCGAGCGCCGACGAAGCCTCAGACGTTCAGTTCTTCGAGAGCGACTACGGCGAATTGAGCCTCAGTTTCACGGAGCGTGCGACGAGCGTCGGGTGGTACCTGTTGTCTCTGGTCTGGCCGGTCGGTGGACTGGCCATCGACAACGACAAGGTGAAGTCGGCGATCGAGGACAAAACGGCAAAGGACGTCGCCGATCAAGTGGCCGCCCAAGTTCTGGTGCGCGCGGACGAGTTCAACCGGCCGATGCGAGGCATCCGTTTCAACGTCGATCCGTTGACGGTCCGCGTCGCGCGTGCGCCCAGCGGCAAGGTCTCGTTCGGCGGCGATGTCGTCGTGAAGAGCGATGTCGCAAGCGATCAGCTTCAGGACTACTGGTTCGAATGTGACGGAAACGAGATCAGTCGGGGGACGTTTGGCGACGTGCCTCCGGACGAAAAGCGAAAGACGCGGGCGGACGAGACGGTGTACACGTATCCGATGCGAGCCGAGTTGCCGATTCCCGACGGCGCGACGTCGATTCGACTCGTGATCCGCGATCGGAATGACCGCTCGCGGTCCTTTACGTTTCCCCTGCAAGTGGGCGAGCCGCGCTCGTGATGCCCGACCATGCATGACAACGGCATTCGATTGAGAGCGAGAAGGGTCGTGTATCTCCATCCGTTGGCCTCGAGCTGAGCCGGACGATCGCATGCTCGAATACCGAGTTCGCTTTCAGTCCGAAGATCAGTGTTTCTCGCACGAGGGGCCACTGGAGTTCGGTCGCGACGCACACGGCTCGTGCGAGCGGCGGGTCATCCTCGATCCGAGTGTCTCGCGAGACCAGCTTCGCGTCGAAGAGCTGCCGAACGATCGCGTGCGGCTCGTCAACCTGAGCCAGCGCGTTTCGATCCAGCTCGCGACTGGCGAGACGATCGGCGCCGGCGCCACGCACGTCGCGCCGCTCCCCGTGAAGCTCGCCGTGGGAAAGGCGCGCGTCGAGATCATCACGATGCGCGACGAGAGTTCGGCGCGCCTCGCGACGATCGCAATGCCGATTCGACCCGCCGCGGGATCTGACACGTCGATGGCGTTGCGCCGCCTCGGCGAAGCCCCGACGCCCGAGCAGTTGACGCGATGGATGGAGGCCGTCATTTCCGTGCAGCGCGCGGCGGCAAGCTCGGCGGAGTTCTACGAACAGACCGCGACCGCCGTGGTCGATCTCGTCGGGCTCGACATCGGGCTCGTGCTGCTCCTCCAAGACGGGGAGTGGGCGGTTGTCGGTCAACACACGTCGCGCGAGGGCGACGACCCCCGATTCAGCCGCTCGATCCTCCGAAAAGTGGTCTCCGAGCGGCGGACGTTCTTCGGAACGGCGGGCGAGGCAAACGTCCTGTCGACGCTGGGCGCGATGGACGTCGTCGTCGCGTCTCCGATACTGAACGAGAAAGACGAGGTCGCGGGCGCCGTCTACGGATCGAGAGTGCCCGGGTCCGGCTCCGGGGCTTCGGAGATTCGCCCGCTCGAGGCGCAGCTCGTCCAGCTTCTCGCGGCAGCGGTCGGCAGCGGCATGGCGCGCGTTGCCCGCGAGGCCGACGCGGCGCGCTCGCGCGTCCAGTTCGAGCAGTTCTTCTCGAGCGAGCTGGCGCGGGAACTCGAACGCGACCCCGGGTTGCTCGAGGGCAAAGAGCGCGAGGTCACGATCCTCTTCGCCGATCTCAACGGCTTCTCGCGGATGTCCGAGCGACTCAAGCCGGGCGAAGTCTGCGCGCTCGTCGTCGACGTGATGGACGTGCTCAGTCGCTGCGTCCTCGACGAGAAGGGCGTCGTCGTCGACTACATCGGCGACGCGATCCTTGCGATGTGGAATGCGCCGGCGCCGCAGCCGGATCACGCCGTGCGCGCGTGCCGCGCGGCGCTCGCGATGCGCGCGGGCTTGCCCACGGCTTTCGACAAGTGGCGCGAGCGCGTCCAAATGCCACTGGGCGTCACCATCGGAATCGGAACGGGCCCCGTTCAGGTCGGCAACATCGGAAGTCGCCGTCGATTCAAGTATGGTGCGCTCGGTCACACGGTGAACCTCGCGAGCCGGATCCAAGGCGCGACCAAACAAATGGGTGCGCCGGTTCTGCTCGCGGGAACCACCGCGGATCAGGTGCGCGACACGCTCGTCACGAGGAGGCTCTGCAAGGTTCGCTTCGTCGGGATCGACGGCGTCGTGGACGTCTACGAGCTGCACGGCGACTCGGCGACGGAAGACTGGCTTGCCCGTCGCGAGTGCTACGAGAAAGCGCTCGATCACTTCGAGACGAAGCGCTGGTCCGACGCGTGTCGGACGATCTACCCGCTACTCCAAGAGAACCAGGGCCACTACGATTTCCCGGCGTTGACCTTGGCGGCCCGCGCCGTCGAGTGCCTGAAAGCGGCGCCGCCCAACTTCGACCCGGTGCTCACGCTGCAGATGAAGTAGGCCCTGACTCAGCGGCGAAGATCGCCCGCTCGATCCTTGAACTCCTCGAACCCGAGGCCGAGCGTGCCGCCTCGCTTTTGGTACGCCGAGCGATCGTGATAGAGGTGGCACTCGCTGCATTGGGTTCGCGCTCCTTCGTCCGCCTTGTGGCAGCTTCGACACGAGGCGATTCCCGGGAGGAGCACGTCCTCCGTCTTCTTGCTGTCGACGGCCTTGGCGTGGCAGGCGTCGCAGCGAACGGCACGGTGTGCGGAATGATCGAATGACGCGCGCGTGAGCCAGCCGAGCGGCTGCCGCGTCCGTGGATCGAGGTCCGGCTCGGCAAGCCAGCGCTTGCGTTGTCCGTTTGCATTCGTCGGGACGACGCTCTTCGGCGCGTCGGGCCTCTCCGCCGCGGTCAAGTCGTGACACTGCTTGCACCGGGCTTCCCACAAGAAGACTTCCGCCTTCTCAACCTCCTTCGAAACCCAAGTGGCGGCGTCCTTCTCCTTGATCGAACGGCTGTCCTTTGCAATCGAGGAGTAGTGCCGCTGTAGGAATCCGCGGACGACGTCGAGCGGCTCGTGCGGCGCCGTCAGGTCGGGTGTGCGCTCGTCGAACGTCAGGGAGTGGCAGCCGTCCTGGCACGACTGCTCGAACGTGATCGGTTGGAAGTGCCGGCCGGCCTCGTCGGGATGGTGGCACGCCTGGCAGGTCATCGGGAGCTTGTCGGCGAGGGGCTTCAGCTTGGGATCGTCTTTGGATAGGTGGAGGTGCGTCGCATGGTTCAAGCGAATCTTCGTCCGGTCGGAGACATCCGGCGAGAGCGCGCGGAACTCGGGATGATCGGAATCGAAGCTCGCGATGTGCGCGACGACCTTCTTCGGCGGGCCGTCGTGGGTCCGCAAGTCCGCGTGGCAGTGGGTGCATGCACGGTCCGCGAAAGTGGCGACGGTGGCGAGGTCGCCCCGCCCGCGGTGCTCGACGTGGCACGAGGCGCATTCGGGCGTCGTCGTCTGGCCTTTGTCGTGAGGTGCGGTCTGGTCCGGATGACACGCGAGACACTTTGCGTCCGGCGTCGAGTCGAACGTCGCATGGCACTTCGCGCAATCCGACTCGATCGTGCGATGGGAAAGTGCCGTGGGCCCGGCGGAGTAGACGCGCTGATCGCCGCGCGCCGCGAGGAACCCGAGCCACACGAGCGCAACGGCGAACAATCCCCACGTCAGACGACGACGCCACGATCGAAACCAAAACGGTTTCGCGAAGTAATCGAGCGCGAGCTGCCGCGCCAGAGTTTTCTGCGTTCGTTTTCTTGCCACTAGAACTTCAGCGCCATCACGGCGTGGAACGCGGCGAGTACGAGCAGCGCCATCGAGATCGGAACGTGGACCCACAGCCAGCCGTGCAACCAGAAGTGGATCTTCCGCTGGAGCTCGTATTCCTGCCGCTCCTTGCAGATGTCCTCGATCTCACTGATCGTCTCGTGAAGCGTCGACGGCACCTTCAAGCGCACGTTCCGGAATCGCCCTTTGGCCTCGGTGTCGTTCGCGAGGGGACCCGTGAGCTTGCCGTTCGACAGGAGGAACGGCCGCACTTCCGACAGATAGAAGTCGCGAAGCGGTTCGCTCTGCGGCACGGCGGCGACGGGCGTGGACGCCGTCTTCAGGCGCGACTTGTCGAAGCCGCCCGCGCTTCGCTCGCGCGCACCGGCCGCCACCATCGCGACCTCCGGTGACTCGACGCCGAGCGTGCCGGCGACCTGCTCGACGCGTTCGTCCGCTTCCTTCACGAGGAACTCGATCTTTCGGTCGATCTGCTCGAAGATCGTCTCGCGCGGCACGCGCTCGAGGATCATCTTCGGCAGCACTTGCTGCAACACGAGCCCGAAGATCCCGCTCGCGATCTCGAGGTAGAAGAGGACCATCAGCAGCGTCGTGAGCGTCCCACCGAACGCGAACCCCGAATGGAACAGGATCAGCGGCACCGCGAGGAGCCCGAGCCAGATGTGCCCCTTGAGCCACGTCTCGGCGCGTCCGAGCCGCCACGTCGGCACCTTCTTTCGTGCGCCGAACAACCCGGCGAAGAGCATGAGCGCCGAGCCGGTGATGCCGAAGACGAGCCCGATCGCGCTCGACCCCGAAGGTCCGTGCGCGCTCTGCCTCGCGTACGGAACGTAGACCGCCGTCGCGGCCACGGTCAGTAGGACGACCGCGACGATCCAACGGCGGTGCGTGCGATCGAGAATCATCGTTGCGTTCCCTGGCGACTCGTTCTCCCGACGTCTTCGACACGGTCGCGCGCGACGGTACCGGCGCGCGGCCGAAGCGTCAAGGATGGGTGAATCATGACTCCTAGTAGGTGAGGATCACGGCGACGAAGCCCTGATAGAGCACGCTCGGCGTCAGGATGTCGCGAAACCCGCGGCCGGGAAAGAACGCCGCCGTGCCCGCCTGCAAGATGACGTTGTCGGACAAGAGCGGGCGGTACTCGACGCCGAGAGACAGGTCCCAACCGATTTCCTGGTGGACGTCGTTCTGGTTGAGCACGAGCTGCAGCGGCTCCGTGTTCACGAATCGCGACCAGTTCAGGTTGACGTCGGCCTTGAGCTTCGGGGTCACCTTCGCCGTGAAGCCGGTATTGAAGAGCAGGATCCCCGGGTTCACGAAGTTCGCTTGGTCTTGGATCTTCGAGGCGCGCAGTGCCGGCACGAGCGACATGCGATCGACGAGGTTGACGCCGACCTGCGTGAGCTTGATGCCCTGGCGGTTCCAGAACGAGTTCGAGCCGCCCGCGAAGTTCGGGTTGTCGAGGATCGGGCAGAACCCGGTGCCTTCGCCGTCGTTCGGGTCCGAATCGCCGGACGCGAAGAACACCGACGCCTTCGGCCGGATCCAGTCGTGGTCGATCGAGACCTCTAGTGCGGCCATCTGCGCGTTGATGTCGACGTCGCGCCCGGCAAGCGGGTTGTCGGTGTCGTGACCGAGCACCTCGAAGACCGCGTGCGTGAGGTTGAAACGCCCGATGTGTCCGTCGCCTTCCCATCCGAGATACGCAGCGTTCACGTTGTGAGCTTTGTGGTCTCCGATGTTCGACGGGCGAGTAAGGAACCCGTTGTCGTCGTACTCGACGTTGCCATAGTCGTTGTCGTAGTGAACCGACAGTTGCGCGGTGTACCCGAGCCAGATGAAATCCTCGCGATAATAGTTGGCGATGATCACGTTCTGCCCGCGACTGTTCGAGATGTCGTTGAGGCCACTGTTGGTGTCCTTCTCGAGGTTCGAGAAGAACGCGAGGTTCCACTGGTCGCGATTCGAGTCGAGGTTGCCGAACAGTCGCACGCCGGGCTCGTTGTCGGAAAAGACGAACCCGCGAAAGTCGCTCGTGAACTGTTGCACGCCGGCGCGTACGGAGATGAAGTCGTAGTAGGGCGACACGTCGACGAGGTGTAGCTCGGCGAAGAGTTCTTGCACGCCGATGAACCCGTCCTGCCGATCGGTCCCGAAGCGCGGGTCGATGTTGACGACCGTGTTCTCGCGCGTGTTCAACTGGTTGTAGTTGAAGACCGGAGTGAAGCGGAACTCCCAATCACGCGGCTTGTACGACGTCTCGCCATGAAAGAACTCGATGACCGTCGTGATGTTCTCGTTGAAGAAGGACTGATCTGGATCGCCGAAGAACTCCTCGGTTCCTCCATGCGCGGCAGATACACCGCTCGGCGTCGGCAGCGTCCGGAACTCGTAGAGCGTCTCGCTCGTGAGAGTCAGCGCGAGAAAGGTGTTTTGGCCGAGGATCGGTTCGTCGCCCTTGAGCACGTTCAAGTTGAACGGGTCGAGGAGCGATCGATCGCTGTAGGGGTATTCTCCGTCGCGTCCCGGATAACGGTGGTACTCGGGAAGCGGAATATCCCATCGATCCTTGATCGGAATGGGTTGGACGGTCGAGGTCGACGACTGCGGCGGCGCGTCATCTCCCGCATGCGCGGTGGCGCAGGCCACGAGAAGGGCAGTCGCGGTCAGTGCTCTCGATCCGATGACTCCCCTCGCGTGCATCACGTGCCCCGAGCTGCGCCCCTGGAACTTCGGCGCAGCTTAACCCCGCGTCACTTCCCCAGCTTTTCGAACGCTTGGTGCAGCTCCGCGAGCGCCCTCGCGAATGCTTTCGGATTGAACAGCTCGACGTTGTTCGTCGAATCGACGAGTTGATTCACTTGCTGCCGGACGTCGTTCGTCGAGTCTCCGGACACTTGCACGGAGTGCGTTGCCGTCCAGAACGTGGAGTAGAGCGACTCGATCGAAAGCGCCGCCTGCTTTGCGGTTTGCACGCCCGACTGCGACAACTGCGTGTCCCCGGAGATTCGCAAGAGGAGATCGCGCGTTGCCTGCTCGTCGAGGACGGAGCTGTCGCCGCCGGAGAGCTTGCCCTTGACGTCGTCGAGAAGACGCGCGATGCGCTTGGCGGACTCCGCGATGGCCTCGCGATTGGAACTGGGCCGATCCATCAGCTTCTGGAAACCGGCGATCTCGGTCGCGAGGCTGCTCGCGACGTTCGGCGCGATCCGCTCGACGAGATGTCGCACGACCGCCGAGCGCGACGCATTCCAACGCGGCCGACCGGCCGTGCGCTTCCCCGATGTCGCGGCCGCAGTGCCTTGCTCTTGTCGCCACGTCGGAGTGTTCTTTTCGAAATTGACGATGTGGTGGCAGTCGTAGCAGTCGAAGTTCGAGAACTCGGGCCATGCACCCCAGCCTTCGGCGTGAGTTGCTTGCTCGGCGAGCTGCTTCATCTGCATGTCGAGCGCGACGACCTCGCCGACCGCCCATGTGCGCGTTCCGAACCAGGCATCCTGATCCTTTGGATCGAGCCAATGGTGCTTCATCGTTCGACCGTTGAGATACCGCTCCAGCTCGAAGGGAAGGTCCGGATGACCGGCGCCGAGAAGATCGTGATCGAAGACTCTCTTTCCGTCGCCGACCTCACCCGTCGGATCGCCGAGGTGGCACGAGAGGCACCTCTCGGCGCGCACGACGAGGTCCTCCATGTTCACCCACGCCTTGTCCTTCTTCTCGCTTTCGCTGGCCTTCGCCCAATCCGGAGCCGAGTGCGGAGCGAGCCAATAGTCCGACGCGCCATGACACGCTTCGCATCCCACACCGAGAGACACCTCGAAGGAAGGTGCCCGACGAGATTCGGGGACGTCGATCGCGTGGCAAACGAGACAACGCGGGCTATCCGCGGCGTCGCCCGTGATCCCGAGGTTCGCGCCGATCTGATTCGCGCGCATCTGTTGCAGTCCGGGACCCTTCAGCTTCATGTAAGAGCCCGGATGGGGATCGTCGTGGAGCCACGTGTACCACTCGTTCTGTTGGATCTTGGTGGTGCTCTTCCGCTCCGTGAACGCGTGGCATGCCGTGCCCGAGCACGAGCCGGCGCCCATGAACCGCGGCTGTCCCGAAGGTGCGGTCTGCGCGAGCGCGCACGGCGAGACGAGGGCAGCGGCACACGCGACGAGCCGCGAAACGACGGTCTTCGAGATCGGTAAACCAGCCAAGCCACTATCCTCCTCGTGGAAAGCTGGCCGGCTTTTACCGCACGTGATCGACCGAGTCAATGAACCGCGCGCGGTCCGCAGCCTCGTCCGGCGCGAACGCGAATGCGAGTCCTTGCTCGAGGAGGCGGCGATCCACTACCATCTCGGCCGCGCGGCTTCGACGGACGATGAAAAGTTCGATGGCCTCCGCCGCGCGGGGTCGACGGACGAGGGGAAGTTCGACCGCGCACCGGTTTCGGGAATCCTCAAGGAGAAGAACGGCATGGTTCGCACCTCCGCACTCACGATGTGCCGGACGTGGAAGACGATCGTTTTCGCCGGCGGTGCGACGGCGTCGATTCTCGCCGTGATGGTCGCGTGCGTCAGCCGACCGAGCGCTCCGGAACTCAGCTCACACGCGGCGTACGACGGCGGAGGCTACGGCTACGCACCGATCCGAGTGCCCGGGTTCCCATGGCAATCGAAGGGCGACGCCGATTCGAAGAGCCTCGGTTGCCTCTCGTGCCATTCGCCCATGGACTCGAAGACGTTGCACGGCGGCGACCGTTTCTATCTCGGGTGCACGGATTGCCACGGCGGCGATGCGACGGCGATGCTCCCGGCCGACACGACGCGCGAGACGGAAGCCTACCAGGTCACCGAATTGCGCGCGCACGTTCAGCCTCGCTTCCCGGAGCATTGGCCTACGTCGGCGAACCCGAAGCGTCTCGGCGCCGATCTCATGGACGAGAGCTTCGAGTTCGTGCGATTCGCGAACCCCGGCGATCTTCGCGTTGCTCACACGACGTGCGGAGTCGTCGGTTGTCATCCGGACGAGGTGGCGAAGGTTCGCACCAGCATGATGACGCACGGCGCGATGCTGTGGAGCGCGGCGCTCTACAACAACGGCGCCGTCCCGTTCAAGGACGCGCACTTCGGCGAAGCGTACGGGCCCGATGGGACGCCGCTGCTCCTGCGCACCATTCCGCCGCCGACTCCCCAGGAAATCAAGATGAAGGGGATATTGCCGGAACTGTGGCCGCTTCCGCGCTGGAACGTCTCGCAGCCGGGAAACATCCTGCGCGTCTTCGAGCGCGGCGGCCGCAAGAAGGGCGAGATCGGGAACCCGAATCCGCTCGATCCTCCGGGCGAACCCGAGAACAAGCTGAGCAACCGCGGCTACGGCACGATTCTCCGAACGGATCCGGTGTTTCTCGGTCTGCAGAAGACGCGGCTCCTCGACCCGATGCTCTCGTTTCTCGGGACGAACGATCACCCGGGCGACTATCGATCGAGCGGCTGCACGGCGTGCCACGTCGTTTACGCGAACGACCGCGATCGCGCGCACACCGGTCCCGAGTGGAAGGCGTCGAACAATCGAGGGTTTTCCGAGACGGCCGATCCGACGATCAAGCACGACGAGTCGGGCCATCCGATGAAGCACGTGATGACGCGCGGCATCCCCTCGAGCCAGTGCGTCGTTTGCCACGTGCACCCCGGCACGGCGGTCGAGAACTCGTACTTCGGCACGATCTGGTGGGACAACGAGACGGACGCCGAAGGCTTGTACCTGAAGGCCGGCGAGCATCGCCCGACGCCGTGGGAGACGGACGAGATCCAGCGCAGCAATCCCGAGAATGCGGCGCTTCGCGGTCGCTGGTCCGACCCCGACTTCCTGGCGGACATGTGGTCGAAGGTGAACCCCACGCTGAAGAACGTTCAGTTCGCGGATTTCCACGGCCACGGCTGGGTCTTCCGAAACGTCTACAGTCAGAAACACGATGGCACGCTCCTCGACAAGAACGGCGAGTCCGTTGCCGCCGACGATCCGCAGAAATTCGAGAAGGCCGCGCATCTCCAGGATATTCACGCGGAAATGGGGATGCACTGTGTCGACTGTCACTTCGAGCAGGACAGTCACGGAAATGGAAAGCTGTACGGTGAGATGCGCGCTGCCGTGGAGATTCGCTGCGAGGACTGTCACGGCACGTTGAGAGAGCGCGCGACGCTCGAGACGTCGGGGCCTGCGGCGCCGGCGGGCGGGCACGATCTCCGGAAGCTCCAGCCGACCCCGAGCGGGAAGCTGCGCTTCGAAAGGAGCGGCGAGAGCATCGTGCAGCGCGGCATGGTCGAGAAGGATCGCGAATGGACGATCGTGCAAGTCGCCGACACGCTCGATCCGACGTCCGAAAAATTCGCGCGGGCCCGCTATGCGCACACGATCCGGAAGGACGGGAAGACCTGGGGCAGTGCGCCGGCGAACGACTCCGACCTCGCCCATCCGTCGAGCGAGATGAACTGCATCGCCTGCCATACGTCGTGGACGACGAGCTGCTTCGGCTGCCACCTGCCGATGGTCGCGAACCAGCGAAAGCCGATGCTGCACGGCGAAGGCGACGTCGATCGCAACTGGGTCCAATACAACTTCCAAACGCTGCGAAACGACATCTTCATGCTCGGCAAGGACGGCACGGTCGCGGGCCAGCGCATTTCTCCGGTGCGGTCGTCGTGTGCCGTGCTCGTCGGATCGCAGAACGACAAGCGCGAGTGGATCTACTCGCAACAACAGACGGTCTCGGCGAGCGGGTTCAGCGGGCACGCGTTCACGACGTACGTGCCCCACACCGTTCGCGCCCGTGAAACGAAGACGTGCACCGACTGTCACCTCTCCCAGGCGAACGACAACAATGCGTGGCTCGCGCAGGTGATGCTCCTGGGGACGAACTTCGTGAACTTCATCGGACACTACTGTTGGGTCGCGACAGGCGAGGGGGGCTTCCAGGCGGTCTCGGTGAGCGAACGATCCGAGCCGCAGGCCGTGATCGGGAGCAACCTCCACCGCATCGCCTATCCCGACGAGTACGCTCGCCACGTCGACGAGAACCGAGAGCTGCACGAGGCGTACGAGCACGAACCCGACGACACGCTGAACCTCTTCAGCTCCGCGGAAGTCTTGAGCCTCCAGCTTCGCGGCGAGTACCTCTATGCCGCCACGGGCGCGGGCGGCCTTCGGGTCTTCGACGTTGCGAACGTCGACAACAAGGATTTCTCCGAGCGCACCCTGTCGGCGCCGGTGTCGCCGCTCGGCCAACAGTTCGTCGTTCGCACGCGCTACGCGACGGCCGTTGCGGCGCCGGCGACGGTCGCGATCGATCCGGTGCGCCGGGTCCTCGACGAAAACGAGGAGCAGCCGCGGCACCTCTCGTACGCGTTCATCTACGTCACGGACAAGTACGAGGGGCTCGTGATGGTGAACGCGGCGACGCTCCTCGACGGAAACCCCGACAACAACTTCCTCGATCGCGACATCGTGTTCAACCCGGATGGGATCCTCGATGGCGCCGTGGGCTTGACCGTCGCGGGCACGCACGTCTGGATCTGCGCGGATCGCGGGCTCGTCGACGTCGACGTGAGCGAACCGGCGACGCCGAAGATCGCCGCGGTGATCGGTGCGCCCGCCATCGTCGGCGCGCGTTCGATCGCGGTGCAGTTCCGCTACGCGTTCGTCACGGACTCCGAGGGGTTGAAGGTCATCGACATCACGAACCCCGATCAGCCGAAGGCCGTCGAGGGCGCGGTGGTGCCGATCGCGGACGCGTGCCAGGTCTACGTCGCGCGCACGTTCGCCTACGTCGCCGGCGGAAAGCAGGGCTTGGCGATCGTCGACGTCAGCAACCCGGAAAAGCCGTCGGAGCCCCAGTGGTTCGACGCGGACGGCGCCATGAACGACGTCCACGACGTGAAGATCGGAATGACCAACAACAGTCTCTTCGGTTACGTCGCCGACGGCGAGAACGGGCTACGCGTGCTCGAGCTGGTGACGTCGGGTGAGACGCCCGGCTGGAACGGCTTCTCGCCGAAGCCGACGCCGAAGCTCATCGCGACGTTTCACACCGAAGGACCCGCGCTCGCCATCTCGAAGGGGCTCGATCGCGACCGTGCGGTCGACGAGGCCGGCAACCAGGTCGGCGTCTTCAACCGCCGCGGCGCGCGCCCGTTCAACCTCGAGGAGATGCGCCGGCTCTATCTCGACCGCCAGGGCAAGCCGTACCGCGTGACGAACGAGCCGCCGGGCCCGGCGACGTCAGCGCCGCGAGCGATGCCGCAGAAGTAGCCCGCGAAGCCGGGCTGCGCGGCGCATGGCGTGGAATGAAACGTTAATCCGCCAGCGGCGGATAGCAAGGAATGCGGCCCTCTGCCGGGCCCTTCAACTTGAAGGGCTTCCGGTCGGGCGACTCCCATTCGACCGGCGTGATCCGCAGCTCTTCCGGATGCGGCTTCAAGCCAGCGGCGATGCCGAACGTTTCCGGACTCACCCCCATGTGCTCTCGCGCTTCCTCGCTCATGTCCACGAGCGGCCTGCCCATGAGGAAGTCGGTGTCCCAGAAGTACGCGTCGAGGATCGCGTCGAAGTCGATCCTTCCGATCCTGTAAGGCCCGACTTCATTCAAGCCGTCGTCGTGGTCGCTGACGACGTCGTTGTGCACGTAGATGAGATTCTCGAGACAATCGTGGAGCACGAGCCAGCACCAGTCCGTGATCTGGTAGAGCGCGCCGGCATCCCTGCTTGCGGCCAGCAACCGATCCAAGAGCGGGACAATCTCGGCGCGGGAGAAAGCTTCGGCGAGCACCGGGAACCCTGCGGCGTAGTTCTCCTGAAGCTCGTGCTCCTCCGACGCCGCCGGTTTGCAGCCAAGTGGGTACGGGTGGATCTCATCGCGCGCGACCTCGATCGCCGCGTGGAGGATGACCAGGAAGACGCGATCCGGGTCGCAAGCGAATCTCAGCATGACGCCGGACCACATTCGCGCGCGGCGAGAGTCTCGTCAACGTTTTGAGCGTCGAATCCGTCTTGGGCCAGCTGCCCGCGCGGCCGCGTCGGGAATCCGGGGAACGAGGCGAAGTCCTGCTCTTGAGGCGCGACTCCCCACGTCAGTTCAAACCGGGAGTTCACGCCGGGAGACAAGTCAGTGTTGAACTTGGTGACAATGCACCCTGTGGGGACGGTCCAGGGAAGGAAGACAAGGTCGGCGCGCCGGCCCCGGCTGAAGCTCCAAACAGGTGAAGAGATCGATCTTGACACGCCCGGACGATCCGGTATAAGGGCGTCTTGAGAGACCGGACAAACAAGCATGAGACCGCTCGATAGCGAGATTCAGCTACGCCACGGCCGAGTCGCTCTGATAGATAGCAGCGATGCTGAGACGATTTGCACCTCATTCCGATATTTGCCATCTACTCGTTCCGATGTTGCGCGTTGCACTCCCGCCGCTCGAACTTGTCGGATTACATTTTCTTAGGAAAAGCAGATGACCCGTCTTCTCGTATTCGGGACCATCGCAGTGATTTGGGCCGCTCTATTGATCGTCGTCGGGACGCAAGTCCAGGCGACTGGAAACTCGTGCGTCGGTGAAGCTGACTACGACGGCAACAACTACAATCTCGCATGCTACGGCGTGTGTCCTCCCGATGATTGCCCACAAGAACCCAATGTCGGCTTTGATCCTGTGTCTGGACTCACATTTGCCTACTGTGCGGCGTGCACGGGAGGAGAGCCTACTTGCTGCTATATGATTGTGATTATCGACCAGCAAGGCAATACCCCCGCTTTTGGTCATGCCGGTGGCTGTGGGTCGGGTTGCGGTGCTAGCCCCTGCCGGAACGACACCGACGAATACGGCTGGTCCGCGTGGTGCCATCCGTACGTTCCATGGCAGTAGTTACAACCGAGCCGCGCAACGCCAAGGACTCTCTGGGAGTGTGTTGACGGACTAGATTTGAGCGCAAATGCGGACGGCGCGAGCGCTTATTCCCGTGTTCTAGCCGCAGTATCGCTCGACATACACCGGTGCGCGTTAGATTGAAGAACAAGCGCCTGCCAACCACGTTCCTGCTGTGCGCCGCAATTGTCGCCCTACTTGCGGTGCTTTATCTCCGCACAAGTTCGGTTGCGACCGTCGCTAAGGTGCCCGAACTGCCTGCTCACGGAGCTCGAAGCACAGATGGCGCTTCGATGCTGCCATCACCGCACTTCGATGCCTCAGAGGCCCTCGTTGATGGGGCGAATTCCATAGGCAGCACAGACGTCGTGCGGATTAGCGTAGTGAACTTAGATGACGCGGCCATCGTTAACGCTGAAGTCTTCTTGGGAAGCGCGATCGAAGGGACGATGCTGGGCACAACGGACGGCGATGGACATCTGGAGACGCACGAGATCGACGTGAGGGAATCTTTCACTGTCTACGGTCGTGGCGAAGGGTACACTGAGGCGTCCGTAGGCGTTCCGGCGCACCACGATGTCGTTCGCCTCGTTCTTCCCTGGGGAGCCACAATTCGCGGGCATGTGAGAACGCGTGACGGCTCAGCGGCCGGCAAAGAACTCTTCGTCATGGCGTGCGGGAGTGGTGGTTCCATTCTTGACGAGCACGATATCATGCGCGCGATCGGGAAGCAGACTCAAGCTGACAATTGCGTGGCTCGCACCGACGACACAGGCGCTTTCCGACTTTCCGGGTTAAAGCCGTCGGCAAGCTACAATCTCCTCGCTGCGGGCAATGGATTTGTGACGTCAAGGTCGCTCCAAAGGGTGAAACCATCCGACGACGACGTTACTTTGACGGTTGGCGCGGTGTATGGCTGCGTCATCAAGTATTGTGAAAAGGGTAAGACGCCGATCCGGACTGCACCTGAACTTATGGGACCATCACCTCCAATTCAGATTGCCCCGGGGCGAGGCGCATCCGTATTGGGCACGCGTACCGTGCAAACCATGCTGTCGCTTGCTTGGATCCGGGGTTCGTGCGACCTTGCACCGATAGAGCGACCGATTCTCATTGTGGCGGACACAGTTGCTGACGTCTACGGCCCAGTTTCGGTGGCCGTGAGAGTATCCGGATATGAGTCCACCCGAGCCGAAGTCGGTTTTCCGCGACTGGTCGGAGCACTGTCAACGTACGAATTCGAACTATCTCCGAGAGCTCGCGGGTTCGGGGAAATGGACGTGGAGATACTGGGTATCGCGGATGATGATTCGCATCGGCCGGACGACGTCCTGGGATACGTTCAGCTTGTGGCTGAGACCGGCGAATACATGGTAAGCATCGCTCGGCGTGACGCACCTATTCGTCGAATCAGCGGAATTCCATTTGGAAACTATCGAGTGTCCTTTTCAACGCCGCCTGGCGTCGTGGTCGGCGCGCGACAAGAGGTTGAGATCGCAAGCGAACCGGTGAAATTCTGCGCGAGCCTTCAGGAAGTCGGAAGTGTCGAGTGTCAGATTCTGACATCCGACGGCGCCACTTGGCCTGGCCGAGCTCACGTGGAAGTGTTCCCTATCATTGGCGGTGCAACTGAGAAACTGCAGTCCGGCATAGTGACGCCAATCAACACAACGGAGTTCAAACCCGGACCGTACCTGTTCAAAGGGCTTCCAGCCGGATACTACAACGTGGTGGTGACGATTCTTCGGGATAGAAAGGACCAGAAGGTTCGCAACGGACCGCCAGAGACGGAAGTCCTCACGGATCAGGTCTTCGTTTCTCCCGATTACCGCGTCGTATCTACGGTTCACGTGTCGGACGAGTAATCCGACTCGGTTCCGGTGAATTCACATTGCCGACAGAAATCGGCTCCATGTGCACCGCTGATCGAAATTCCGGAGAACGCGTCCCGTGAGTTCGCTCCGAGTCTTGGCAGACGAACGGCCGAGATGCAGAAGTGCTGAATGCGTGCCGTCGTCGCTAGGGCCAGGCGAATGAGATAGTGTGATCGAGTCACTCCTTGGAGATATCCCGAATCCTATTGATCCTTCAAGCGGCTCCTTGTCAATGATCGCTGACCGAATGAGCGAAACGCAAATCGCAAGAAAGACTTGGATGGGGAGTTGAGATGGATTAGGAACCTCGCGCAACGCCGAGATGACTTGGCCGTTCGCGTGAGCGCACGAGAGGTAAAATTCGATCTCGTGGGGCGTTGGATTCGCTCCGGCTATCGCGGCGTGCCTCGCCGGTCGTCTAGCCACACTTTGTCGAGTCGCACGGACCGCAAGCCGAACGGGCCCATCAGCAAATTCCGGACGTAGGGCTGAGCCACATAGGTCGACGTGTAGTAGAAGAGCGGCACCAGCGGCGCGTCCTCGATGATCTGCGACTCCGCTCGCCCGCACAGTGTGTATCGCCATTGCGAGTCCAACGTCCCGACCGCTTCCTCGAGCAACGCATCAACTGCACCGCTCTTGTAGTGGAAGTTGTTGGCGGAACCCTTCGAGTGGAACAGCCTGAAGAGGAACTGATCGCCGTCGGCAATGCCCCCCGAGTAGCCGAGCACGAACGCCGGTGCCGCGCCCTCGTTGAGCATCTTCTTGAGTGCCGGCCAGGCGATCGGTTTGAACGTCATTCGCACGCCGACTTGTCGTAGGTCGTCGGCGACCCGGTTGTCCCCCAAGCCGAAACTCGTCGTGTAACACACGATTGCTGGAAGCCCCTCGCCGCCCGGATGGCCCGCTTGCTTCAGAAGGCGCGCGGCTTCTGCGCGGTCGAATGGCGGCGTGCGAGGGTGCGGCGAATAGCCGAACAGTCCCGGGGGAATGAGCCCGGTGGCCGACTCGATCGTCGACTCCTGCGTCGGGATGAGTCGGTTGCGGTCGATCGCGAGCACGATGGCGCGACGAACCAACGGATCGTCGAGGGGAGCAACATCGACGTTGAACCCGATGTAGTAGAGGCTCGGCGTCCGATTTCGCACGACCGTGCACATCTTCCCCGGATCGAGCACGTTGACTTCGTCATCCGAGGCTTCGAGAAGCTCCAGCTGACGAGCCTGAAACCGTTTGTCGGGCGTGTCGTCGGGTTTGAACACGTCCTCGGAGACGTATCGGACCTCGTCGAGGTATGCCGCGTTTCCGAAGTAGTCATCGAACCGCCTGAGCACGATCTCGTGGTCGGTCCAAGAGGAGATCTGAAAGGGTCCCGTGCCGACCGGGTGTTTTCCGAAGCTGTCTTCCGAGGAATCCTCGGCGGCGTGCCGCGGGACGATTCGCACGTTTTCGTACGCGAGCGCGGAGAGGAATCCCTGGTGCGGTCGCTCGAGTTCGAGCTCCACGACGTACGGCTCCGGTGTGCGGATGCCCGAGATGTCCGTCGCTTGCCCGTCCTTATAGGCCTGCGCGCCGCGAATCAGGTGAAGGATGTCGAAGCCGGGAGACGTCCCGCGTCTCGCCATGTCGACGATTCGCTCGAAACTGTATGCGACGTCCGATGACGTGACCTCCTGGCCGCTGTGAAAGCGAACGCCTCTTCGGAGTGTGAATCGATAGTCGAGGCGGTCTCGCGAGATCTCCCAGAACTCGGCGATCCCGGGAATCGGGCGCAGGTTGAGATCGAGCTGCACCAGTCCATCGAAGAGTTGAGTGGCGACGGCCTTCCCGTACACGTCGTCGAGGAGCGCCGGATCGAGAGTTCTCGGCAAGTTCAGCGGCGTTCGAAAGCAGCCGCCGCGCCGCGGCGACTCGCCATCGACGATGCGCGGAGAGGCCTTGACCTGGTCACACCCGCTCGAGAGGTAGGGGAGGAGCACGAGCATCCCCAACGCGGCCAAGGGCCACTGGGAAGGTCTCGAGCGTTCGGCGGGATCGAGTCTTGGCACTGCGGATACTTCTCGTTCGCGATCGCAACGGGATCGAGTCGCGCGTTCGACGAGAGCCCTACACGATCGGCGTCATCGGTGCGCGGGTGATACCTACGGGTCCTAGGCTTCTCCACTGGCGAGGCCTTGACCGGGAGGGATCATACTGCACGATGCGCAAAAAGCAGAATTGGACCGTCGCGTCGTGCCAGAACGGCATTCGACGCCGTCTCGAAGTTCCGGTCCGACGCGTTCCGCAGCGAGAGCTGAGTGCTTCCGGGCCCCGAGCGACGCGTCGGCGGGGAGCTCACCCGGCTCGCGATCAGGCCGTTGCGCCGCGCTGCCTGGCCGCCTTCCGGCCGAGCGCGTCGTAGGTGGCGTACTTGTAGAGCTCGTGGAGCGTCGGATAGTTGAAGCAGGTCTGGATGAAGAGATCCGCGCCCGCTTCGAGGATGAGCGCCGTGAGACCCACGTGGACCAGCTCGGTCGCTTGGTCGCCGATCGTGTGGACGCCGACGAGCCGCATGTCTTCTTCGCGGAAGATCAACTTCAGGAAGCCGCGCGTGTCCCCGATGATCTGGCCGCGAGCGTTGTTCCCGTAGGTCGCCTTGCCTGCCACGTAGGCGATCTTCTTTTCCTTCAGCGTCTCCTCGGTCTCGCCCGCCATCGAGCACTCGGGGATCGTGTAGATGCCATAGGGAAGGATGCTCGGGAGCTTCGATTTGTACTTGAGGTCGAAGGCGTGGACCATCGCGATCCGCGCCTGTTCCATCGACGTCGAGGCGAGAGCCGGAAAGCCGATGACGTCGCCGGCCGCGTAGAGGTGGGGCACCGTGGTCTGGTAGTGCTCGTTGACCGTGATCAGTCCGCGTTTGCTGACCGCGATCCCGAGCTTCTCGAGCCCGAGCCCATCGCTGTTTCCGTTGCGTCCAGACGCGACGAGGATCGTCTGGGTCTGCAAGATGGCGCCCGACTTGAAGCGCACGCGAATCGCGGCGCTCTCGGGCTCCACGGATTCGACCGAATCGGGCATGAGCATGTGGATCCCCGACGCTTCCATGCTCGCGCGCAGGGCGGTCGAGATCTCGGCGTCGAGAAAACCCATGAGCCGATCGCGCCCTTCCACGAGCGTCACGTCGATGCCGAGCGCTTCGAACATGCAGGCGTACTCGCAACCGATGACGCCGCCTCCGACGACGAGCATCGTCGGCGGCAGCTCGCGCAACGTGAGGATCGTGTCGGAGTCGTAGACGCGCGGATCGTGAAACGGGAACTCGGCGGGGCGGTGCGGCGACGAGCCGGTTGCGACGAGGACGAACTCGGCGCTGATCTGCACCTCCGGCGATTTCGCGGGCTTCACCGAAACCGTGTGGGGATCGACCAGCGATGCCGTGCCCACGTAGAGGTCGACGTGGTGCCGCTTCAAGTTCTCCCAGATTCGCGATCGCTCGGCTTCCTTGATGACGCGCTCGCGCAGCAGGAAGTCGCCGATCGTGACCTTCTCCTTGATGCCGACGCGGATGCCCTGGAGTTCGCGCTGCTTGAAGCCGGAGAGGAAGAGCGAGCTCTCGCGGAGCGTCTTCGACGGGAGCGTCCCGGTGTTGGCGGCGGCGCCGCCGAGCACGGGCTCCTTCTCGATGAGCGCGACCTTCTTCCCGAAGTAGGCCGCTTGCGCGGCGCCCTTTTCTCCGGCTGGACCGGAGCCGATCACGACCAGGTCGTACTTCTTGCTCGGCATCTGTGGCCTCTGTGTTGAAAGGCGATCCTACGTTCGGTCGTCTATCGTGCTCGATTCCTTGATCCCGATCGAACCGACCCACAGGTACGGATTCGGCTTCGTGGGATCGACGCGGTGCGCCGCGTCGTGCGGGCAGGCGTAGACGCAGCTCGGTTCCTTGTGCTCGGTGCATAGGTCGCACACGGTCGCCTTCCGAACCGTTCGACGCTCGCCCGTGAGCGGATCACGCTCCTCCGACGGAAACTCGTGCAAGTTGATGTTGCCGTACGGACAGTTCTCCGCGCACTTGTTGCAGCCGACGCACCAGTCCTCGATGACGATCTCGAGCGAATCGCGCCGCCGGATCGCGGTCACGGGGCACTCGGTCATGCACAGAGGATCGCGGCACGTGCGGCACGACGTGGCGACCAGATACTTGTCGTATCGCAGCCCGTCGCGGATGAGGCGCGTGACGCCCTGATGCGCCGACGCGCAGGCTTTGACGCACTCGTCGCAGCGCACGCATTTTTCGAGGTCGAGGATGAGGAGGCTTTGCGCCTCCATGAGCCCTTGTTCGAGATAGTCGTCGAGGAATTGCGACTGCGTGGCGAGCACGGCGGCGGCGTTCGCGTCGCGTCGACTTTGCGCCACGGCTTCGAGCCGCGCGCGAACCTCCGGAAAGCGAACGAGCAGCGTCTCGAAATCCTCCTTCGATACGCGAACGACCTCGACGTGATCGAGCGCCGAGCAGGTCGCCGAGCGCACGTCGTCGCCGAGGAGTCCCATCTCGCCGAAGAAGTTTCCGCGCGACAGGTACGCGCGCACCAGCTCGCCGCCCGGATACGACTGCGTCACCTTCACGTGTCCGAGGCGCACGAGATAGAAGGCGTCGGCCGGATCGCCCTGGCGGCAGATGACGTCGCCGGCGGCGAAGCGCACGAGCTCGACGCGATCGCGCAGGTACTCGACGAACTCCGGCGGCAGATCGCGGAAGACATCGACGCTGCGAAGATGGTTGTCGAGCGATCGCTTTCGATAGGTCTCGTCGAGGCGCGCCTTGAACTGCCGGTTTTTCTGCAAGATCTGCAGCACGTTTCGGAGCATCTCGAGGACGACGCAGTCCTCGGCGGCGCGCACGGTCGCCGAGCGCGGGTTGAGGTTCATGCACGAGCCTTCGCCGAATAGCTCGCCCTTGCCGAGGACCGCTCGCGGGTTGTCGTACGCGAGGTCGATCGAGGCGTCGACGGGGACGAACCGCATCGTGTTCTCGCCGGGCCGTGCGTCCTGCTTGCGGCTCGCGAGCGAGCTGACCATTCGCCGGATCCAGCCGCGCCTCTCGGAGTGCGTCTTCACGTGAGTCAGCGGCACGCCGAGATAGACCTCGACTTTTCCCTCGAGCACGTAGAACGCCGTCGATCCCGGCTCGCCTTCGCGGCAGATCAGCTCGCCCTTCTTGTAGCGACGCTTCACGACGCCGCCCGCGTTGCGCGTGAGGAACGCGCTCGAGACACCCGAGAAGACGTCGAACTCCATGAGCGCGTCGGCCGTCATCGGCTCGCCGACGGTCAGCTTCGTTCCGATTTGATGTGCCGCGGTCAGCGCGCCCGTGGGACACGAGACCAGGCATTCGCCGCAGTCGACGCAGCTCGATTTGCCCATCGGCAGGTTGTCGTCGAAGGAGATGCTCGCGGCGTAACCCTTTGCCATGCGGCCGATGACGTCGTTGTGCCGGATGTCGGTGCACGCGCGGACGCAGCGGTCGCAGAGAATGCATGCCGAGTGGTCGACCGCGATGTTCGGGTTCGAGAGGTCGAGCCCCTTCGACGTCGCTCGCGCGGGGAAGATCGGGTCGACGACTCCTTCGCGCTCGGCGAGGAGTTCCAGCTCGCAGTCGCCGAACTCGCGGTGACGCGCGCACGGGCGCGGATGGTCGGCGAGGAGCAGCTCGACGAGCGTGCGGCGCGCGCGATCGAGCCGATCGTTGTGGGTCGTGACGACCATGTTGTTCTCGGCCGCCCGGATGCACGACGCCGCGTAGACGCGCGCACCGACGTCGACGGCGCAAACGCGGCACACCGCCGCGGGGTTCATGTTCGGTTGGTGGCAAAGGACCGGAATCGCGATGCCAACGGAACGCGCCGCTTCCCAGATCGTCGTGTTGTCGGGAACCGTGACGGGCTTCCCGTCGATCGTCAGCTGCACGCTCATGCGCCACCGCCTGTCGATGAGAAGCAGACGCCGGAGGGGCACGTGTGCCGCAGCACGTGATCGTCGACTTCTTCCTTGAAATGCGTGATCACCGACGTGATCGGGTTCGCGACGACTTGTCCGAGCCCGCAGATCGAGGTCATGAGCATCGTGTCCGCGAGTCGATCGATCGTCTCGAGATCTTCCGCGGCGCCGCGACCCTGTGCGATCCCCTGGAGGATCTCCACGAGCTTCGCGGAGCCGACGCGGCACGGAACGCACTTGCCGCACGACTCGTTCCTGAAGAATCGAACCGCGCCGAGCGCGAGGTCGAGCATGCACGTGCCCTCGGCGACCGCGACGATGGCGGCCGATCCGAGCATCGATCCCACTTGCGCCATCGGCTTGAAGTCGAGCGGCGTGTGCGCGAGCTTCGCCGGGAGGAACCCGGACGACGCGCCCGAAGGCGAGAACGCCTTCAGCTTTCGACCTCCCGTGATTCCGCCGGCTTGCTTCTCGAGCACGTCGATGGCGGGCGTCCCCATCGGGACCTCGTACACTCCGGGCCGATTCACGTGGCCGCTCACGCCGACGAACTTGAGGCCGGCGCCGCCGTTCACGCCTTGCGCCTTGAACCAGTCGGGCCCGTTCACGAGGATCGCCGGAACGTTCGAGAGCGTCTCGACGTTGTTGATGACCGTCGGCTTGT
The DNA here is from genome assembly GCA_016178505.1 of Planctomycetota bacterium. Taxonomy (GTDB): domain Bacteria; phylum Planctomycetota; class JACOTG01; order JACOTG01; family JACOTG01; genus JACOTG01. Next base: position 41,721 of record JACOTG010000139.1, read on the forward strand.
TCCACAGGCCGTGCGTCACGGGGAAGGGCGGCTTATTGCGCGGCTCACCGCGGCGACCTTCCATGGCTTCGAGGAGAGCGCTCTCCTCACCGCAGATGTAGCCGCCCGGGCTCACGAAGACTTCGAGGTGGAACGTCTTCTTGGATCCGAGTACGTCGTCGCCGAGGACGCCGAGCTTCTGAGCGCGAACGATCTCTTGTTCGAGCGCCTCGCGCTGCGGTTCGTACTCGTGGCGGATGTAGATGTAGCCCTGCCGCGCGCCCGTCGCGAGTCCGGCGAGCGCCATCCCCTCGACGAGGAGGTGGGGAAGGCGATGCATGATCTCGCGATCCTTGAACGTGCCGACCTCGCTCTCGTCGGCGTTGCACACGACGTACTTCTCGTCGCCGGGTGCGCCGCGAACGAACTCCCACTTCTTGCCCGTCGGAAATCCGGCGCCGCCCATGCCGACCAGGTTCGCGGCCTTGAGCTTCTCGACGACGTCCTTGAGGCCGTCCGGAGTCGCGAGCGCTTTGCGCACGGCGCCGTAGTGCGGCTTCTCGAAGTACGGATCGGTGAGATAGCGCGCGGTCGTCGGCTCGGGGTCGTCGCCGTGGAGCGGTTGGCCGGCGATCGCCGAGCGGACGAGCCCAATGAACGCGTCCGTCTTCCGCCTCGCGAAGATGTGATCGTTGATCGAGATCGCCGGCGCGCCGTCACATTGGCCGAGGCACGAGACCGGTCGGACGAGCACGCCGCCCTCGGGGTTCTCGCGAACCACGTCCTCGATGCGGCGCTGGAGAGCGGCGCATCCTTGGAGCGCGCACGGGAAGTCCGCGCACACTCCGATCTCGACGGGCGCCGGCGGCTTCAGTCGGAAATGCGGAAAGAAGCTCGCGACGGCGTGGAGGTGGTAAACGGGGACGTTCAGGTGCTTCGAGAGGGCATGCAGTTCCTTGGAAGGGATGTATCCGAACTTCTCCTGAATGACGCGAAGCTCGCGGACCACCATCGATTCGTCGCCCGAGTCTGAGGAGCCCCCTATCTTTCGTGGATCGCGCCGGTGCGCAGGCCGACCCTTCTAGCGACGCGCGCCAAAACCCGCAAGCGCAAACTTCGCGCGGAGTCGCGTCTAGTGAACGGGCGGGTCACATCGCTATACTGCGCCCCCATCGTTCAGGAGGACGGATGCGAATGGAGAGAGTGTCGGGGTCGATCGGGCTGCGGGCCGCGGCTGGCGTTGCGCTGGCGTTCGGCATCGGGTTTTGCGGCGGACTATGGATCGTCGGATGCCAAGGCAAGACGTCGAGCGGCGTCGGCGAAGAGATCGCGGTCCCGACGACCGTCGTGTACCTGTCGCAGGCCGACGTCGAGGCGATCATCACGCAGGCCGTGACTCAGGCGGAAACGCTGCGCGTTCCCGTGGTGATCGCCGTCACCGACCGCGACGGCAACGTGCTCGGCGCGTTCCGGACGATCGACTATCGCGTCGAAGACGACCGTGCCTTCCCGCTTCCGCCACCCGATCCGAGCTGTCTTGCCGCGTCGTGCGTCCCCGATGGGAGTGGCCTGCCGTTCCCGCTCACCGACTTCTGCATGGCGCGGACGGCGGACGCGATCTCGAAGGCGGGAACGGCGTCCTACTTCCAGAGCAATGCGGAAGCCTTCACGACCCGGACGGCGCTGGCGATCGTGCAAGACCACTTTCCCGCCGACATCCGCGGAACGCCCGGCGGTCCGCTCTATGGCGTTCAGTTCTCCAGTGTCGTCGGCACGGACATCAACCCGATCGCCAGGGACGCGATGAACCAGCCCGTCGGCGGCAGCATCACGGGATTCCTCGGGGGCGTGCCGCTCTTCAAGGAGCTGAACCCGGTCGGGGGAGTCGGCGTCGTCGGGTTTTCGTGCGACCCGAACGATGTCGAGCGAATCGCGCTCGCCGGCCAGGCCGGGTTCGAGCCGCAGTTCGCCATCCAAGCCGATCGCATCCTCATCGACGGGATTCGTTTTCCGTACGTCGATTCCGCGCCGGTCGAAGACGGGCCGACGATGGACTTCGCGACGATCGACGGAATGCGAGGCGTCGTCGAGCCGTGCTTCCCGCTTCGCGACAGTCCGGGCCATCGCGCGTATCCGACGCGCACGCTTGGCGGCGTCACCGGCGAGGTCTACTGCGACTTTGCGGGTCAGCTCGTCGATCCGAACGATGCCAACAACTGCATCTTCAGGGACAGCCTCGATCCCGATCCGAACGATCCGAACGTGCCGGCGGACCTGCGTGCCGCCGCAATTCGCGTTGCCGACGTGGAGCGGATCATCGCCGGATCGGCCGAGCGCGCCAATCACACGCGCGCGGCGATTCGCCGTCCCATCGGCACTTCCGCCGCGGTGTTCATCACGGTGGTCGATCGCGGAGGCAACATCCTCGGCATCTTCCGCACGCCCGACGCCACGCTGTTCTCGCTCGACGTCGCGGTGCAAAAGGGCAGAACGTGCGCGTTCTTCTCGGACGACCAGGCCGCGTTCACGAGCCGTGCGATCGGGTTCATGTCGCAAGGCATCTTCCCGCCGGGGATCGACGGCGCGGCGGAGGGCCCGCTCTTCTTTCTCCAAACATGCGCCACCATCGCGTGCGCGGACACGTTCGATCCCAATGGCATGCCTCTTCAGGGCTGCCGCTGTGTGCCGGCGAATTGGCCGCTGTCATGCGGTGCTCCGCCACAGTCGTGCATGCCGGCGGTTCTGCCGTGCGGTCTCGATCAGTTCTCGACCCTCTTGAATCCGCTCCAGCGACCCATCCACCTGACGCTCGACGACGGATCGAAGCGGAATCTCCAGAATAGCTTCACGATCTTTCCCGGCGGTGTTCCGCTCTATCGTAATGGTCATCTCGTCGGCGCGGTCGGAATCAGCGGTGACGGAGTCGACCAGGACGACATCATCTCGGATTCGGGCGCTACCGGTGGCGACATGCAGGCGCCGCGAACCGTCCGCTGCGACTTCCTGCCGGAGGCGGCGATCGTCGATCGGCTCGGCCGCGTCCTCGCGGCATTGCAAAACGCGCCTTCCGTCACCGATCCTTCGAGCGCCATGGATCCGAACGCGATCGATCCGGGCGTCCAAGCGCAGGCCACGATGGCGATACAACGGCTCCAGGATCGCGGCATCCAGAACCTGCGACTTCCGTGGGTGAAGTTCCCGAGACATCCCGACACGTAGCGGTCGCGACGCTTTGAAAGGTTCCGCCATGCAGAATCGTCGTGAGTTCCTGGGCGCGATCGGTCTACCCGTCGTTGCCGCAGCGGGCGCCACGCTCGTTCCGGCTCGATTCGCGCGAGCGCTCGCCGCGGCGAACGCGTTGCCCGTCGCCGGCGGATCGCCCGAAGAAGTGGCGCGCGACGAGAGTTACTGGTTCGAAATCAGCCAGGCGTTCACCGTCGATCGAAGCCTGGTCAACCTCAACAATGGTGGCGTGAGCCCGTCGCCGCGGACCGTCCAGGACGCGATGAAGCGCCACCTCGACTACTCGAACACGCTCCCCGCTTACACGATGTGGCAAGTGCTCGAGCCGCAGCGCGAGGGCGTGCGCGAGCGACTCGCGGAGCAGTTCGGCTGTGATACGGAAGAAGTCGCGATCACGCGCAACGCCTCGGAAAGCCTCCAGATCTGCCAACTCGGATTCGATTTCAAGGCGGGCGACGAGGTCCTCACGACGAACCAGGACTACCCGCGCATGATCACGACGTTCAAGCAGATGGAGCGTCGAAACGGAATCATGTTGAAGCAGTTCTCGATCCCAACGCCGTGCGAGGATCCGGCGGCGATCGTGTCGGCGTTCGAGAAGAACATCACGCCGAAGACGAAGATGATCCTCATGTGCCACGTGATCAACCTCACGGGACAGATCCTTCC